>JAAYRH010000190.1 GCA_012518835.1 Aeromonadales bacterium | reverse complement strand
CTTTTGTCGGTGAGGCTTCTTTCTACTTCTACCGCACCGGCTTCTACTTCAGAATCGGACGCTATTTTTTGCTCTTCATCTGCTTCTGGTTGCTGCTTGTTTTTACCGAAACCTAACCAGGAAAAAAAACCTTTTTTTGCCATTCCACTATCACTCACTTGTCTAGGGGGAGATTAGGGCTAGCCGTGACTCGGCCCCTTCATTAGAATACTCACCCCTTATGGGTGCAAAACCGCCTTATACTAGCATTTTATTGAAAGACGGCGAAACGAGATGGCAAAAGGAAAGTTAAGAAAAAATGCAGTTGCCAGCGGGCAGATCCGAATTATTGGCGGGCTGTGGCGCGGACGCAAACTGCCGGTGCTAAATAGTGAAGGTCTTAGACCCACGACTGATCGCATAAAAGAGACGCTGTTTAACTGGTTAATGTTTGATGTTAATGAACGCCGTTGCTTAGATTTATTTGCTGGTAGCGGTAGTTTAGGCTTTGAGGCGTTATCGCGTGGAGCCAGCCAAGTGATTATGGTAGAAAAAGATCATCAGGTCGCCCAACAGCTTAGCCAAAACTTAGCGCGTCTGCCTCAAGCGCCGGCTAGAGTAGTTAATATCGATGCAGTACGGTATTTAGCCTCATCCACCACGCCGTTTGATTTGGTGTTCCTAGATCCCCCTTTTCATCAGGAGCTGTTGCCGCAAGTCTGTCAGCTGCTAGAGGAGCAGGGTTGGCTAAGTGTTAATGCCAAAATATATATCGAACGCGAGCAGGCGGTTGAGCCACTGGTATTACCTAAAAATTGGCTGCTGCTAAAAGATAAACAAGCAGGCCAAGTGACTTATCAACTTTATCAACGGGAATCTAAGTAATGAAAATAATCAATTTAGTGATGCGCGCCATTATGTTAGTTTTTTGGGTAGGCATTATTTTTGCCTTACTAGGGCCAGGCTTTGAAGAAGCCGGCTCTACACCGTTAATTTTAGGCGCTATTGTGTTAGTGATGCATATCATGCAAATGTTAATGCTTAAGCAAACCGCTCATGTATTACATCCCAGCACCAGCGATTATATACAGGTATTAATTTTTGGCTCTTTTGCTATGCACGGTCATCGTGCCCGCTTACGAGAATACAATGAAAAAAAACGGGGTAATTCTTAGCCATTAACGCTCTAATGGATCTGCCGGTGCATCTTGGCCACACTGCCAACATAATTCAAAACTACCGGCATTTTCTTCGCCGCAGCGACTGCATATCCAACTTGCTTCAGCCACATCTTGATAGCGCTGCAAGATCTGGCGCGCTTGGGCAAGTTGATGGTTTTTGACTTGCATAGTAATTTCAATGGCATTAGCAGGTAGCTCACCCAGCGCGCCCGCTAATGCTTCGCCTTGCAGTTGCACCGCAATCCCCGATACTTCCAACGCCCCTTTTAAGGTATGAGCTTCTAAACTATTAGCCGCTTTATAGGCAGTGACCCAGTGACTCATAATTTCTCTATAAAAAAGTGACTAAAAAAAAGAGGGTGACATAAAGTCACCCTCTTGGGTTGTCGCTTGGCTCTAATCCTTAAACCTAGTTGCTCCCTGCACTCCCTGACATATAACCTTATCCTTAAGGTACTTCCTCTTACCGATCCTTCGGCGTGTCCTTTGTCATCCTAACAGCGGCCCATCCTGAGCCGCTCACTATCTACCATCCTTGGAGGTGTCCTACTACAAACTAGTAGTGTCCATTAGCTGTAAGACTAACCTATCATCCTGACGGGTTAGTCCTCTTTAGCTGGGGTTAACTATAGAGGACTTTACTTTCTTATCAATACACTGATCTAGATCAAGGTCTTTACATCTAATATACATTAAACGTAAACGCTTGAATTCATTGATGATCATATAACCGAGTCTAATTAATGAGACACTAATTCAGCATTATGAGCTGAATAGTTTGTAAGATAGCCTACAATCGCAATGGCCAATCTCGCACAAAGGATTAACCACTAAAAATAACTCGCTTCGGCTAGCGTCCTCATTTAGGATATCAGGCTAATTAAACTAGGAGTGATCTTTATGATCCCACTCATCTTACCTACTGCTTTAGTAGATAGTCACTGGCTCGCCCATCACCTTGATCACCCTGACTTAGTGATATTAGATGCCAGCTGGTATATGCCTGCCACTCAACGCGATGGCGAGCATGAGTGGCAACAAAAACGCATAGCTAACGCCCGCTTTTTTGATTTTGATCATATGATTAAAGATCATGACAATAGCTTGCCTCATATGCTGCCGCCACCAGAACAGTTTGCACAGCAGGTAGCAGCATTAGGTATTAGCAACCACAGTGTAGTCGTGGTTTACGATGGCAGTGGTATTTTTGCTGCCCCTCGTGCTTGGTGGATGTTTAAAGCCATGGGCCATGACCAAGTGGCGGTATTGAATGGCGGCTTACCCGCTTGGATAGAGCAAAGCTATCCGGTAGAAGTAACGCCACCCACCGAGATCACGCCAAGTCACTTTATTGCTCATCGTCAAGATAACTGGATTGCCGATGCCAGTCAGGTAAGCACCGCATTAGCACAGGCAGATCACCTAGTGTTAGATGCCAGAAGTCGCGACCGATTTAGTGGCCACACGCCCGACCCTCGCCCAGAAGTACGCGCAGGCCATATGCCAGGAGCCTACTGTTTGCCTTTTACTGAGCTAATTAGTCAAGGACACTTATTACCCACCGCCGCTTTAGCTGAAAAACTAGCACCACTACTTAATGATAAACAACAGTTGGTTTGCAGCTGTGGCTCAGGGGTTACCGCCGCTATTTTAGCGCTGGCAGCCTATCTGGTTGGCCATAGAGAGATTGCCGTTTATGACGGCTCTTGGTGTGAGTGGGGGGCAACGCCTTCTTTGCCAGTGGTCACTGATCTTGAGTAATAAAAAAGCCCGCCTGAAGGCGGGCTGTTTCTAAATCAATACTGTGCCGCTTACGCTTCTTCTTCTTTTGCTACCGGACGGGCGGCCACACCCATTTTTAGCGCCAGCCAAATCACTAACACTAACAAAATCATCACGGTCAGGTAATTGCTGCCCATTTCTGGATAGTCGGTACGCAGCACGGCTGAATAGCCAAATATCCCAATTAAAAATGCCAATAAAGTACAGACCGGCGTAGCACCTTCCATTGGAACGCTTAGGTACTCGCGATAGAGCATATGAGCCGCTAGCGCTAATGCAATAAGCGGAAACAGAGAAAAAGCTAGCTGGCTCACGGTTAAGGTAGCTAAGGTGGCATTACCACATAGACCCACCAAAAACGCTAACAAGATAGGCTTGCGACGAATATTTTTACTTCCTGACATGATCATCCTTCCTAATAGTAGGGCCTAGAGCCTCTTTGCTTTATTGTATGCATCTGCGCCCTTGGCAATAATACGCAGCTGCAAGGTCATGCGCTCGGCCAACACCGATCGCTCACTTTCATTCATATCTAACGCCTCTGCACCGGCGCTAAATACGATAGTTACCATCGCTTGCGCCTGGGTTTCGGCGTAACTGCGACTAGTTTGCTGCCGCTCTTCTAAATAATCAGTAAGCTCAGCAGTAAAATGTTGAATTTCTCGAGCCACCGCTTGGCGAAACGCCGCAGAAGTACCCGATCGCTCGCGCAATAATAGTCGAAATACGTTGGGGCTACGCTCAATAAACTCCATAAAGGTTTTTATTGAAATCTGGATCACGCTTCCGCCATCAGCAATGCGTTGTCGGGCTTGGCGCATCAATTGACGTAAGGTTAGTCCACCTTCATCCACTAACGTCAAGCCGAGTTCTTCCATATCTTTAAAATGACGATAGAAAGACGTGGGCGCCAACCCCGCTTCTCTGGCTACTTCTCGTAGACTTAAACTAGAAAAGCTTCGTTCGGCACTTAGCAGATGAAAAGCAGCCTCTATTAAACTTCGCCGTGTCTTTTCCTTTTGTGCTGCGCGAACGCCCACGTTACCCCTAAGCCCCAGATATTCGTGAGGCGATCATACCCTTTTGTCCTAACGTGGTCAGCACTGATTGCATACTTTTTGATTGACGCCTACTAGGTTTCCAGTAGAAAATGGCGTACACCTGTTCGCTGAATGGATAAATTAGATGCGTAAACCTCCTGTGCTGTGGACTAATCTTATATTATTTTCTACCACGGCTTTAGCTACTTTAGTGTTAGTGCCTTGGTATGGTCTCACTCACGGCTATGATGGGTGGCAGTGGCTGGCGATGCTAATGCTGTTTAGTTATAGCTGTTTATCAATTACCGGAGGCTACCATAGGCTGTGGGCGCACAAAGCCTACCAAGCGCACCCTGTTTTACAGTGGCTGTTTGCCTTAGGTGGTGCGCTGTCACTACAAAACTCAGCTTACCACTGGTGCGCCGATCATCGTCGCCATCATCGTCATGTTGATGACTACGACCAAGACCCCTACTCTGCTAGCCGCGGCCTGTGGTTCTCACACATGGGCTGGATGCTGCGCCATTATAATACCCCCGACGATAGTAATATTGCCGATCTCAAACGTAACCGAATACTGCAGTTTCAGCATCGCCACTATTTAGCATTAACCCTGATCATGAACCTAGGATTGCCGAT
>JAAYRH010000189.1 GCA_012518835.1 Aeromonadales bacterium | reverse complement strand
CCGATACCTCAGAACCTGCTTGTACGAAGCGGAAGATATTATCGATTAGTAGCAGGACGTCTTGCTGTTGTTCATCACGAAAATACTCGGCCATGGTCAGTGCCGACTTACCCACTAAAAAGCGTACTCCTGGGGCTTCGTTCATCTGGCCAAATAACATCACGGTTTTATCACGTACGCCCGCATCGCCCATTTCTCTATATAGCTCTTCCGCTTCACGAGAGCGCTCCCCAATACCACAAAATAGGCTCACCCCCTGATAATGCTGCACGGTATTGTTAATGAGCTCGGTGATCAGTACGGTTTTACCCACCCCAGCACCACCAAACAGACCGGTTTTGCCACCGCGCTCAATGGGTGATAATAAATCGATGGCTTTAATACCGGTTTCTAATATTTCACTATGAACCACTCGGTCTTCTAAGGCAGGGGGAGCTTGATGAATAGAGCGACGCTCACTTGCTGCAGGCGCGGGCTTATCGTCTATCGCATCCCCAAAGACGTTAAGCATGCGGCCTAATACTGAATCTCCCACGGGCACTTGGATAGGAGAGCCGGTAGCGGTAACAGACATACCTAAACCTAAGCCTTGGACACTGGCTAATGCCATGCACCGCACTACACCGTGATTTAGCAAAGAGCTGACTTCCATGGCGATATCGCCAGCATAGACGAGTTCGTAGATCTGCGGGGCTTTACCTGAAAACTGTACATCCACCACGCCACCCCGGATCTTTATGATGTGCCCCACGCTGGCCGACGCTTGCGCTGCAGTAACCTCTGACATTATTTTTGCCTTGTTAATTACTTAACCACACAAACTATATTGTTATATTGCCCACATTAAGTCTGTGATGGCACGCGTAAACAGGTTCTTTAATTTGACTCTGCGAGCTAGGTCATATCAAAGCCACTCCTAAGTTCTTTTAGGGTAGGTGGGGCTGTCCGTGCTCGCTGATTATTTATCTCCTATTGCCCTCTATCTTTTATACTGATTTTCGCTTATATAACACGAGTCGAAACGCTTTGTGTCGACCCTTGCTTGTCTCTTTCCTTGATGGTGTAGTTCATTATGACTGTTTTTGAGAACCTACTGGTTCTGCTATTGCTGGTAGCTATCAGCTCATTCTTTTCGGTGTCTGAAATCGCCTTAGCTGCCTCTCGCAAATTAAAACTCAGATTCATGGCCAGTGAAGGGGATCTCAACGCAGAAAAGGTATTGCTACTTCAAGAGCAGCCCGGCAACTTCTTTACCGTGGTACAAATAGGCCTGAATGCTGTAGCCATTCTCGGCGGTATTTTAGGTGAGGCGGCTTTTACGCCGTTTCTGACGGAGCTACTCCATACCTTCTTTACGGGGGCGTGGATTGAGAAAACCGCCTTCTTTATGTCGTTTTTTGTAGTTACCTCTTTATTTATCTTGTTTGCTGACTTAATGCCAAAACGCCTCGCCATGATCGCGCCAGAGCGGATTGCCGTCGCCGTGGTTGCGCCCATGGT
>JAAYRH010000188.1 GCA_012518835.1 Aeromonadales bacterium | reverse complement strand
TTCCGTGGCAAAAGGCTTTGATCAGGTCATTTTACCGTTTGGTATTAAACCGCTTTTTACACTGAATAGCGGCTCACTTCTGCATCTAGCTCGGCGGCCAGCTCTTTTAGGCGTTGGGTGGCTTCATCAGCACGTGCAGCCCCTTGGCTGGTTTGTTCAGTAATCACCACAATTTCATGCACGTTTTGGTTTATCAACTCAGACACGCTGGTTTGCTCTTCGGCGGCACTGGCTATTTGAATGTTCATTTCGGTAATAATATTAACCGCGCTTGTAATACGCTGTAAGGCGTCATTTACTTGCTCGGTTTCGGCGACCGTCGCCTCGCTGCGCTCACTAATGGAGCCAATAATATTAACTGCATTACTAGCCCCTCCTTGCAAGAGCTCTATAGTGTGCTGAATTTCTTGAATACTGTCTTGGGTGCGACTGGCAAGGGTACGGACTTCGTCGGCGACCACTGCAAAACCGCGACCTTGTTCTCCAGCGCGGGCGGCCTCAATGGCGGCGTTTAGCGCGAGCAAGTTAGTTTGCTCGGCAATGGCGCGGATCACTTCTAATACACTGTCGATGCGTGCAGAGTCGGCGCCTAGCGCTTCAATCACTCTTACTCCCTCTGCTACTTGCTCCGATAAACCTTGGATCACTTCTTGGGTTTGATGTACTAACCCTTGAGCGTCCGACACTTGGGTGCTGGCATTATTAGCAGCATGAGACGCTTCGCTGGCATTGCTGGCCACATCTTGGGCGGTGGCAGTCATTTCGTTCATAGCCGTTGCTACCTGATCACTTTCGGATTTTTGTCGCTCTACACCTGCTTTGGCTTCGTGCATTACTTGGGCAAGTTCTAGGGTAGATTGATTCATGGTGCGCGAGGAGGACAGTATTTGTTTTACTAAGCCATGAACTTGATCAGCAAAGGTGTTAAAAGCCACCGCTAATTCACTTAGCTCATCGTTGCCATTCACGGTTAAGCGGCGCGTTAGATCGCCATCACCTTTAGCAATATCATTCATCGCCGCGACCGCTAACGTGAGTGGGCGAATTATACCGCGCACTACAATAAGCGCGATCACCACAATTACACCTAAAATAAGTACTGCTGCCATAAGGGAGCGAATGGCCGTGCCAGCAATCGAGGTATTAACGCGCTCGCTAATAGCGGCCACTTGATTGTCGAGCCCAACGGTCCAAAAGCCGGTGCCTAAGATCACATTCCATTTAGGAAGCATAACGGCATAACCCAGCTTGGGATCAATGGCGCCGGTTTCGGTATTTTCCCAATGGTAAGGCGTAAAGTCGCCCGTTTTAGCTGACTTTAATAGCTCGCGGATCACGTACACGCCATTAGGATCTTGCATGTCTCTTAGAGACTCCCCCTCTAGCGCGGGGTTTGTGCCATGCATAATGTTCACCGCATTGGTGTCATACACAAAAAAGTAGCCGGTACTGCCTGAGTCATCAAAGCGTAACTGGCGCAATATATCCCAAGCTTGCTGTTGAATTTCTGGGTCGTTGGCTGAGTTAGGCAGGTTATATAAATGTGCGATAGAAGTTTTAGCAACGTTAATATAGTTTTTTAATTCTTCACGCTTATTTTGCTCCATATCGGTAGAAAAATGGGCAATGGCCTCATCCCCAATGTTATGGGTTTGCTGCAAATTATACATGGTTAAAAACGCGGTGAGCACCATAACGGGTATTAGCGCTAACAATAAGACGCGTACTCTAATCGTTAAATTAGGCATTAATTGAGTTCCTTGGGAATGACACGGACTTTAATAAAAAACCTGTGCTCGCACGCTGTTAACGTTGCTGGAGCGACTTAATTTTTAATATCGCCATCTTATCCTACTTCTCAACTAAGATAATATCGATTACACCACAAAAGCCTTTTTTATCAGAATTATACTTCATAAATAAGCCGCCTTATTAGGCGGCTTGATGGCTAAAACTGAACATGATGGTTAACTGTGCTACTTATTCTCTGCTGCTAAGCGTGCGTCGCGCTTTAATTTAAACGGCGCAAAGATAAGAGCAAACACTAAAAATAAACCTAAGTAGCCAATCAATGGATAGAAAAAGGCCACCAGTTTAGTGAAGCCGGCAAAGCTGGCAATAAAGCCGATAACCAAGGTCAAGATGCTAAAGCGATAACCTGTAGGAGTACGCATCTCTACAAAACGCGCTACAAATGCATAAAACATGCTAGCGCCGGTACTAAAGATCATGCCAAACAATACCAAAGACATTGCAACGGCGAGGATGGGAGAAATACCATCAATAATCTTTAAGAGCGGTAAATCAAAGTTTGCTACTACATCTATTTGAGAAAATATCGCTAGGTGGCTGATCATAATTAAAATACCAATGCCCAGCCCACCTAAGAAGCCTCCCCACTTAGCAATGGTTTCATCTTTTTCAGCGCCGCCCATCACCAGCGACATCGCCGCTCCTACCGCAATATTAAACGACACATAGTTAACAGCAGACACCAACCAATGCGGTAAAGTAGAAGGTACCGCTTCTGCCATAGGTGCCAACTCAGCAAAAGTACGATCCATGGTTGTTAGGCTATAGATGCAAATAAGTGCTAATGCCAACACTAAAAATGGCGTAATACTACCAATAATCCCCACTACTTTTTGCACCCGCATCATTAAGGTAGTGCCCATTAATAAGGTCATAATCAGACTACCCACAAACGGTGGCAAACCAAACTGTTGATTTAAAGTAGAGCCTGCGCCAGCAATCATCACTACTCCTACCCCAAATAAGGTGAAGATAAGAATGTAGTCAACAATCACCCCAATGTGGCGCCCGCTTATTTGGTACACCACGGTTTTGTGAGAAAGGGCTGCTGTACGGCTGCCTAACATGGTGAGCATCATACCTAAATAGGCAAACAAGGCGGTGGCCACAATGGCCGCAGCAGTCCCCCAATAACCAAAACTGGTAAAGTATTGAAGCACTTCTTGGCCTGAGGCAAAACCGGCACCAACAATGATGCCAATGAAAGCACTGGCAATTTTGAGTATCTTCCACATAATCGTCTATTATTCCGTCAAATAACCTACTAGCTAAACGCTTTTAGGCCAAAAAAACCAAAGATGCTGTTTAGGCACCACACCATTTTGACCATAACAAACTGCTGCTATGCTGCCTATGTAAAAATGATACAAGTTGTTAACAAGCGGCTTAGATCACAGATCTTAATCTGGAGTTACTTATCAATATGCTTATGATTCATTGCGCTATAGAGCTAGAGCAGTTTTTAGCACAGCATCCTGGCGTGCTGTTGCTTTATGGTGGACAACACTGCGGTGTATGCCAGACCCTGAAACCCCGCTTAATGGAGTTAGTTACTAAGCAGTTTCCTTTGTTACAAACGGCTTATATTGACTGCCAAGGCAATGGCGAAACCTTATGCGCTCAACAGCGCATTATGACGCTACCGGTGGTGCAAATTTGGTTTGATGGCCAACGCTTTAGTGAGTTTTATAAGGTGTTTTCAATAGCCGATATTCAAGAAGCGCTAAGCCGGCCATATGAATTGAGGTTTGGGTAGATCTAAGGACGACATAGGCAAGAGCGATGAAAGGGATAAGCTAGAGCTGGGAACGACATAGGCAAGGGCTATGGAAGGGATAAACTAGAGCTAGGGACGACATAAGCAAGAGCGATGAAAGGGATAAGCTAGGGCTGGGAAATATATTTTCCAAATCTTTGTTGTGTCGTCCTGACTTATCTTATCTCGTTCCGAAATTTGTTATCTCGTCCTTAGCTCCTGCCCATCCCTTTCCGGTTTTTGTTATCCCGCCCCGAACTTTGTTATCTCGCCCGATATAGTGACGCCTGCGGCGTAATGCGAGAGCAAGCGTTCGCCTACACAAAACACCGCCATACGTTATACGCTGACCGCTGTACGTAAACATATAACGGTCAGCGTAACGCTTTTACTTAAGTCTTGTACTGCCTTGGTGCTCGGCGCTTGGCGCTATATTCATTAATCTAAGGTTTGCACTCCTCCGCCGTTGACAAATAATACTTGGCCACTGACCCACTTTGATACTGGAGCGGCAAAATACAAGACCGCGCCGGCGATATCTTCAGGCTCACCTAAGCGCTGAAGCGGTGTATGGGCCAGCATGGTGCTCTCTATTTCTGGTGTTAATACCGACGCGAGGGCATCGGTTCTTACCGCACCTGGGCCTACGGCATTCACACGAATATTAGCCGGACCATAATCAAACGCGAGGTTGGCGGTCATGTGGTTAATGGCCGCTTTAGATGAAGCATAGGCGCTAATAGCAGGGCTTTTATTAATCGAGCTCATCGACGACATATTAATAATCGAACCATAGCCGGCCTGCTCCATATGAGGGGCACACAGTTGGGCTAAGCGCCAGTTGCTAAAC
>JAAYRH010000187.1 GCA_012518835.1 Aeromonadales bacterium | reverse complement strand
TCGGCGTTTTATCACGAGCCGATGGATATCCATAATGACCGACACAGAGAGATAGCGACTCATCGCTTGGTAGCTAAAATGCCTACCATCTCGGCCATGGCCTATAAATACTCGATTGGTCAGCCATTTGTTTATCCACAAAACAACTTGAGCTACGCCGGTAACTTCTTGCACATGATGTTTGCTGTGCCCTGTGAAGAATACAAGGTCAATCCTATTGTTGAACGCGCCATGGATCGCATCTTTACTTTGCATGCGGATCATGAGCAAAACGCCTCTACTTCAACCGTGCGTTTAGCGGGCTCTAGTGGTGCAAACCCCTTTGCCTGTGTAGCGGCGGGCATTGCTTCTCTATGGGGTCCCGCGCATGGCGGTGCCAACGAAGCGTGCTTGAAGATGCTAGAAGAGATTGGTTCAGTAGACCGTATTCCAGAGTTTATTGAGCGCGCCAAAGACAAAGATGATCCCTTCCGTCTAATGGGCTTTGGTCACCGGGTTTATAAAAACTTTGACCCGCGTGCCACTGTGATGCGTGAGACGTGTCATGAAGTGTTGGACGATCTCAAAATTGAAGATCCGCTGTTAGACGTGGCCATGGAGCTAGAACGTATTGCGCTGTCTGACCCCTACTTCGTTGAGCGTAAACTCTACCCCAACGTCGACTTCTACTCCGGTATTATTCTCAAGGCAGTCGGTATTCCTACCTCCATGTTTACCGTAATCTTTGCCTTGGCTCGTACGGTTGGCTGGATGTCCCACTGGAACGAAATGATGTCTGATCCTAAACAAAAGATCGGTCGTCCTCGCCAGTTATATACGGGTCATGCCGAGCGTGATTTTCACAGTCAGGTAGAGAAAAAGTAAATAATTATTTACTTTTATAGAATGCAAAAAGGCCAGCAGATGCTGGCCTTTTTTATATCTATCTTTAATAAAAAATATCATCAGACTAAAGAATAATAGTAATTTAAAAACCACCTAATAATCAAAAATATACCGAGCACTGGGCTCGGTATATTTAAATACTCTATTATCTAATTGCAAGGGTTTATTTAGGCTGCGAATGCTCTTCCATTAATGCACCGGCTTTTTCTACCATTCTTTTTGAGCCGACAAAATAAGGAGTGCGCTGGTGTAACTCGGTCGGTTTAATTTCCATAATACGACGGAAACCATCAGTCGCTAATCCGCCGGCTTGCTCTGCCATAAAAGCCAGTGGATTACATTCATATAATAAGCGTAATTTACCATCCGGCGCATTAGTACCAGATGGATAAATATAAATACCGCCTTTTAGCATATTACGGTGAAAGTCCGATACCAGTGAACCAATATAGCGTGAGGTATAAGGACGATTGGAGGTTTCATCTTGCTCTTGGCAAAACTTAAGGTATTTTTTTACTCCTTCTGGAAACTTAATGTAGTTTCCTTCGTTAATAGAGTAAATCACCCCTTGCTCGGGAATTCGAATATTCTCGTGAGACAAGCAAAACGAGCCTAGGCTAGGATCGTAGGTAAAGCCATGAACACCATTGCCAGTGGTATACACCAGCATGGTAGAAGAGCCATACACTACATAACCGGCGGCAATTTGATTCACCCCAGGCTGTAAAAAGTCTTCCATGGTCACCGGCTGGCCTGGCTCACTTAAACGGCGGTAGATAGAGAAAATAGTCCCTACCGACACGTTCACATCGATATTAGAAGAACCATCTAACGGATCCATCAGCACGATGTATTTAGCGTTACTTTGTTGCTCATTATTAAAGGCGACATAGTGGTCTTCTTCTTCTGAAGCAATACCACACACTTCACCACGCGCTTCTAGTGCTGCTTTAAACATGTCATTGGCAAACACATCGAGCTTTTGCTGTGCTTCACCTTGTACGTTGTGGCTGCCGTTGCTGCCGCCAATAATATCGGTCACTAAGCCGGCGCGGTTAATTTCGCGATTAACGACTTTGGCAGCGCGACGGATAGATGACAACAAGGATGTCAGCTCGCCACTGGCATTAGGGTATTCAGCTTGGTTTTTAACGATGTATTCACCTAGGGTAATCATATACTTCCTCAAACGTGGTTATGTGACGTTTAACCGCCATCAGTAGGGGTGAGTTACCCCTTTAATGTGTATTATAAAATCTATAAACAGCAATTGTGCGAATAAGCATAGCTTAAGTACTCAGGGAGCCAAGTAGCGACGTACTGCGATTAAATCGGCCTCGGTATCAACACCCAATAAGGGTGCTTCACAGGCATCGGCCACGGCAATGGATTCGCCATGCCATAACACGCGCAGTTGTTCTAGCTTTTCGCTCACTTCAAGGGGGCTGGCGCTAAGCGATAAGTAGCGACGAATAAAACCTGCCCGATAAGCATAAATACCAATATGACGACGGCAGTCCGTTAAGGCAGGCTCACTATCGCGAGTAAACGGAATCGCTGCTCGGCTAAAGTATAAAGCGTTGCCGGCGCTATTTTTTACCAGCTTGACCACATTAGGATCATGCAGCTGTGCCAGCTCGGTGAGCGGCGTGGCTAAAGTGGCCATCGGCGCTTCGCTATTTGCCAATGTCGCCGCAACTTGATCAATAAGAGCCGGTGGCAGGAGTGGTTCATCCCCTTGTACATTCACAACAATGTCGTTTGGGCTTAAACCTAGTTGTTCGACTACTTCGGCTAAGCGCTCGGTGCCTGAGTCATGATCGGCGCGAGTCATGCAAATCTCGGCGCCACTGTCGGCTAATGCACGTTTAATACGCTCATCATCGGTGGCGACCACCACCCGAGCGGCCGCACTTTTTTGTGCTTGCTCAACTACCCAGCGGATCATCGGTTTGCCATGAATATCTGCTAGCGGCTTACCTGGTAAACGAGTCGAGCTAAATCGTGCTGGGATCACTACAATAAAGCTCATGCCGGCAACTCATCCAAACTCAGTTTGCGTGCTCGGTCTTCTAATAACACCGGAATATTTTCGGTGATGGGATAAGCCAACCGGTCAAAACGGCAGACTAATTCGTTATGCACTCGGTCTAACTGTAACTTTCCCTTACATACCGGACAGGCAATAATTTCTACTAGTTTGGCATCAATCGCCATGGGGTAGCTCCTTTAGTCGAGTTAAAAGCTGCTGTTCAAATGCCGGCGGCAACTGCGCGTCGACAGGTAAATACCAAGTATTATCATGGCCACCCGGCCACTTCACTGCGTCTTTTTCGGTGATCAACAGCGGGTATGTATCTAATGATAGTAGCTGTGCAGGCTCAATGGCCTGATGGTCGCCTAGGGCCCGCTGGCTGGCGAGCTCAAAACCTAACTGGCTTAAGGTATTAAAAAACCGCGGCGGGTGACCAATCCCTGCTAGCGCATGCACTCGCTGTCCTGTTTGAGGGGCAACTGCACTTGGCGTTAAGTTTGTTGATACTGGTTGTAAAGCCCCAGCAGCTAAGGTCATTAAATACTCCCCCGAGTGAGTGGGTCCGCCATTATTAATAATGGCATCGGCCTGCTTAAGCCGCCAAACTCCTTCGCGCAGTGGCCCCATCGGTAAGAGCTGGCCATTACCAAACCGGCGTTGGCCATCAATCACTATGAGTTCTATATCGCGCGCCAGCGCATAATGCTGTAAGCCATCGTCACTAATAATAATATCCACGCCTTGTTGCGCGAGTAGCGCAGCAGCTTCTGTGCGCTTAGGTCCCACCACCACCGGACATTGGGTACGACGATAAATTAATACCGGTTCATCTCCGGCTTGGGCAGCCGGAGTCTCACTGGTGAGTAACAGCGGATAATATTCACTCTTGCCACCATAACCACGGCTAATTACTCCCGGCTGATAGCCTTGCGCGCGTAACCAGTATACCAGCCAAACCACTAAAGGGGTTTTACCATTGCCGCCGACGGTTAAATTTCCAACCACGATCACTGGCACCGGAGCGCGGTAGGTCTTTTTAAACCCTAGGCGGTATAAGCCACGGCGCAGCGCACTGAGCAAAGCAAATAAGCCACTAAACGGCGCTAATAACCACAGCCAAACGGCTTTGCTATACCAAGCTTGCATCACCGTCGCCATGTTGGAGTTTTCTTAATTGCGCATAAATACCTTTATGCGCTAGTAAGTCATGATGCGAACCACGCTCAACAATATGCCCCTCATCGATAACCAATATTTCATCGGCATTTTCAATGGTCGATAAACGATGGGCGATAACTAACGCCGTTCTGTCTTTGCGTAGCTCTTCTAAGGCGGCTTGAATATGACGCTCCGACTCAGTATCCAGCGCCGAGGTAGCTTCATCTAGAATTAACAACGGCGCATTGCGCAATAAGGCGCGGGCAATAGCTAATCGCTGGCGTTGGCCACCTGACAAGCTGGCGCCATTTTCACCAATAATAGTATCGTAGCCCTGCTCTAGTTTAATAATAAACTCTTCCGCATGAGCCGCCTTAGCTGCCGCCACTATTTGCTCACGGCTATAGGCGCCTTCTGCCGCATAGGCAATATTATTAGCGATAGTGTCATTAAATAAATGCACCTGCTGAGACACCAGCGCAAACTGGCGACGTAAATCACTTAATTTATAATCTTGTATGTTAACGCCATCGAGGCGAATTTCCCCTTGGTCAATATCATAAAAACGGGTTAACAAACTGGCGATAGTGCTTTTACCCGAGCCTGAGCGACCCACTAGAGCTAAGGTTTTTCCGGGCTCTAGTGTAAAGCTGACATTATTAAGCGCGGGGGTATCTTTGGTAGGGTAGTTAAAACGTACTTGGTCAAATTCAATATGGCCTTTGGCACGAGTTAACTTTTTAGTGCCTTGATCACGCTCCCCGTCGCTGTCTAGTAAAGCAAATAAGCTTTCACAGGCCGAGATTCCGCGCTGATAAGAGGCATTAACTTGCGTTAAGCTTTTTAATGGCCGCATCAACATCATCATCGAGGTCACGATCACGGTAAAGGTACCGGGGGTTAACTGATCTTGTACGCCATCAATAGTCGCGACATACAACAATACTGCCAAGGCGGTAGATGCAATCACCTGCACTAGCGGGGTACCAATGGCATCGGCGGCTACCATTTTCATATTCTGCTGGCGTACTGCATTACTTACGCGATGAAAACGCTTCGATTCTACTTGCTGGCCATTAAACATTAATACTTCTTTATGGCCTTTAAGCATTTGCTCGGTGCTGCTGGTAATATTGCCCATCGCATCTTGCATGCCACGGCTTAAGCGACGAAAGCGACGGCTGATCACCGCGATCATAATGCCCACCACCGGCCCTACTGCAAAGAAAATTAACGACAATTGCCAAGAGTTATAAAACATTAACCCCAGCAAGCCGATAACAGTGGCGCCTTCGCGCACTATCGTGACTAAGGTGGAGCTGGCAGCAGAGGAGACTTGAGAAGCATCATAGGTGACTTTAGAGAGTAAGTTTCCGCTGTTGTGGCGATCAAAAAACGCCACCGGCATCGACATCAACTTACCAAACACTTCCTGCTGTAGCGCCATCACCACATGGTTACCTACCCAAGCCATACAAAAGCTGGATAAAAAAGTACAAACGCCGCGTAAAAATACGATACCCACCACAAATAAAGGCATCCACTTCATGACTGTCGGATCATGACCAGTTAAGCCATCATCGATCAGCGGCTTAATAGAAAAAACAAAGGTGGTATCTACCGCGGCATACCCCACCATACCAATAATGGCGGCAAGCAAGCCGAGCTTGCGCTCTTTTACATACCTCAGCAGCCGTTTTAGCACCGGCCACGAGGAAGAAGTCTGCGTATCTTGGGACATTCAGGTCTCTACCTTGAAAAGCAAGGCGCTATTCTAACGGCTTAGCCGTCTGCAACCAAGTGTTGAGCTGATGATACCAAACTCCGGGCCGCGTTTTAGTGCGCAGTTGCCAGCCCGAATCCTTAGCGACGAAGTGCACCATGCCCAGCTCACCGGTAGTTAATTGCTCTACGTCTTGCTGCTCAAAGCGTGCCACCACTTCTGGGGAAGGAAAGCCCCATTGATTTGCAAAACCCGCGGTATGTATTACCCAGTCGGGTGCTACGGCGCGATTAAAGGCCTCGGTAGACGAGCTACGGCTACCATGGTGGGGACTAAACAACAGCTCTGCTTGCAGCGATTGACCTGTAGCTAATAACGCCTGCTCTGCCTTGGCTTCAATATCGCCCGTCAACAACACTGAACGGCGTCCATCACTAATATGCACCACACAAGAGTCATTATTACTGTGTCCTGTTAAGGTAGTAGGCCACAGTACGGTTAATTGTAGTTTGCCCCACTGGGCCCTTTGACCCGCCCGACAACGCTGCCCGTCCGGCCACGCTCCCCAACGATGGGCAATAGGCAGCACTTTGGCTAAATAATCTCGATTACCACTGTGGTCGCGGTCGTCGTGACTTATCACCAAGTAGTCTAGCTCATTAATACCTAAGCGCGCTAAGAGCGGCAAAATAACTGCATCCGCCATATTAAAACCGCTATTAAAACGATTTCCCGTGTCATACAAGAGTGCGTTATCGCCTTGGGTGACTAGCACCGACAGCCCTTGCCCTACGTCTAAAGCACGCACTTCCCAGTCGGGCGTAGCTGGCAGAGATAACAGCACCACTGTTATTGCCAATACACTTAACGCACGGGCCTGAGGTAATAAACAACAGGGCAATAACAATAAAACAAAACCCATGCCCTGCGCCTTTGCCGATAAGGACTGCCAAGGCGATAGGCTATTATTCAGCCAATGCAGCCCCGCCATTAGCGGCTCAAATAAGGCATTTAATAAGCTAAAAACCTGCCACGCTAACTCAGGGGCCGGATAGAGTAATAAAGAAGCCAGTAATAACAGCGGAATAAGCAACAAAGAAAATAGCGGAATTAAAATTAAGTTAACGGGTAGCGATAACCAGCTAAGGCCCCCAAAAAACAGCATGACTATTGGCAGCAATAATAATGTTAGCCCCGCCTGTAGCCGCCATAAACCGCGCCCGCCAAACCACTGACTGACCGCGATCACCGCCGCCACCGCTAATACCGACAGCCAAAATCCTTGATTAAGTGCCAACCACGGCTGAGTGGCCAATAACATCGTCATGGTGACTAATAACACACGTCGGCCACTCCAAAAGCGCCCGATCACCATGAGTCCTAACCACAGCATTAGCATCACTAAGGCGCGCTGGGTAGGAATAGAAAAACCCGCCAGCCAAGCATAAGTTAAGCCAAGGCCTGCCCCTAACAACAAAGCGCCATTGCGCCAGCCTATTAAGCGCCCGGCAACAAGCCCTAGTCCCGCCACCAAACCAATATGTAATCCCGAAATAGCAAATAAATGACTCACTCCTAACCCGCGCAGCATAGCCCAATCATCTGAAGTAAGACCGGCACGCTCTCCCACACTTAGCGCCAATAGCCAAGGCTGTGCCGCCAAGGGTTCGGTCACGCTAGTAATATGTGCTACTAATTGGCTGCGCCGTGAGGGAGGCGCGCGCTGATGACTTAAGGTGCCGGTAACGGAGCCACGGGCAGTGATCCCCTGGCCTAATAACCAGCGGGCACTGTCAAAGGTGCCGGGATTATGCAAACCATGGGGGAGCTTTAAATGACTAATGGTTTGTAGGCGATCACCGGCTTTTGGAGAAGCTTGCTCACTATACCAAGCCAATAACACCTTGGGCTGTGGGGAAAGAGCTTGACCATTTAGGTGGCTGAGGCTGACAATCAATCGGCTCGCTCCCTGTTCGCGGTGTTGTACACTGGCAACAGAGCCGGTAATCAACTGACTACGCTGAAATAATTGCGGATAATGCCACCAATTTAATTGCCAATGGCTGTAACATAAGGCCCACGTAATACCGAGTAATAAACACGCCATCATGGGGCGGCGCCGAATGCACAGCGTACTCAGCCCTAGCAGCAGTATCCCAAGCTCCCACTCTGGTAGCCAAGGCCACAGTAAGATGGTAGAAACACCACCACTAAAAGCAAACAGTCGCTTATCCATAAGATAAGTATTGCGGATTTAGAGTAAATGCCAAAAAAACTTTTAAAACGCTTAATGCCCGATCCCAGCAAGATTAAAGATAATAAATATTTAAGCCTGCTAGGTAACCGTCTAAACGATAATAACCTGTGGTATCTCAACCGTCATTCGGCGGCGGGCGCCTTTGCCGTCGGATTATTTTGCGCTTGGTTGCCTATCCCCTTTCAAATGGTACTTTCTGCCTTATTAGCCATGTATTTTAGGGTCAACTTGCCCTTATCGGTGGTATTAGTCTGGCTAACTAACCCACTGACCATGCCACCGATGTTTTATTTTGCTTATCGTTTAGGCTCGTTTTTATTAGACCGACCTCATCATTACCAACATTTTGAGCTCAGCTTAGACTGGTTAAGTAGCGCAATGAGTACCGCCGCGCCGCCGTTTCTATTGGGATGCTTAGTGATGGCGATAGTAAGCTCGGCTATGGGCTTTATGGTGATCCACGCCTTATGGCGTTGGGCCGTTGCGCGGCGCTGGAAACAAAGGAGACGACATCGCTAATGTTACGCCAATGGCTAGCCTCAAAAATGCCCAGCCAAGCTACCTTGCAAAGCAATCGGTTATTAGCGCCTTTTGCTCGCTACTTATATACGCCTAACTTATGGCATTGGAATCGCCACTCCGCCGCGGGTGCCGTGGCTGCAGGACTGTTTGCCTGTTGGTTGCCCATTCCTATGCATACCTTAATTGCCATTGCCGTGGCGGTCTTACTAAGAGGCTACCTGCCACTAGCCATCGCCCTAGTGTGGATTAATAATCCGCTGACCATAGTGCCGATGTTTTATTTTGCCTATCACTTGGGAGCAAAATTATTACAATTGCCGGTATTAACGCTGAATCGCTCTTTAGAGCACGATGTGACGGCCATTGCCTTCCCCTTACTGACCGGCGCTTTATTACTAGGCATAACCAGTGGCCTATTAGGTTGGCTATGCATTCGTATTGGCTGGCGCTGGAAAGTGCAGCTCGCCTGGCGCGCGCGCCGCAAACAGCGCCAACGTAAGCAATAGCCTCCAGAAAAACCCTTTTGCCACAGAATCCACGGAACCCACAGAAGAATAAAGATAAGCTCTATAGTGAAAGGTTTACGCTCAGCGGCGAGCATGTTCAATGAGTACTCAGCCTGAAAAAACATTGCGATCTAACTCCCACACAGAGCATGGGAGCAAGAAGTTAACCCTCAGGCTGCGCCTAATAACTGGCGGGGTAGCAATCGACCAGCACGCCAGGCAGGATACAGCGTCGCTACAAATATCAGCACTAAAGCAGACCCAGTAACGAGCCAAAAATCTGCCCAATGGAACTCGGTGGGAATAAAGTCGATAAAATAAATATCGGGGTTTAACACTTGGTGTCCGGTCAGCTGCTCATAACCCGCAACCAACGAAGACAAGCGAGTCGCTAATAAACCGCCTATTAAGCCACCTAACACTACCCCAGTAATACCATTTAACATGCCTTGGACAATAAAAGCACCGCGGATCTGCCAAGGCCCTGCCCCCATAGTTTTAAGAATCGCAATATCGCTTTTCTTTTCATGAACCGCCATTACTAAGGTGGACACAATATTAAAGCTGGCTACGGCCATCACGAGCAACAATACGACTATCATGAGGGTGCGCACCAGTTGAATGTCATGATAAATATTACCTTGGCTTTCCATCCAGCTATGCACATAAAATGGTACCGGTAAGCCCATCGCAGCACTCATGGTCAGCCGATCAGCGGCCAGTACTTCATCAACTTTAAGATGAAAACCATTAATACGGTCGTCGATACCAGTCAGCGCTTGGGCATCTTCAATATGGGTATAGCCCAATAAGTTATCGAGCTGACCACCTAAGCTTAAGATCCCTACTAGGGTAAAACTGTGGCGCTTTGGCGAGCCAAAGCCTTCTTGCCCAGGAGCTGGCAATAGTAGCGATACTCGATCGCCCACCTTAATACCTAGTTGCTCAGCAATGGCTTTGCCTAAAATAATCTCTCGCTCGCCGGCGTGTAAGTCTTGTAAGCTGCCGCCGTTTAAATAAGGCGTCAACGCAGAGATTTTTTCTTCCAGCGCAGGTTCTATTCCTTGTAGCTGCACGGCTTTTAGCTTAGCACCGCGGCTCAGCAAGCCTTCCAAGGGCACCACTGGTGATACCGCTACAATGCCCTCGCCGGCTCTAAGCTCCTCGGCCATGGGCTGCCAGTCGCTCACCGGCCCTTGAGCCGTGTTTAATTGCCCGTGGGGCAAGACCGATAAAATGCGATTCTCTAATTCCCGCTCAAAACCGTTCATCGCCGAGAGCCCTAAAATAAGCGCACTCACGCCAATGGCGATGCCTAAAATGGAGGCCACTGAAATAAAGGAGATAAAACGGTTACGCCGACGAGCCCGACTAAAGCGCCAGCCCCAAAATACACTTAATGGACGAAACATTAACCTTGCTCCTGCAGCGCCACGGGCTCAACACTGTCTACTAAACGACCACTATCTAAGCGACACTGTCTATCTAAGCGAGCCGCTAGAGCTAAGTCGTGGGTAACCACCACTAAGCTGGTGCCTAGCTCACGTTGTAATTCAGCCAACAGCGCAAATACTTCATTGGCACTGTGCGCATCTAAGTTACCGGTGGGCTCATCGGCCAATACCAAGCGCGGCTCATTAACCAAGGCGCGGGCGATGGCCACTCGCTGGCGCTCACCGCCCGACAGGGCCGAAGGTTTATGCTCCAAACGATGCCCTAACCCGACTCGCTCTAATAAGCGTTGCGCTTTAGCACGAGCTTCCGCTACCGGGCGCCCAGCAATCAGCAATGGCATAGCAGCATTTTCTAGGGCGCTAAACTCCCCTAGCAAATGGTGAAACTGATAAATGAAACCCATGTGTTGATTACGAAACTGGGCCTGAGCCCGATTGCCTAATTGGTGTAAATCTTGGCCGTCAATTAATACTTGGCCGCTAGTAGGCGCATCTAAGCTACCTAATAAATGCAATAACGTACTTTTACCCGAGCCCGAGCTGCCTACGATTGCCAAGCTTTCGCCGGCATTTAGCGTCAGGCTAACATTATCTAAAATAGTAATGGGCTCTGCCCCATCCACATGGGTTTTGGTCAATTCATTGACCACCAATAACGGGTTACTCATAACGCAAAGCCTCGGCTGGATGAACGCGTGCGGCACGCCAAGCTGGATATAAGCTGGCCAGCACACACAATAGTAAAGTGGAAAATAAAATAATAATAAGCTGCTGTGGTACCAGTAACACCGGTAGCTGGCTACCACCGGCGGCAGAATAAAAGTTAATGCCTAAGAGCTCTAATACCGCATCTAAATTCATACTGAGCAACAGGCCTAAGCCAAAGCCCAACACACTACCTAACACGCCACTAATGCCGCCTTGCACCATAAACACCGTCATGACGCGGCGCTGGCTTAAACCTAAGGTTTGCAGCATAGCAATTTCGGCTTCTTTATCGGTCACCACCATTACCATGGCCGATAAAATATTAAACGCCGCCACCAACACAATCAGTGCCAACATAAAGCTCATTAAGCGCTTTTCCATGGCCACCGCTTGAAACAGCTCACCACGGCTTTGCTGCCAACTTTGATACTGTAACCCGTCGGGCAAACGAGGTAATTTGGCTAGGGCAAAGGGATCACTGAGCCATAACCGCAAACCACTGACCTGCTCGGGAGCATAACGTAACAAGCGGCCCGCATCGGCAAGTCGCGCCATAATCAGTTGATTATCAACATCGGTCCCGGTGGTAAAGGTGCCCACTAGGGTAAATAAGCGCTGGCTCGGTACTCGACCCATAGGCGTAAAGCGGCTGCCTTCGGTCACTGTTACCCGCACTTCATCGCCAACTTCCACGCCTAGCGAGCGCGCCACACCTGAGCCCATCACTAGGCCATAAGGTAAATATTCAAAATACTCTAAGGTGGTGTTATCAAGGGTGTGTAATAGCGGATCCTGTTCATTAGTCGGATCCACCCCATATAATTCGACACCTGTTAAATGCCCCGGCCCTTGCACCATGGCCTCGGCTTGAATAAAAGGCGCACTGCCAGTAACGAGGTTGGTATCGGGAAATAGCGACTGATATTGGCTAGCATCGCTCAGCTTGCCTTGCTCGTTGGTTACCAAGGCGTGAGGGATCACACCGAGCATGCGATCTTTTAATTGCTGCTCAAAGCCATTCATCACCGCCGATACCAAAATTAAGGCTGCCACACCCAGTAAAATACCTATGGTAGAAAAACCAGACACAAAGGAGGCAAAGCTATGCTGGCCACGCGCACCGGCATAACGTAAACCCAACATCAAGGTTAGGGGCTGAAACATGTTCTAATCATCCGTTTTATAAAGGGTTTTCTTTCACCCGCCAGTTGCGGAATAATAAAGGTATGTGCAAGGCGCAACAAGAGCAGCAACCCATGGCAGAACCTTATTTCAGCATTGATTATCCGGCACAGGTAAATATTTCACCGTTAGCTGGTCACGAAATCCTACCCGACACTGCAAAGTTAGAGGCAGAGATCCCCGCACCTTTTAAGCTTATCAGTGAAGTGACGCGCATCGATACCAGTAACGCTCGGCTACTGCGCAACCTAGATGAGCACGCCGGCGAGCTGGTAGAGATTATTAATCAGCAATCCCGTAAGATAGACTTGGTATTAAGCTATGTACTGGCGCAAGAAGATGATCCTAGTCAACGCCACACTACCTTGAGCTTAGGCGGCGGTGGCTTTACTTTTTGCTCGCGACAAGCGCTGGCCAACCACAGCGTGGTGCGCTTTAAATTGTTTCTCCCCGAGCTGTCAGTGGCCGTCTACGGTTATGGCAAAATAGAGGTTCATGCCCGTGAACCAGAACCAATTTATCGCTGTACCTTTGTCGCTATTCGTGAACAAGACAGAGATGCCTTGATCCGCGCCAGCTTACAGCTACAAGCGAAACAACTTAAAGCCCGCGCCGAACGCCGCGCCCAACAGGACATTCCCTAAACCCCATGATCCAGATTGCCAGCCCCACTCCTCGCCCTAAAGCCAGCCTTGGTCAACTGATTGGTAGCAGCTTAAGCCTTGCCATTGCCGAGCAAGTGAAGCACCAGCCTCAGCTGGTATTATTAATTGTGCCCGACACGCCTACGGCGCTGCGCTTAGAGCAAGAAGTACGGCATTTATTACAAGACGATGACTTGCCGGTGATGCACTATCCCGATTGGGAAACGCTGCCTTTTGATCAGTTTTCACCGCACCAAGATATTATTTCTCAGCGGCTAGAAATCTTATATGGCTTACCAGCGCTGCGTCGGGGATTACTCATTGTGCCCATCACCACCTTAATGCTGCGCACCCCGCCTCGCGACTGGCTAGAGCAAAATAGTTTACTACTTAAAACCGGCGATAAGCTCGACTTGCATGCGCTGCGCCAACGATTAGAGCAAGCCGGTTATCGCGCGGTAGAACAAGTACTAGAGCACGGCGAGTATGCCGCGCGCGGCGCCTTATTAGACTTATACCCTATGGGTGCCAACCAGCCGTTTCGTATCGATTTTTTTGATGATGAAATTGATACCCTGCGTCCGTTTGATCCCGAAACCCAGCGCTCAAAAGATAAAGTCAGCCATGTTCGGCTATTACCGGCGCGGGAGTTTCCGACCGATGCGGCAGCCATTGAACGGTTTCGTGGCCAATATCGCGAGCGTTTTACGCTGCGCAACGAGCCAGAGTCGCTGTATCACCGCGTCAGCCATAGCCAGTTTCCGGCAGGTATTGAATATTACTTCCCAATGTTTTTTGAACACACCCAAACGCTATTTGACTCGCTACCCGAGTCGCTGTGGGTGCTTACCGCGGGTGAATATCAAGCAGCCGCCACCACTTTTTGGCAAGATGTACAAGAGCGATACGAAGACCGCCGCCACGACATGTTGCGCCCGCTGTTAGCGCCCGAAGAGGTATTTCTTAATCCAAGTGAAGTATTACAGCAGCTTAATCAATGGCCGCAACTACAACTCAGTCATACGCCGGTATTAGAAAAAGGCGACCGACAAAATGCGCCCATTACGCCGCTGCCCGAGTTAGAAGTAGAGCACCAGAAAAGCCAGCCTTTAAGCCGCCTACTGGATTTTTGTCAGCAGTTTAAGGGCCGTATTTTATTCTCTGTAGAAACCGCCGGGCGACGCGAAGCGTTAATTGATTTATTTTCCGGCAGTGCCATTAAACCTTGGCCTTATACCAGCGTAAGTCAGTTTTTAGCAGGTAACGATCCCATTGGCTTATTGATTGGTCCCTTAAGCCAAGGTTTTGTCTTAGAAGATAAGCTGGCCATCATTTGCGAAGGCGACTTATTAGGCGGGCGGGTCATCCAACGCCGTCGCCGAGAAAAGTCTAAAAGTCTCAGCCCCGATACGCTGATCCGAAATCTTGCCGAGCTGTCGATTGGTCAACCTGTAGTACACCTCGATCATGGGGTGGGTCGCTATACTGGCCTGCAAACCTTAGATGCCGGAGGCCTTAAGTCTGAATATTTAACCCTAGAATATGCCGGTGGCGATAAGCTCTATGTGCCAGTGACCGCCTTGCATTTAGTGGGCCGTTATAGCGGCGCCGACGATCCTGCCCTTAATAAGCTGGGCAACGAGTCGTGGGCGAAAGCTAAGCGCAAGGCCGCCGAAAAAGTGCGCGACGTGGCCGCCGAGCTATTGGATGTGTATGCCCGCCGTGCTGCCCAGCCAGGTGAAGCACTGCCTCACGATAAAGCCGCTTATCGCCAGTTTGCTGATGCCTTTCCTTTTGAAGAAACCGACGATCAGCTTAACGCCATTAATGCGGTGCTCACCGATATGACCCAACCTAAAGCCATGGATCGCTTGGTGTGTGGGGATGTCGGCTTTGGTAAAACCGAAGTGGCGATGCGCGCCGCCTTTGTGGCAGTGCATGCCGGTAAGCAAGTGGCGGTTTTAGTCCCGACCACTCTGCTAGCACAACAGCATTACGACAATTTTCGCGACCGCTTTGCTAACTGGCCAGTGCGCGTTGAAATGATCAGCCGCTTTAAAAGCGCGAAAGAGCAAACACAAGTATTAAGCGGTCTTAGTGATGGCAAAGTAGATATTGTGATCGGGACGCATAAACTATTAAGCCCTAATATTAAGTTTAATGATTTAGGCTTATTAATTGTTGATGAAGAGCATCGGTTTGGGGTGCGCCAAAAAGATAAGATCAAAGCCTTACGTGCCGATGTGGATATTCTGACCCTCACCGCCACCCCGATCCCGCGGACTTTGAATATGGCTATGGGCGGTATTCGCGACTTATCTATTATTGCCACCCCGCCCGCCAAGCGCTTAGCAGTAAAAACCTTTGTTCGCGAGTCCGATCAAGCCACTATTCGTGAAGCCATTTTGCGTGAGCTAAAACGCGGCGGCCAAGTCTACTACTTGCATAATGAAGTGCAGAGCATAGAAAACAGCGCCGACTTATTACGGGAGCTGGTGCCCGAAGCCCGAGTAGCAGTGGCCCACGGCCAAATGCCCGAGCGCTCGCTAGAGCGGGTCATGACCGACTTTTATCATCAGCGTTATAACGTCTTGTTGTGCTCGACGATTATTGAAACCGGTATCGATGTGCCTACCGCTAATACCATTATTATCGATCGTGCCGATCGCTTAGGCTTAGCCCAGCTGCACCAACTACGCGGCCGAGTGG
>JAAYRH010000186.1 GCA_012518835.1 Aeromonadales bacterium | reverse complement strand
TCTACTTCGGCTTCCGCTAAGGCCGAGCCACAGTCGGTGCACCAGTGCACGGGCTTTGCCCCCTTGTGCAAGTGGCCATTAGCAATCACTTTAGACAAGGCGCGAATGGTGTTGGCTTCGGTGGCAAAATCCATGGTCAAATAAGGATTATCCCAATCGCCCAACACGCCTAAGCGAATAAAATCTGCTTTTTGTGCATCAATTTGCTGCTGCGCATATACGCGACAAGCAGCACGAAACTCAGCGGGTGAGACTTTTACGCCGGGCTTGCCAATTTTGGCTTCTACTTTGAGCTCTATCGGCAAGCCATGGCAGTCCCATCCTGGAATATAAGGAGAGTCGTAGCCCTGTAAGCCTTTAGACTTAACAATAATATCTTTAAGAATTTTATTAACCGAGTGACCAATGTGAATACTGCCGTTCGCATAAGGAGGGCCATCGTGCAAAATAAACGGTTTTTTTCCTGCTTTAGCTTGGCGCACCGCGCCGTATAAGTCTTGCTCAGTCCAGCGAGCCAGCATCTGTGGCTCGCGCTGCGCTAAATTACCGCGCATGGGAAATTCCGTTTCGGGCAAATTCAGGGTATTTTTATAGTCACTCATGGATCTTACATTCCGTTCGGTTTTGATGCCGCTTGTGCAAACCACTGGCGGGCTGCCGCAGCATCGCGTTGAATTTGCTCCTTTAACAGCGCAAAGGAAGCGAATTTTTGCTCATTGCGCAACTTATGGCGGAGCTCTACTTCCACTTGTTTGCCGTATAAATCACCGGAAAAATCAAACAAATGGACTTCTAATAAGGATTGACTGCCATTCACTGTGGGTTTGTCACCAATATTGGCTACCCCAGGGTAGCGTTGACCATTTAACCAAAGATCCACCGCATACACCCCAGAAACGGGGATCACTTGCCGCTTGAGGGCGACATTAGCAGTAGGAAATCCAATGGTACGGCCCAATTTAGCTCCGTGGGCGACGCGGCCACACACACTAAAGCGGCGCCCGAGCATTTGCGCGGCTGCCTCCAGTTGATCCTCGCCTAAGGCTTTACGGATCAAGGTGCTACTGACGCGTTGGCGATTCATGCACCAGCTTTGGGTACTCACCACTTCAAAATCAAAAGCGCGCCCCGCTCGCGTTAGCTGAGCAAAGTCACCGCCGCGATTTTGGCCAAAGCGAAAATCATCGCCCACCACTAAAAAACGCACCCCTAGCTTATCCACTAATAATCCGCGAATAAAATGATCGGGGCTCTGGGCGGCAAAGTCGGCATTAAAGCGCACACATAATAATCTATCGATGCCAAGCCTAGCTAATTGCTGATACTTCTCTCGTAGTCGAGTTAGCCGAGGTGGCGCTTGATCGCCGGTAAACAATTCTCTTGGCTGAGGTTCAAATACCATGACACAAGATGCAACACCCAGCCGTTGAGCTTGCTCGGTAAGACGACGCAGTACGGATTGGTGTCCTAAATGCACACCATCAAAGTTACCTATGGTGAGTACACAGCCTCGGTGCCAAGGCTTGATATTGTGAATACCGCGAATAAGCTCCATAGATTCCGTTACTGGCCTTAATAATAAATCGGCTGATTATACCTCAGCCGGCGGTTGGGATCAGCACTTGCTAGAGGGTTTTAAAATGCCTTAAGCGCACACCTGCGATTAACAGCAGGCTACCGTAACATAAGGCACCCGCCCCTATATAGCCCAACAGATGCAAACTACTGGTGAACAAGCCCCATTGCGCCCATATCGCTAGCGGTGGTGACAGCCACCATAACAGCAACGCCATGCCAACGGCGGCCAGCACCACTTTAACGGCAAATAGCAGCGTTTGGCGACTTGGAGCATAGATATCTCGCTTATATAGCCCCCAGCCTAGCAAGCCGGCGTTAAGCATCCCTGACATCGCCGTAGCGAGCGCTAATCCCACATAACCCAGCGGATAGATGAGCGCCGCATTAAATACCATATTGGCGACCATAGCGATAATACCAAAGCGCACCGGCGTTTTGGTATCTTGGCGAGCATAATAACCAGGTGCAAGAATTTTAATCAGCATAAAAGCTTGTAAGCCTATGCCATAGGCGATGAGACTTTTGCTAGCCGCCGTGACTTCGATGACACTAAATTCCCCACGCATAAATAATACACGCAACATAGGCTCGCTGAGTACAATGAGCCCTAACATGGCAGGAAAGCCCATCACCCACACCATGCGCACTCCCCAATCCATAGTGGCCATAAAGCCCGCTTTAGACTCCTCCACATGGCGACTGGACAGCGCCGGTAAAATCACGGTAGCGATGGCAATACCAAATAACCCTAAGGGAAACTCTAATAATCGATCTGAGTAATATAAATAACTAATGGAGCCGGTGGCCAAAAAGGACGCCAGCACCGTATCAAATAATAAATTGATTTGGCTGACCGAGACACCAAAGAGTGCCGGTATCATGAGGGTGCGTATTTTAACTACCCCAGGATGGTGCCACGCCCAGCGTGGCCGTACCAGCATGTGTAGCTGAGCTAAAAAAGGAAATTGAAATAAAAATTGTAATAACCCACCAGCAAACACGCCAATTGCCAGCCCAAGTTCTGGCTCTGCTAAGTGAGGGGATAGAAAAATCGCCGCCACGATAATGGCCAGATTAAGAAACACTGGAGTGAACGAAGAAACGGCAAACTTGCCAAAGGTATTGAGTAAAGCCCCCGCCATGGCAGTAAAGCTAATAAACCATAAATAAGGAAAGGTCACTTTAAGCAATAAAGAGGCGAGCTCAAATTTATAGGCTTCCGGGCCATCCTGGTACCACTCCATAAACCAGCCCATGCCAAATACCGCCGTCACCACCCCCGAGCCCACCATACCCACTAAGGTGACCACAGTAACAATTAGCCCTAAGGTACCCGACACCGCCGCCAGTAAGTCTTGGGTATCCTTAAAGCTACGGGTTTGCTTGTATTCCGTCATCACTGGCACAAAGGCCTGATTAAACGCCCCTTCGGCAAATAAGCGTCGTAAAAAATTAGGTATGCGGTTGGCAAAGAAAAATACATCCGCTGAGGCGCCTGCCCCTAAAAGATTAGCGATCACTACGTCGCGCACTAGTCCCAGCACCCGAGAAATCAGGGTCATGGCCGATACAATCAGGCCAGATCGCAAAAGCGCCTTACTCAAAATGAAAACCTCTCGTGAAGAAAATTGCTGTCTATAGGGAAATGCTGGTAGAATCCGCACGACAGTTTAACCCTCGGCCCTGTATCTGACCACAGGGCGGTGTTTATTTGTACCAACCAATTGACAATCTGCGGTGAAAAAGGCATATTCCTCGGCCTTTTATGAACACTCGCTAAGACAGTTTTAGGAGTTTTACCTTGGCTAATATTAAGTCTGCTAAGAAACGCGCGATTCAAGCAGAGAAGCGCCGTAAGCACAATGCCAGCCGTCGCTCTATGGTGCGCACTTACGTTAAAAAAGTAATTGCTGCTATTGAATCTGGTGATAAAGCGAACGCCCAAAAAGCGTTTGAAACAGCACAACCTCTGCTGGATCGTATGGCCACTAAAGGTCTGATCCACAAAAATAAAGCAGCTCGTCATAAGAGCCGCTTGAACGCTAAAATTAAAGCACTGTAAGTTAGCGCTTAAAATTTAGTGTGAAAAAAACCGGCTAACGCCGGTTTTTTATTATCTACTCACTTATTAACAATACAATTTATGTAATAAGCCAATCATCTCTCGCACCGCATCGCTTTTTAGCGAGTAGTACACGGTCTGCGCTTCTTTGCGGGTCTGCACTAGGTCATCATTACGCAACAACGCTAAATGTTGAGATAACGCCGACTGGCTTAATCCCAGATGCTCATTCATCTCTCCTACCGATAACTCTTTATCCAGTAAGTGACATAAAATAAATAATCTGCGCTCATTGGCCAAGGCTTTTAGCAGCTTAACGGCTTGTGCAGCGCTGGCTTCCATTGCTTGCATATCTAAAGACATCACTCTATCCATTTAAAGTAGTTAACTGAATTCACCATCAAAGGTTGCGGGCGGTGTGCCCTCAGAAAAATCATCTAAACCTGAAAACAACGCATCAAAGTCACTTTCACATAATCGCTTCACGGCAGGATGTTGTATCATACGCTCCGCAAAAATAACGTAATACTCTTCTTTTAGCTCTGCTACTCGCCCTAACTCAATTACCGGTTGAAACTGTAAAATCGCTTCTCGATAAATTGCCGGCGCGACAAAAATACCTTGATTAAAAAAGCCAAACGCCTTCATGAGGGCCGCGTCATCAAACTCGCCCAAGATTTGCGGCTTAAGTCCTTGTACTTCTAACCAGTGGCGCAATTGACGGCCCATGGCTGTGCGCCGGCCTGGTATCAGTAAGCGGCGCTCTTCAAGGCACTCAGGAAATGGCTTACTGGGCAAGGGCTCCCGACAATAAAAACCCACATCACACTCACCCAGCTTTTTAGATAATAAGCCAGCGTGCTGTGAGGAGTCTACCGGACAATCCGATAAAATCATGTCTAATTTATGCTCGCTCAGTTGTTCAAGCAACATTTCATGAGTGGACTCATAACAGCGTAAGTGAATAGAGCCATCATTGGGTATCACTGACATCAGTACGCGACTTGCTAAGCGTTTAGAAAGCGCATCAGCAATACCGACATCAAAAATAAGATGATCGTCTTTGCGATAATGCACTATATCTAGCATCTCATACGACAGACTGAACATCCGATCAGCATACTTGAACACCAATTGCCCGAGCTCACTGGCTTCTAGCAAGCGCCCTTTACGTTTAAACAGCTTGCCGCCTAAGCGTTGCTCGAGTTGGCGTATTTGTCCGGTCACAGTTTGGGGCGTCAAAAAAAGTGCCTCCGCCGCCTTGGTGACGGAGCCCTTTTTTTGGGTCATCCAAAAATAGTAAAGGTGGTTGTAATTTAGGTGTGACAAACGCTTCTCCTACCAATATTGGACCTATCATAATAAAAGCGGCCAGGTTTGAATACCCGGCCGCTGTTTATGTGAGTGGATAACTAAAAATAGCGCAGGTTAAGCTCTCACCTCATTAGTACTCACCGCCTCTTTAGGCAACACAATATGGAGCATGGTATAGCCTAATATTGCTGCCAACGTCGAGCCTAGCAAGATACCTAAGCGAGACAGATCGGCGTAATTATCATACCCTACAAAGGCCAGCGACGAGATAAAGATCGACATAGTAAAGCCAATACCACACAGCACCGATACCGCGAATATCTGCTTAAAGCACACTCCCTCAGGCAGTTTAGCAATGCCAAAGCGCACTATCAGCCAGCAGATTAAAAAGATCCCCATCGGCTTACCTAATAACAGTCCGACCATAATACCTAGCGGAACCGATGAAGAAATATCGGCGAGCGATAACCCTTCTAAAGACACACCCGCATTCACAAAGGCAAATACTGGCAAGATAAAGAAGGCGCACCACGGATTTAAAAACTCCTCCATCGCCCGCGACGGGGAAAACTTACGGCCATATAAGGGAATTAAGAAACCTAAGATCACCCCAGCTAAGGTGGCGTGAATGCCCGACTGCAACACCGTGAACCACACTACCCAACCGATAATTAAATAGGGGACTAGGCTTTGCACTTGCGCGCGGTTAAGCCAAAACAGTACCAAAATACCAATTACTGCCATCGCCAGTGCGGTCATCGATAAGCCGTCGTTATAAAACAAAGCGATAATCACAATCGCGCCTAAGTCGTCAATGATAGCCAGAGCTAACAAAAAGACTTTTAAGGTCAAGGGCACCCGCTTACCCAGTAACGCCATCACCCCTAGCGCAAAAGCAATATCGGTGGCGGCCGGAATGGCCCAACCGTGCTGCGTCACGCTATCACTGTGGTTAAATACTAAATACCACAAAGCGGGAAATAACATACCGCCTACCGCTGCTAATGCAGGAAAGATGGCTTTTTCACGGCTCGATAACGCCCCTGATACCAGCTCACGTTTTACTTCTAGGCCAATTAGCAGAAAAAACACCGCCATAAAACCATCATTCACCCAGTCGGCTAAGGTTTTATCCATATCAATAGTGCTAATGCGTAATTGGATCTGGGTATCCAAGATAGAAGCATAGAGTTCGGCTAAACCGGTGTTGGCCATTATCATGGCAATAATGGCGGCTAAGATCAGGACTATGCCTCCGGCCGAGTCCTGGGCTAAAAAACGTCTTAAGACACTCGTCATATGAGTGAGACTCCTTCTCATCGTGTTATTTTTTGTTAATCATATGCTTCGAGTGTAAACAGCTCTACGGCAAGCGCAAAATCGATTGTTTCTGGTTTATTGCTCGGTAAAACCGAGCAATAAACTCAACTGCCGTTCGTATATCCGACCTTAGTAGTAAATTAAACATCATTTCATCAATTTAGCAACATATAAGTAGCTATTTAGATGGCAACGGTGGCCTTGATATGGGGGTGAGCTTGATAGTCTTCTAAGACAAAATCATCAAATTGATAGTCAAATAACGACTCTGGATGCCGAGCGAGGCATAAAGTTGGCAAAGCAAACGGCGTACGCGTGAGTTGTAACCTGGCTTGTTCTAAGTGATTACGATACAAGTGCACATCGCCGCCAGTCCATACAAAGTCGCCTACTTCTAGTCCGGCTTGCTGAGCCAGCATATGAGTTAACAGCGCATAACTGGCAATATTAAACGGCAAACCTAAAAAGACATCACAGCTGCGCTGATATAATTGGCACGATAATTTACCGTTCACCACATAAAATTGAAATAAAGCGTGGCATGGCGCTAAAGCCATCTGTTCAAGCTCACCTACGTTCCATGCCGATACAATAATACGTCGACTATCAGGGTCGTTTTTTATCATCGCTAGCGCTTGGCTAATTTGGTCAATGACGCTGCCATCCGCTCCCTGCCAACTGCGCCATTGATGACCATAAATAGGGCCGAGATCGCCTTGCTCATCGGCCCACTCATCCCAAATGCGCACTCCATGCTCTTTGAGGTAACCAATATTAGTATCGCCTTTTAAAAACCACAGTAACTCATGAATAATGGATTTTAAATGACACTTTTTGGTGGTGATTAAGGGAAAGCCCTCGGCTAGATTAAAGCGCATCTGATAGCCAAACACCGATAAGGTACCAGTACCCGTTCGGTCTTCTTTAAGTGCACCGTGATCCAGAATATGCTGCATTAACTCTTGGTAGGCTTTCATGACAATTGTTCTCCTTTAGCAAACCATTGCGGTCGGCGAAATGCGGCCCAAATCATTAAGGCACCCGCGATCATCATGGGCATCGATAACAATTGTCCCATGCTGAAGGCATTAAAATATAGTCCCAGATGTGCATCCGGCTCCCGTACAAACTCCACCATAAAACGAAACAGCCCATAGCAGAATAAGAACAAACCAGACACCACACCACGAGGCGATTTTAGCCACCAGGCTAAGTTTAAAATAATAAGTAATGCCACCCCTTCTAAAGCAAATTGATAAAGCTGAGAAGGATGGCGTGGCATCATGCCTGCAGCTGGGTAAATAACACCCCAAGGTACTTCCGTTACCCTGCCCCACAGCTCGCCATTGATAAAGTTGCCAATCCGACCAGCGCCTAACCCAAAGGGGATCAAGGGCGCAATAAAGTCGCTTACGGCAAAAAAGGTTTTATGACTCTTACGAGCAAATAGCCATAAGGCGACTAATACGCCAATCAGGCCACCATGAAATGACATGCCTCCGGTCCAAATTTTAACCAGGTAGAGAGGATCGTCTAGCAAGCTGTCAAACTGATAAAAGAACACATAACCTAAGCGCCCCCCAACAATGACCCCTAAAAAGCCATAAAACAGCAAGTCGGAAACTTGATCTTTTGTCCACAGAGAGCCGGGTTGGGCTGCTCGATAATTGGCAACGAGCCAAGCAAATACAAAACCCACTAAATACATTAAGCCATACCAATGCACCGGTAAGGGCCCAAGCTGGATGGCGATGGGATCAAAACTGGGGAACACCCAGTGACTCTGAGACATGCATTGACTCCGAAAAGCAATAAAAGGCTGCTATTGTGCAGCGCTGAGGGAAGAATTACCAGAAGTTAGCACCCGCTGCGTAAGCGACAGGTGCTAATTAGAACAGAAGATAATAGCAGAGGCTGAGTCTGCCTCTCGTGTGATATCGCCAAAGAAATATACTCTGTAGGCTATAGGAAGATAGATAGAGCAAGACTTCAGTAACCAGCGACGGCTTGCTATACGATCGCTTAACGAGATCGCTTACGCGGGTCTCTACGCCCTTGTTCTGCCATGACAATCGGCGCAAATTCTTTTAACACGCGACGGTACACTTCTCGTTTAAAAGACACCACTTGGCGCACCGGGTACCAATAGCTCACCCAGCGCCAATCATCAAACTCCGGCTGCCCATGGCAACCAAAGGCAATGCAGGGCTCGTGTTCCGTTTCCAATCGCAATAAAAACCATTTTTGCTTTTGCCCAATGCAAACCGGGTTACTATCCCAGCGCACTAAGCGTTTAGGTAATTTATACTTTAACCAATGCCGCGTTACCGCGAGCAAAGTAACATGCTCAGGCCTAAGCCCGATTTCTTCGTACAGCTCTCGATACATAGACTGTTCTGGCGTTTCGCCATTATCTACGCCCCCTTGCGGGAATTGCCAAGAGTGTTGCCCGTAGCGCCTGGCCCAGAGTACCTGGCCTTTGCGATTGCAGATCACTATGCCTACATTGGGACGAAAACCGTCGCCATCTATCACGCAATCACCAGATTAAAAATATAACATGCGCATGATTGTTCCATATTCCCTTATTCTCGGCAAATGCGGTGCAGCTTGGTGCGTGTTTATCAAACAACCAGTAATTCACAAAATAACAGAAGTTATAAACAGGGCAAGGATCTCATAGGGATCCTTGTACCCAAATTATGTGGATAAGCTTGTGATAAATGCTGTATAGCTTGGATAAGTCATCAGCAACGATCGGATAAAAACATTAGATCCTGTTACCCACGCAAAGAAAAAAGCCTTTATCATCAAGCATATAAAAACAAATAAAATGATCTTACTGGATCTATTATCAGGTGTTATTAGCTAGCACTCGATGTGAGCAAGTTTAACTGTCTAAAAAAGCATCACCTCTAAGTTATCCACATTTTAAAGCGCCCTTCTTTCTTAAGATCATTATGAATAGGGTTTTTTTAACAAGCTGCCACTTTGTTTGCGACATCATCATGCTTGGTAATAGTTATACAGGATTTCTGTGGATAAGCTTGTTTATAGTCCGTTAAGATCATTATATGATGCGCTCTCGTAGAGCATTAGCAATATTGATGCTTATAAAGCCAATACCATTAAGGCGTTTTTATAGGATCTTACAATAGGAGACCGCTTACCTTTAATGAGTCACCATACTTTCTTTCAATCAATGTCACGTCCTGCAAATTTAGTCGAGTTATTAGCACGTGCCGAAGGGCTCGCCGGTTGGTCGCTACGAGAGTTGGCAGAGCACTTAGGTGTCGCGGTGCCCGAGAATCTACGCCGAGACAAGGGGTGGATCGGTCAGCTGTTAGAGCTGGCACTAGGAGCCAGTGCTGGCTCAAAACCCGAGCAAGATTTTCCTGAATTAGGCGTAGAGTTAAAAACCATTCCTATCGATCGCCAAGGCAAGCCCTTAGAGACCACTTTTATTAGTGTAGCGCCCTTAATGGGAATTAGTGGTTTGCGTTGGGAAGACTCCAATGTCTGCAATAAACTAAGTTGCGTGTTATGGATCCCCATCTTAGGGGAAAGAAGCATTGCACCTGGAGAAAGAATGATTGGGCAACCGCTGTTATGGCGGCCTAGCGCTCAAGAGGCCACCTTATTGCGCCAAGATTGGGAAGAAATCATGGAGCTGATTAGCTTAGGACAGATCCAAACCATTAATGCTCGCTTAGGTCAGGTCTTACAGTTGCGACCTAAAGCGGCAAACAGCAAGGCGCTCACCCAGGCCATCGGGCCTAATGGTGATATTATTATGACCTTGCCTCGCGGTTTTTACCTTAAAATTGACTTCACTCGAGCGCTGCTCGCACAACACTTTATGCTGTAGCGAGCACGTCATAGACCACCATTAATAGGAATTATTGATTGCTGACAGCAGTGGGAGCTGCTTGTTCTTTTAAGCGCCAGATCAAGGCGGCTACTACTAAGATCCACGGGATCGCAAACACATTAAGCCAAGCCCAGCCCAATAATGCCAGCCCTTGCCCAGCAAACATACTGCCCAGCGCCGCAGCAGAAAAGACCATAAATTCATTAATACCCTGCACCTTGCCTTTTTCGGCGGGCAGATAGCTAAAGGTTAATAAATGCGTTGCGCCAATAAAAGTAAAGTTCCAGCCGATACCCAGTAGTAGTAAACCCCACCAATAATGCCAAAAGCCTTGCCCTGTTAAGTTAATCGCTACACTCACCAACAAGGCACCGCAACCCCATAAGATCACGCGGCGGGTGGTAAAGCGCCGAATTAAACTACCCGTAAAAAAGGACGGCACAAACATCCCCAGTACATGCCACTGGATCACATGGGCGGTTGCCGAGACATCATGTTGATCTTGATTCATCGCCAGCGGCGTCGCAGTCATGATCAATACCATAATACCGTAACCAATCATGCCTGAGGCGACGGCTGCTAATAACATGGGTTGGCGAAATAGCTGAGCGTAACTACGTACCTGAGTATGCTCGGGACTCACTACCGCTTTAGGTAGCGGCAGTACGAGTAATAAGAGTAAGGCTAATACATATAAGCCAAATAGCCCAAAAAAGGCACCGGCATAGGGGCTGTCTGGATGCCAGTCTTGGGACAGAATCGCTAAATTGGGCCCTATAATAGCAGCCAGCACCCCGCCGGCCATGACCATGCTAATGGCGCGTGCATGCAGTGGCTCAGCACAAGACTCGAGTGCCGCAAAGCGATACTGCTGCCCTACCCCGATCGCGATACCAATTAAAAACGTACCCAGCGCAAACATCGCTAGACTCGTCTCTAATAGACCTTGTAAGGCGACCCAAGTACCGAAGATGCCAATTAAATTACCTAATATAAAACCGGTTTTTCGACCTAACTTTTGCATCAAATGCGCCGCTGGCATAGTGGCGGTAATAAGCCCAATAAACTGACAAGCGATAGGCAGGGTAATTAAAGCAGGATGCGCGGCTAACTCTTTGCCTACTAATGCTGAAATAGAGACCAATAAAATATTGCCCGCCATTAACAACGCCTGTGCAATCGCTAAGCCCCAAACCGTAATAGGCATGTAAATTCCTTAATTCTAATATAAGCCTCTATGCTAACCGCTTTTTTAGCGGCTGTCTAAAAACAAAAAGGCCCGCAAATGCGGGCCTTTTATCACAACCGGTCGGCTTACTTGCCGCGCGGGGTAAGACGCTCTTTAATACGAGCTGATTTACCAGCACGATCACGCAGATAGTAAAGCTTGGCGCGGCGAACTGCACCACGACGCTTTACTTCTACGCTGCCGATCAACGGGCTGTGTGTCTGGAAAGTACGCTCTACACCTTCACCGCTAGAGATTTTACGTACGGTGAAAGAAGAATGTAGACCACGGCTACGCTTAGCAATAACCACGCCTTCATAGGCCTGTAGACGCTCTTTGCCACCTTCGGCAACGCGTACTTGTACTCGTACGGTATCACCTGGGTTAAACTCAGGGATATCAGTACGTAGTTGTTCGTTTTCCAGTTGTTTAATGATGTTGCTCATGATATTTCCTTTACCTAGGGTAAACTGAAAACTCTACTGTTCAGACGCCTGATGTGCACGAATGAATTGGGCAAGAAGTTGCTCTTGCTCGTCAGTCAGAGCTAGGTTGTTTAAGAGTTCCGGTCTTCGTAACCAAGTTCGACCTAATGACTGCTGCATTCTCCAACGGGCAATATCGGCATGATGACCACTGAGCAAAACCTTAGGAACCTCAATTCCTGCAAGTTGCTCTGGGCGGGTATAGTGTGGATGGTCCAAGAGCCCTTCACTAAACGAGTCTTGCTCGGCACTGGCCATGTCACCTAATACGCCCGGTACTAAACGCGCCACCGCATCAATCAGTACCATGGCAGGCAATTCGCCTCCACTAAGCACATAATCTCCCACTGACCATTCTTCATCAACGTCAGCTTGTATTACGCGCTCATCTATCCCTTCATACCGGCCAGCGACCAAAATCAATTTTGACTCGGTGGCAAGCTCAGCAGCGCCTGCTTGGTCTAGCCTGCGGCCTTGGGGAGATAAGTAAATAACCTTAGCACCCTCACCCGCAGCCTGACGTGCGGCGGCAATCGCCTCGCGCAGTGGCTGCACCATCATAAGCATCCCAGGGCCCCCGCCATACGGTCGATCGTCAACGGTATGGTGTTTATCCTGAGTAAAGTCCCGTGGATTCCAGCATTCAATGGTCAATAGACCGTCATTAACGGCCCGTCCGGTTACTCCAAAGTCTGACACTGCCCGGAACATCTCCGGGAAGAGGCTAACTACCCCTATCCACATGATACTCTCCGCGCCTGACGACTAAGGTTAAAAACTCGGATCCCAATCAATTTCAATAATGCGTTTTGCAATATCGACGGACTTGATGACTTGATCTTCTACAAACGGAATTAACCGCTCGCGCTGACCAAACGCATCTTTCGCATTGGCTTTTACTACTAACACGTCGTTAGAACCGGTTTCCATCAGTTGGCTTACCTGACCAAGGTGATAACCTTGGAGATTTTGCACCTGACAGCCGATTAAATCACGCCAGTAGAACTCGTCATCGGGTAAGGGTGCAAATAATTCTGCACTTACCGCAATGTCATTACCGGTGAGCAGTTGGGCTTCTTCGCGCTGCTCAATATGCTCAAGCTTACAAATTAGACCTTTGCCGTGGCGTTTCCACGCAGCTACCTGCACTTCGCGCCAACTATTACCGGTTTTCATCAGCCAAGGCTTGTAATCAAAAATACCTTCTGGATGGTCGGTAAAGGAGTTGACCTTCAACCAACCTTTAATGCCGTAAACGGCGCCCAGTTGGCCTACCACTACAGGTTCGCTCACTTTAATTCCCTTTCCAGCTGATTAAGCAGCAGTTTTCGCTGCATCTTTGATCAGTTGTGCGACACGGTCTGAAACTTTAGCGCCATGACCAACCCAGTGATCAACACGTGCTAGGTCTAGACGCAGTCTTTCTGCTTGACCAGACGCTTGTGGGTTAAAGAAACCGATCTTCTCGATGAAGCGGCTGTCACGGGCGTAACGGCTGTCTGCCACTACTACTTGGTAAAATGGACGCTTCTTCGCGCCGCCACGTTGTAAACGAATGGTTACCATATCGTCCTCTATATATTGAAACAAACAAGGTTCGCAAACAGTGCGAACCTTGGCTCAAATTAAGCCGCGCAATTGTACTCCAATAGGCTGGCAATGCAAACCTATTGACACTATTGGCAAGCTGGGTGATGTGTTGAGCAATACCTCTCAGCACGGGGTTGACATTTAAAAGGGGCCGCGACGACCGCCCCCCATACCACCGGGTCCCATGCCACCAGGCCCCATCATGCTTTTCATTTGGCTCATCATCTTGCGCATGCCGCCTTTACCAGACATTTTTTTCATCACTTTTTGCATCTGGTTAAACTGCTTAAGTAGTTTATTTACCTCTTGCACTTCGGTGCCAGCCCCCATGGCAATGCGACGCTTACGCGAGCCTTTAATTAAGTCGGGATGGCGACGCTCTCTTGGGGTCATGGAGCCAATAATAGCTTCCATGCGCACTGTGAGCTTATCGTTCACTTGGTCTTTTACATTGTCTGGCAGCTGGCCCATGCCGGGTAACTTGTCCATTAAGCTCGACATCCCCCCCATGCTGCGCATTTGTACCAACTGATCACGAAAGTCTTCCAGATCAAAGCCTTTGCCTTTTTTCAGCTTGTTCGCCATTGCGGCGGCTTTGCCTTTATCAACCGACTGTTCCATTTGGTCAATTAAAGACAACATATCGCCCATACCCAAAATACGCGACGCTATCCGGTCAGGGTGAAATGGCTCTAAGGCATCTACTTTTTCGCCCATCCCAATAAATTTGATGGGCTTGCCGGTAATGTGGCGTACCGACAGTGCTGCACCGCCTCTGGCATCACCGTCGGCTTTAGTTAAAATCACCCCAGTCAACGGTAAGGCTTCATTAAACGCTTTAGCCGTGTTGGCAGCGTCTTGCCCCGTCATGGCATCCACCACAAACAGGGTTTCGACGGGTTCAATAGCTTCATGCAACTGCTGGATCTCATCCATCATGTCGGCATCAACATGCAGACGACCAGCAGTATCCACTAATAAAACATCAAAAAACTGCTTGCGGCCATAATCTAGGGCATTGCGGCCAATCTCAACCGGCTTTTGCTCGATATTACTGGGAAAACATTCCACACCAATATCGCTGGCTAGGGTTTCTAACTGCTTAATGGCCGCCGGACGATAGACGTCGGCACTCACCACTAATACTTTTTTCTTATGGCGCTCTTTTAAAAACTTAGCCAGTTTACCCACCGAGGTGGTTTTACCCGCCCCTTGTAAACCCGCCATTAAGATTACCGCCGGAGGCGTGACTGCCAGGTTTAGCTGTTCATTGGCTTCCCCCATCACTGCCACTAGCTCGGCGTTCACGATTTTTATAAAAGCTTGGCCGGGGCTAAGAGATTTAGACACCTCTTGGCCTACAGCGCGCTCTTTAACGCGATTAACAAACTCACGCACCACCGGCAATGCCACATCGGCTTCTAATAAAGCCATGCGCACTTCGCGCAGCGTATCTTTAATATTGTCTTCGGTTAGACGACCTCGACCACTGATATTTTTCAGGGTATGGGATAGCCTTTCTGTCAGGTTCTCAAACATGATGTAGTCCGCATTTGGCGAAAATTGCTGCCAGTATACCCAAGTTAATGACTGAACTTAAGCGCGGGTGGCTGGCGGTAGGCTTTAGGTTAAGGGTATACTGATAATTCTTCTTATTAAACCAACTTATGGCTTAACTTCATTATGGAATTGCTTGCTGTTTTGGCGATGGCATTTTATCTGTTAGCGGCCTTCGCCGGTGTTCATAACATGCTTAACCCCCAGAACAAACGGCGTCGCTCTACGCTACTGGCGGCGCTCTGTGCTTTAGTGCTTCATGGCTTTTGGTTATTTGACACTGTGGTGTTAGTGCCTGGTCAAAACTTGAGCATGCTCAACGTCGCCTCTTTAGTCAGCTTGATGATAGCGGTGTTTATGACGCTGTTAGTCACCCGCTTTAATGTCTGGCTACTGATGCCGCTAGTATATGTGTTTGCCGGCTTAATACTGGCCGCCGATTTATTGATCCCCGGTTATTATGGCATGTACTTAGAAAGCCGCCCCGAGGTATTACTGCATATAGGGTTAGGCTTAACCTCTTACTCTCTGCTAGCCATTGCCTCTTTATTGGCAATTTTGCTGGGTTTTTTGAATCATCGCTTAAAAAGCCATAAACTGACCAACTTGCCGGCCATGCCACCACTAATGACCTTAGAGCGTTACTTATTTCGCTTAATTTTTGTGGGGGTGGTGGTACTCACCTTATCGATTTCGACGGGCTTATTTTTCTTACAAGATATGTTTAGCCCGGGAAAAGCACATAAAGCAATCCTCACTATATTAGCTTGGTGTGTGTATGTGGGGCTCTTGTGGGGACATCACCGACTAGGCTGGCGCGGTCGCAAAGTCGTATGGACCAGCTTAGTCGGTAGTTTGCTGTTGACGCTAGCCTATTTTGGTAGCCGCTTTGTTCGCGAAGTACTATTAAATAGTTAAGTTTGGTAGTAGGCTTATTTAGCCTAAGTTATTGATCAACTTCAACACAGGACGGTCTGTTTGGACGCCATATCCACGGGTACCCTTACCGGTATCCTGATTGCTTTATTATTTATTTCTGCTTTTTTTTCTAGCTCTGAAACTGGCATGATGTCTCTCAACCGTTATCGGTTACGGCACTTAGCTAAAAATAAACATAAGTCTGCCCTCAGAGTCGAAAAGCTATTATCACGGCCGGATCGGTTAATTGGCTTGATCTTAATTGGCAATAATATGGTCAATATTCTTGCCTCGGCCATTGCTACCCTAATTGCTATTCGTTTATTTGGCGATTATGGCGTAGTGGTCGCAACGGTAGGATTAACCATTATAGTGCTGATTTTTTCTGAAGTGACACCAAAAACCTTAGCAGCACTTTATCCTGAGCGAGTGGCCTTTCCAGCGTCGCTGCTACTTAAGCCTTTGATGGTCATTCTTTATCCTGCGGTATGGACGATTAATGCCTTGTCTAATGGTTTATTACGTTTGTTTCGGATTAACCCTCATGGCAAAGACGACACCGCGATTAGCTCCGTAGAGCTACGCACCATTGTTAATGAAGCAGGCGCATTAATTCCCCGCCGTCACCAAGATATGTTGATATCCATCTTGGACTTAGAAAAGGTCACGGTTGACGATATTATGGTGCCACGCAATGAGATTTATGGCATCGATATTACCCAGGATTGGCGTACCATTAGCCGTCGTCTAATGCAAAGCCCTCATACTAAGGTCTTATTATATCGAGATAATATTGATGACGCCTTGGGCTTTATTCATGCTCGAGATGCACTGCGTTTATTAGCGCGAGAGGAGTTTAGTAAGTCGAACCTAATGCGAGCGTTACGCGAGCTCTATTATATTCCAGAAGCCACGCCGCTGAATGTGCAGTTAGTGAAGTTTCAGCGTAACAAAGAGCGTATTGGCTTAATTGTCGATGAATATGGCGATATTCAAGGACTCGTCACCCTAGATGATATTTTAGAAGAAATTGTTGGAGACTTTACTACCACCATTAGCCCCACCTTAAGCGATGAAATAAAACCGCAAGAAGATGGCTCCTACCTTATTGAAGGCACCGCTAGTATTCGCGATATTAATAAAGAGCTGGGTTGGAAATTACCGAACGATGGACCACGCTCACTTAATGGCTTGATACTAGAATATCTTGAGGATATTCCGGAAGCTAATATTGGGTTACGTGTTTCCGGCTACCCCATAGAGATATTAGAAGTAGAAAATAATATGGTAAAGCTAGTGCGTATCTTGCCTCACTACTATCAATAATCAGTGTCGATACTAAGCACCGACTAGGACTCTAACTTAGACTCTCGGTCGGTGAAGATAACCATTAACTCGTCTTCGTTAGCAATTAAATCGGCCAATGTGTACTCTTCCATCACGCTTATAAAAGCATCCATCGCTTCTTTAAGAGCTGATTTTAAACGGCATACTCGCACTAAATAGCAGGCGGGACTACCACAATCGATACCATCTAAGTTACCTTCTAACGAGCGGATCACTTCGCCGACGTTTATTTTTTGAGCAGGGCGACCCAGCTTAATGCCGCCATTTTTACCACGGATCGCTTTTATATAGCCTTCGCGAGCTAGCTGATTGACCACCTTAACTAGATGGTTTCGGGAAACGCTATATAAAGTAGCCACCTGAGCCACACTGGTTAACTTGTCCGCAGGCAAGGTCGCCAGATACATCAGGGTTCTTAGGCCAAAGTCAGTATAGGTTGTCAACTTCATGTTGGCATATCCTGATTAAGAAAAATAATTAACGCATAATATACATTAATCAACTGATAAACCATGATATAGACACGCTAAAGTAGCAATAACTTAATCTATGGACTAATACAGAAGTTTATTATTTAACTCTTTTACTTTACCGCTGGGCATGCGAGAGGCTAAATCATTCGCCAGCATTTCTACTTCTCGATATTGTTGTTTATTAGCAACCACCATCGCTTTTAGCCATAAGTAGGCTTGCGGATAGTCTAGCGGACTGCCCGCATCAGCCACCAACCAACGCGCCCAGGTTAATTGGGCTTTTTCTAAGCCTAAGCTTGCTGCTTCTTGCATTAAAGGCAGTGCTCGCTGCTTATTTTGCTGTACTAGCGTCCCTTGGTAATAGTAACGACCGAGCTGCTCTAAGGCCGCCGGCAGCCCTTGATCGGCGGCTTTCCATAACATAGCAATACCACGTCTTGGCGCTTGGTCAACACACACGCCCCACGCTAGCATATCCCCCCATAAAAACTGATAAGAAGGCAAACGCAGCACTTCGGCCCTCGCTTCAATATCTTGCACTAGCTGGCAATCATCCACATCGCGTACTTGCTGCAAATGCTGGTTGTTATTAATCCACTCTATAAGCTGGTATTCTTCGTATAAAGGCACGGCGCGTAGTTCATTCGCATCCAACTCTTGTTGCGCTTCAAGACTTGCGGCTACCACCGCCTCGGCGGCTGCTTCCTTCTCTGAAACCTGCTCTTGCGTATCTTCAGTCACTGCTTGCTCGGTTAAAGAGCGGTCATTACTCTCAGCATCAGGCGTCGCTATTTGCTCGGTGTTAACCTCAGAGCTTACGAACGCTGAAGGGGGATCGGCGACCGCCCAAGCCGATAGGCCAAGATATAATAGTAACCCTACCAACCGCTGTCTCATCAGCATTGCTCCTGCTTGGCCCTAACACCTGTATTTTTATGGTTGCTCGCCGGCTTTAACTTGCTGCCAATACCTGTCTAATTCGGCTTCACTACAGTCTTGGCTGGCTTTACCTTGCTGTTGTAGTAATTGCTCTACTTGGCGATAACGGCGCTCAAACTTATCATTAGCCCGACGCAGTACTGCTTCGGGATCTTGCTTAAGATGGCGCACTAAGTTAACACAGGCAAACAGCACATCACCTAACTCATCGGCAATGCGCTCAGGATCTTGAGTGGGTGCCGCAACTTCAGCTAACACTTCTTCTAACTCTTCATGGATCTTATCTACCACCGGTGGTAACGCTTGCCAGTCAAAGCCCACCGCCGAGCAACGCTGTTGCAGTTTTTTAGCGCGGCTTAACGCCGGCAATAAGCGCGGTATATCGTCGAGGACACTGTGAGCTTGGCCAGGTTGCTGACGCCGCTCTTCGGCTTTTAGCTGCTCCCACTGCACTCTTAACTGTGTTTCATCGGTCAGCTCGCTTTCTGCAAACACATGAGGGTGGCGGCGCACTAACTTTTCACTGATGGCATTAACTACATCATTAAAGGTAAACTGCGATTGCTCTTGCCCTAGTT
>JAAYRH010000185.1 GCA_012518835.1 Aeromonadales bacterium | reverse complement strand
CCGCGCGCACTGCACAACCTATTGCGAGTGCGGCGGTGCTGGGTGCCGGTATTATGGGGGGTGGAATAGCCTATCAGTCGGCGAGCAAAGGCATTGCCACGGTAATGAAAGACATCAACGAGCAAGCTCTCACCCTAGGCATAGATGAAGCAGTTAAGCTGCTTAATCAACAGCAAGAGCGAGGTCGGATCACCACTAAACAGTTGGCTCAAACCTTGTCGCGTATTAGGCCCACCTTACATTATGAAAGCTTGCAAGAAGTAGACGCGGTTATTGAAGCGGTAGTAGAAAATGCCGATATTAAGGCACAAGTACTGAAAGAAGTAGAAGCTAGGGTAAACGACCACACAGTGATCGCCTCAAATACTTCTACCATTCCTATTTCTACTCTCGCAACCCACCTTAAACATCCAGAGCGCTTTTGCGGCATGCACTTTTTTAATCCCGTGCACCGTATGCCGCTAGTAGAAGTAATTCGCGGCGAGCACACCAGTGAAGAGACCATTGACCGTGTAGTCGCCTACGCCTCAGCCATGGGCAAGTCGCCGGTGGTGGTGAACGACTGCCCTGGTTTTTTTGTTAACCGCGTGCTGTTTCCTTACTTCTTTGGCTTTAATTTGTTGTTAGCCGACGGTGCCGATTTTAGTCAGGTTGATAAAGTCATGGAACGCCAATTTGGTTGGCCCATGGGCCCGGCTTACTTATTGGATGTGGTAGGTATCGATACCGCCCATCACGCCGCTGCCGTCATGGCAGAAGGTTTTCCCAAGCGAATGGGAAAAAGTAAAAAAGACGCCCTTGATGTCTTATATGAGCAACAACGTTTTGGCCAAAAAAATGGTTTCGGCTTTTATGAGTACACTCCTGATAAAAAAGGCAAACCCCAGAAAAATATCGACGCCAATACCTATCAGCTACTAGCCAGTGTGACCGGTCAGGTTCGAGAGTTAGATAAGGACGATATCATTGCTCGCATGATGATACCGCTTATTAACGAAGTGGTGCTGTGTCTTGAAGAAGGCATTATCGGCTCACCTGCCGAGGCGGATATGGCATTAGTTTATGGTATTGGCTTTCCGCCTTTCCATGGCGGTCCGCTGCGTTACCTAGACACCATTGGCCTAGATAACTATGTAAAACTGGCCGACAGCTTTGCTCACTTAGGGCCCCTGTATCAAGTGAGCGACCACTTACGAGCACAAGCCGCCCAAGGTAAGCGTTTTTACTGATTGACGAAAGGAGACCCTAATATGAGTAAGGTATTAAACGAGGTGGTGATTGTAGACTGCATTCGCACCCCTATGGGCCGCTCTAAAGGTGGCGCTTTTCGTCAGGTACGTGCCGAAGAGCTGTCGGCCCATTTGATGCAAGGCTTATTGGCTAGAAACACAGCCCTTGATCCAGAAGCAATAGAAGATATCTATTGGGGCTGTGTGCAACAGACTTTAGAACAAGGCTTTAATATTGCCCGCAATGCAGCTTTACTAGCGGGATTACCCAAAAAGGTGGCTGCGGTGACGGTGAATCGCTTATGCGGCTCATCCATGCAAGCACTGCACGATGCCAGCCGCGCCATTATGGTAGGTGATGGTGAGGTGTTTATGGTGGGCGGTGTGGAGCATATGGGTCATGTGCCGATGAACCACGGCGTGGATTTTAATCCAAAATTAGCGCTTAATGTGGCGAAAGCCTCGGGCATGATGGGACTCACCGCAGAAATGCTGGGCCGTATGTATAAGATCAGCCGCGAGCAACAAGACGCTTTTGCACTGCGCTCTCACCAAAGAGCCTATCAAGCAACACAAGACGGTCGTTTTGCTAACGAAATTTTGCCTACCCAAGGGCACAGTGCTGATGGTAGTTTAATCTTATTTGAACACGATGAGGTGATCCGCCCTGACACTAGCCTAGAGTCATTAGCTCAACTTAAACCGGTTTTTGATCCAAAGCACGGTACGGTTACTGCCGGCACGTCTTCGGCCATCTCAGACGGTGCCGCTGCTATGTTGGTGATGTCAGCTAATAAAGCGGCTGCCTTAGGGCTTGCGCCTATTGCCCGCATTAGAAGTATGGCCGTCGCCGGTTGTGATCCCGCTATTATGGGCTATGGACCGGTACCCGCAGTGCATAAAGCACTGGCACGCGCCGGCTTATCAATGAGCGATATCGATTTATTTGAGATTAACGAAGCCTTTGCTGCCCAATCTCTTCCGGTCATACAAGAGCTAGGACTTACCGAGATGATGGATGAAAAGGTCAATCTTAACGGCGGTGCCATTGCGCTAGGTCATCCGCTAGGCTGTTCAGGAGCGCGCATCTCCACCACTTTGGTAAACTTAATGGAAAGCCAAGACGCTACTTTTGGTATCGCGACTATGTGTATTGGCTTTGGCCAAGGCATCGCCACGGTGTTTGAGAGAATGTAATAAGCGAAGGGTAAAGAGTGAAGAGGAAGACACCAAGCCTGCTGGCTTGGTGTTTTTTTGCTGATCGCTTAACGCTAACGACTGATAGCTATTTTTTCCAGTTGACCATTATTTCAACAGTCTTAAAATAGT
>JAAYRH010000184.1 GCA_012518835.1 Aeromonadales bacterium | reverse complement strand
TTAAGTCGTGGTGGACGCTTTGCCCCCTTTGAAAGTGGTTGGGAGGGCGAGCTTATGAACAGTCGAATTAACACCACCTTGTGCATCTGGAACGAAACTGTAGGTAGCATTACTCACTCGATGACCGGAGAAAAACTTCCGGGTTGTGCTACCGAGTTTGGCGCCCGCTTTGCCGATGGCAGCCCAATGCGCGACCATTACCCAGAGCAAGATTGGCCATTGTTGGTGACCTCTTATAAGTCCCATATTATGAGCTCCTCAAGCATTGGTGCCGAACGGCTGCGTATGATTCATCCCGAAAACCCAATCAGTATCAACCGTAAAGATGCCGAACGTGCAGGGGTAGTACACGGCCAAGGGGTACGTTTAATTACCCCAGGCGGGCAAGTAGAAGGCATAGCCTTAGTACGCGATGGCATAGTGGAAGGAGCAATTGCAATTGAGCACGGTTACGGTCATACCGAGCTTGGCGCTCGCGCCCACGAGCTCAATGGCGAACCCCTGCCTTCTAACCCGCGCTTAGGGGCTGGGGTAAACCAAAATTTGCTGGGGCTGATGGATCCCACTCGTACCGATGTTAAAAACGTCTGGCTCGACTGGACCAGCGGCGCCGCCGTACGACAAGGATTACCGGCACGTATAGAAGCGATTTAACCCAAAATAAGCGATACGCTATAAGCTGTACCCTGTAAATAAAAACAAAAGCCACCGAATATGATGTTCAGTGGCTTTTTTTACTGTTCGCTGATAGCTGACAGCTTTAATTTTTAAGCTGTTCTTTCAGGTATTGCTAGCCATTGCGGCTCGTGGCCGGTTTGCTCGGCAAAGTGTAATAAATCAACTTTGCTCAACAGGACGGTGGCGCAATTGCGCAGCGGATGACAATGAAAGTCGTCACTGTCAATTAAGTCTTTATCTAACCATAACTCTACAGCCTGTTCAGTATCATTAACCAGCGCCAGCACCGACACATGACCAGGCTCTACCCCTAAATAACGCTGTAACCGCTCAGCTGAGGCAAAGCCAATCCGTGACCAGTCTAGCTGAGTAGATAAGGCTTTTAAATCGACTTGTTTATCGGGGCTTGTTAATAATAAGGCGTGGCGTCGGCCATAATTATCTCGTAAAAATAAATTTTTAAGCCGGGTGCCCGGTCGGTCTAACAACAAGCGATCGGCATCGTCACAGGTAAATAGCGGCTGGTGCTCAATAAGCGGTGGATTAATCTGCCACCCCGCTAGCTGGGTCATAATGTCCATGGTATCTTCTCTTTTCTCTCACTTTAATAAAACTTAAGCCCGCCTTGATGGCAAATCACCTTCAAGTATGTTGTTATCATGCCATTATTTTAAATTAATGTTTTACTCATAACGGAGGCAACCATGTCATCTAACGAGTCTTTACTCTCTCAGATTTCATTATCGATGCTCGATTTAGTGCCAATCCGTGCTGGGCACAGCGTCGCCGACGCTATCCATGATTCAGTAGCCGTCGCTCGTCACGTAGAACAATTAGGCTTTACTCGCTTTTGGTTGGCCGAACATCATAATATTGAGGGTATCGCCAGCTCGGCCACCGCAGTGCTGATTGGCCATATTGCCGAAAAAACCCAGCACATTCGAGTTGGCTCTGGTGGCATTATGTTACCTAACCATCCGCCCTTGGTCATAGCTGAGCAGTTTGGCACCCTCGCCACTATGTACCCTAATCGTATCGATTTAGGTTTAGGTCGCGCCCCCGGTACCGACCAAACCACCATGCGGGCACTGCATCGCCGGCCAGAAGATGCAGCAGACTTTCCGCAGCAAGTGCAACAGCTGCAGCAATTGCTCGGACCACGGCAAGACGACCAAAAGCTAAAAGCGATTCCCGGCACCGATACTAATGTACCTATTTGGTTATTAGGCTCAAGTTTGTTTAGTGCGCAACTAGCGGCGCAACTCGGCTTGCCCTATGCCTTTGCTTCACACTTTGCGCCGCGCATGCTGTTAGAAGCCGTCGAGCTGTATAAGAGTAACTTTCGCCCTTCAGCCCAACTAGCCGAGCCTTATGTGATTATCGGCGCCCCAGTGGTGGTGGCTGATACCGAGCAAGAAGCCAAATACTTAGCGACCTCGGGCCAACAAAAGATATTGTCGTTATTTAGAGGCGAAGATATTAGCTTAGTGCCGCCAGTAGACAGTATGGAGGGTCATTGGTTGCCTCATGAGCAACACGGCGTAGAACAATTTTTAGCCGCCGCTGCCATTGGTACACCCCAGCAAGTAGCGCATAAGCTCAATAGCTTACTGGCACAAACCGGGGCTAACGAGATCATGGTGATCTCGGATATTTATGATCAAGCCGCCCGCCATCACAGCTTGAGCTTGCTGGCTGATCTAGCCAAAGATTAAAATATAGTGAGGGGTGAAATGTGAAGGGGAAGGAGTTAAACACAGAGCGGGAATGGGTGTTCGCTTTGCCCTTTACTCTTCGCCCCTCACAGCACTTTAGCGCTTAGGGTTCACTGCTAACACGTCGGCGCGGATCACCGATTGCTCGGCAATTAGATCCGTTACCACAGCGCGGCTAGCTTTATAATGCGGCGTTAATTTGTGATCAGCTAAAGCAGCCTCGTCTTCATAAATTTCATATAGCCAAAATAGCTCAGGATCTTCACGGTCTTGCAGCACATCAAAGGTATGACAACCGGGCTCGTCACGTACCGAAGCTTTAGCATTAGGTAACATAGCGGCTAGAAACTCATCGGTTTTTCCCGGTTTTAGCTTGGTTTTGACAATAATTGAATACATTGTAAACTCCATTTGTTTATATAAACTCAACAAATAGTACACAACCACCTTGGCATTAGACAAGCCCAGCGTGATTGCTGTGAATAATGCTTAGGACATAAGGAGCCCATCATGGAAAGACCCGGTCGCTTTAACGGTATGCGCCACATCGCATTAACGATGCCGAACCTAGAAGAATGCGAGCAATTTTATACCGAAATGTTGGGTATGGAATTATTGCGTCGTGC
>JAAYRH010000183.1 GCA_012518835.1 Aeromonadales bacterium | reverse complement strand
CAGCAAGAGTTCCTTCTGATTCTTCTGGATCACTTTCAATAATAAAGCGCAGCCGCTCTTTGGTGGTAGGTAAGTCGAGTTTAAAACGGACTCGAGTCTTTGCTTCAAAGCTGTCTTCTTCGCTCCAACCTAAGTCTTGTCTAAGCCGTAGATAAGAGTTGTTACTCACTTCTAAGCTTTCTTCGCTGCCAAAGTAATTGTCTATATTGCGAGAGCTGTCTGTTACCCACGCCGACACCGTATCGTGTACTGGCGCTATGCTCTCAACCGCCCATTCGGGTAAGTCACTTTCATCTTGTGAGTCTAACTCTGTTTCAGCGGCGCTGGCATTAGTAGCTACTGCCAATAAGCTGAGTAAGCATATTTTTTTAATCATGGCGGCAATCCCTTAGCATTTTTCATAAGGTTATGTTTTTTATTAAGGAAATGCCAACACCTTAATTTCTAGAAAGCTAAAGGTAGAAAATAAAGTGTTTTTATTTTTAGAAAACTCTGAAGGCCGTTAGCAAGGCACTTAAGTGAAATATGTGCCAAGTAAGATTAAGGCTGAGCGGTGATCAAACCGGTTTGCGCCATGGCGGCGATTAATTCCTGCACATCGGTGAGGACAGTTTCAAGAGCAGCATTGAAGTAAGAAGCCAGCACTTCGCTTAGTTCTAGGCTAGAGAGAGCTTCTTGTTGCAATAATTGCCAAACCAACTTGCCAGTGGAATTAAGGCGATGAATCGTGCCACTTGGAGTATGAATGAGAAACAGCTCTTCACCCAAAGGATAAGTACTAATATAAGTCGCGGGTTGCCATACGCTATCTATCTCGGGTTCGACTATCTCTATTTCGGTTGGCGGTGTGTTGAGCAAACTGGCGCTATTAGGGGTTGCTAGGTGCGGCTTTTCTATTACTTGAGCTAGGTAGCGTGCGCCTGCTAAGGGCTCAGAATAGCGCAATAATAAACACGGTACTTGGCGCATTAATGGTAATAAGCGCTCCAGTAAGGCTTCGCCCGATGTATCGCGTGCAAAGTTTTGACATAGGAGCTGTAACAAACCTTCACTCGCAGAAAGTGTTACCACCTCCGGCTCTGTCACTAACGGATCTCGCTCGAGTAAAACGATAGCGCCCACTGGGCTGCGTTCATTATAATCAGCAAAATGACTCGCTTTAGGCAGTACAAAACGATAGCGCTCATCTTCTGGACCGGCATGCTCGGTGGCGTAGCGAACAAACTCCTTAGAGAAACTATCGGGCAGAGGTAAGCGCAAGCGAGGAGCAACCCCCATGGCTACGCCTTCCCCTTGTGGCGTTAAACCAAGGACATCGTCACCAAAGACGCGATAGCCTGCGGCAGCAAAGGCCACCGACAGGGTGCTTTTACCGGCTTTGCTATTTTCGGGAAACAGAACAAGACGGCCATCAATCTCGACACTGGCGCAGTGTAAGCCTAATAACTCTGGCTCTAAACTTAGTCGTTGACTCACTAAGTCACCAACTAAGCTGCAAGCCGCCGAGGCAGGGGAGGGCAAATGGTATTCATTTTTTTCATCAAATGCGCCTTGCCATAGTCCCTCTTTGTCTCGGTAAAGATATGCATTAGGTGCAGTAGCCAGAGGAGGGTGAACCGTCATTGGCCAACCAGGCATGGCTTCTATGAGTGCCTCGACGGCATCGGGGGCATTTTCTACTCGCAGGCAGCGTCCCAAAATAGGCAGCGCCAAATCTACGGTGGAATCTGCCATTATCTTCTCCGAGTACCTAAAATAACGTCTTCAAGTATGAGTAGGGGATCGTCGTTATATTCGCGAAGGCGGCTGCGCTCGCGACGATAATAATCATAGCGGCTAGGTCGAGAATAGCTATATCGGGAATAGCTAGGGCGAGAATAGCTGCTGTGCCAAGCTTGAGCTTGGCCCACACTAAAGAGGGTGGGCGCAACATAGGCGCCAACTAAGCCAACCCCTAGCGAGGTTAATAAACGACGGCGACGCTGGCGATGATCATCGGTGTTTTCTAACTCTTGGCTGGTTGCTGCTTTATTTTTTAGTTCATTATCGTGCTTCGACATATTACGCCTCCAAAGTCCGAGTAGTGTTCACAAATGAATACAATACCACTGTGATGCTGGCCTCTCTAGTCAGATAGCTGGGACTTATCTTTACTTTTCTGAGCGGGTAAGCATTGTTAAGCATAAATTCTATGAGGGAGTCAGCTGGCTAATCCCATAGGGCTATGGGCTTGAAGGGATTAAGTTTAATAACCAGCTCGCAAGAAAATCTTTTATAAGAGTGTATTTATCCAAAATAAAAGACGTCAGTCCTTGTCGAGTAGGGCAGCGGGAGCTGAAAAACCGTTGTTAATAATAAGCGTTAGACACAAAAAAGCCAGCATGACTGCTGGCTAATTATTACTGCTTTACTCTTTACTTCAAACATGGTGCCGGCACCAAGAGTCGAACTCGGGACCTACT
>JAAYRH010000182.1 GCA_012518835.1 Aeromonadales bacterium | reverse complement strand
CGGTCGCCACCGTAGAGTTCTTGGCTTACTTTGACTACTTTGCTCGCAAAGATTATGGCGATCACGCGGGTGTGGCGCGCTGCCATTGACCGTGTATTAGCGTATCCGTCTTCTTTCACGGTGGCAGAAGAGTGGCAAAGTACCTTAGCGACGCTGGCTGAAGGTAGTCAAACCACACTAGGTGCTTACCATCGCACTTGGAAGTAATTAGAGCGTAAGGAGTGGTATCAATGCAGTTTTCTTTAGGGCCGATCCTCTACTATTGGCCAAAACAAAAAATGCTAGAGTTTTATCAACAAGCCGCTGAGAGCGCCATCGATATTGTGTATCTAGGAGAAGCGGTGTGCCATAAACGCCGTGAGTTCACCTTTAATGATTATATGCAGACCGCTCATTTACTACGTGAGGCTGGAAAGCAAGTCTGCTTATCGACCATGACTTTGCTGGAGGCTCCTTCTGAACTCAGGGAGTTGCAACGTTACTGTGATAACGGAGATTTTTTAATAGAGGCCAATGATGTAGGGGCTATTAGCCTTCTAAATGAGCGCAAACTGCCGTTTATTGTTGGCTCTGCTATTAGTATTTATAACCAACATGCGCTAAAGCAGATGATCGATTTAGGGATGCAGCGATGGGTGTTACCAGTGGAGCTGTCTCAAGACGGGTTAACCAGTATTCTTAACACTGATATTATTCAACAACAGCGCTCGGCGTTTGAAGTTGAGTTGTTTGCTTTTGGTCATTTACCGCTCGCATGGTCAGCCCGCTGTTTTACAGCACGCTCTGAACAGCGCCATAAAGATCAATGTGAGCTGTGCTGTATTAACTACCCTAATGGACGCACGGTTGATAGCCAAGATGGACAACGATTATTCATATTAAACGGTATTCAAACGCAATCAGGGGCACGTTATAATTTGATAAACCAGCTGCCATACATGGCAGATAACGTCGATATTGTGCGCTTAAGTCCGCAATCCGAACACACTTTCACTTGGTTAGAGCAATTTCGTAATAATGTACAAGGCGAAGCACCTCAGCCCTTAGCTGATAATGACTGCAACGGTTACTGGTTGCGCTTAGCGGGTTTAGTACAAAATACCGTTTAAGTTATTTATTAACCCTGAGGCTTTTTATCATAAAAATTTGTTTCTGTTAGTAACAGACTCACTTAAGAACAGATAAAGAGCCTCATCTTAAAGCAATCATGGTTTGCTTTGCTGCGATAGCCGCGTTTGTTAGTTACAATAGAGCCATCTAAAGCAAGAGAACCTAGTTTAATGAATGAACCGCGTTTTTCTCGATTACATACCTCGTTGCAACAAGGGTTTACCTTATCACCTAATGCAATTTTAAAAGAAGCATGGCAGCGTATCCACGGCGCAAAGTTGCCTATTATTCTTGCCACCCTAGGGGTAGTAGGAGTGTGGCTAGTGCTTAATCAATTGTTAGTCACTATCAGTGGCGATGAAGAAGAGCTGTCGTGGGAGGTAAACTTGCTGGGGTTAATGATTTCGATGCTAATGGCCCCGATGACGGCTGCCCTGGATATGATAGGCGTGCATCGCGCTGCCGATAAAACGGTGCGACCTAATCAAATTTTTGATTACTTTAAATTTATTGTCCCGCTAGCGATTACCAGCATGATCATGGGCTTACTGACCAGTTTATTTATTCCATTAAGCTTATCAGTAGGGTTGTCACCCATAGTCGGTATGATCCCGACCATGCTGATGAGCATTGCCTTAATGTTTACCTTCCCCTTGATCATCGATAAAGGTTTTACGCCATTACAGGCGATTACTACCTCGCTACGCTTATTTTCCCGCCAATGGGTAGCACTATTTTCAATTCATATTATGTTAGTGCTGGTATTTGTGGTCGCTATTTTAAGTTTTGGAATAGGATTTATTTGGGCTATTCCTTTGTATATGGTGACAAAAGGCATTATTTATCGCCAAGCCTGTGGCATTGATAGCTTAGATATGACGAACTCAAACCAAGACCCGACGGCTACGCCACCTTCTAAGGACCATTTTGACGCATGAAGATTTCAATTCCAGCACTGTTACTGGCCACGCTGACTAGCTTTACCTTATCTGCTCAAACCACGGAGCTGGATCTGGACTACAGTAACTTTTACAAGTATATGAAAAAGGTGAAAAAAGCCGAATTAGAGTATGCCGACTTAGGTTTTTACTTAGCCCGTAGCGATGGGCAAGGGTTATGTAATATTGAGTCGGGCTATATTGAATTAGATGAGCAGCATAAAGGGGAGGTGAGTGTGTTGGCGCATGGGCAATTTGTCCTGCCGTATGATAATGATCTCAGCCTAGATAAAGCGTTAGTGAAGCTCACCCTAAGCGAGCCACAGCTGTGTGATATGTCGGTACAAATTCAGGCCAACTTAGACGGCGGTGATATTTCCCTCACCACCTTACGCGCAGTGGAAGCTGAACTGTATCAGCTGTTACAAAAAATGGCCGGTTGGCCAGGAAAGTATTTTACCCCCGAACTGCAAGGTATTAAATTGCATAATGCCGATCCTACTCAGCTCATTAATGGTCAATCACAAATGAAGTTGAGCACCGCAGAGCTGGCAGAAAATAGCAGCATGACCTTACCCGCAGTAAGAATTACGCCTTGGTTTTAAATTATACCCATCGGTAAAACTAACTGATCAAAACCTTTTTGCCACACAACCCACGGAAGAACACGGAAAATCACTTGTTGCATGTGAACTTCGTCGTGCCTTCTGTGTTCTTTCGTGATTTTAAGCTACTTAAGCTCGGTGATAGTAATTTCCTCGCCGAGTATCGATAACACGGCCGAGTCTTGCCCAGTATAACGCTTAGCTAAGTTCGGTTTATCAAAGCCCACATCGCCGCCATCTACCACCTCGGTTTGGGTGTTTAGTTGTTTAAAGTCAAAGTGTCGGCCGTCTAATAAGTGGGAGGGGACCACTTGTTGTAACGAGCGAAACATACTTTCTAGTCGACCCGGAAAGCGCTGATCCCAGTCTTGCAGCATGGTCTTAATGGCTTGGCGCTGCAGGTTGTCTTGAGAGCCACATAAGTTACAAGGGATAATAGGAAAAGCTTTCGACTGTGCATAGGCAATAATGTCTTTTTCTTTACAATAAGCGAGCGGGCGGATCACCATATGTTGGCCGTTATCACTCATCAGCTTCGGAGGCATCGACTTCATGGTGCCGCCATAAAACATATTGAGTAATAAGGTTTCTAACATGTCATCTCTATGATGGCCTAAGGCAATTTTAGTGGCTCCCAGCTCACTGGCGGTACGATATAAAATACCTCGGCGCAATCGTGAGCACAGAGAGCAGGTGGTTTTACCTGCTTCTAATTTGTCCATCACAATCGAGTAAGTATCTTCTTCGACTATTTTATATTCTACGCCCAAGCTGGTTAAGTACTCGGGTAATACCTGCTCGGGAAAGCCGGGTTGTTTTTGATCTAAATTGACTGCCACAATATCAAACGCAATAGGCGCATGGGCTTTAAGGTGCAATAACAGATCAAGTAGGGCATAACTGTCTTTACCACCGGATAAACACACCATGACCCGATCGCCATCTTCAATCATATTAAAATCGCTAATGGCATTACCGACTTGGCGACGCAAACGCTTACTTAATTTAACAAAAGCGTAGTGCTCGGCAGATTTCTCTTCAGTAGCAGGTGCAGTAATAGTTGGCTCAGACATAATAACCCCAGCAAAAAAACTGGGGTTATTATAGAGCTTGGCAGGTTGAGAGCAAGGCTCAGCGATTAACTTGTTGGATCAGGACGTAATACTAAAACGTCACAGCTGAGTTTATCAATGACTTGCTCTGCAGTATTACCCAACAATGCCGCCGATAAGCCGGTGCGGCCCACCGAGCCTAAAATAACTAAGGTAGCATTAAGCTCATCGGCGCAGCGCGGTATAACTTCTTCGGCTAAGCCTTCCTCTAAATGCAGCGCGCTGGACTCTAAGTCGTAGCGCACCGCATATTCATACATAATTCGTTCATGATGGCGCTTAACCGCTGCGTTATACACTTGGGGATCAAAGTCAGGCAGCTCTAAGGCAAGATTAACCGGCGTAATAGGAAAAGCGTTAACTAAATGCAGCTGAGCGGATAATAAGCGAGCCACTTCGGTACTTTCTGCAATTATTTTATGATTCAGTGCGGCCTGGCCTTCGTCATCACTGCCACAGTTGACCGCGGCCACTACATTACCACCAATAGGCCAGTCTTGCTCTTTAACCAGTAACACCGGGCAAGGGCACTTTCGTAGTAAATGCCAGTCGGTGGGCGTAAAGATAAACGACTGAATTAAATGGTGTTTGTGGGTACTTTTTATGACTAAATCGTGCTGATGTTCTTGTACTTGCTGAATAATGGCTTCAAAAGGACGGCTGTGCCATACCACTTTGACATTAAAGCGGATCGCGCTATCGGCGTAAGGCGTTAATAAAGTCTTTAGCCATTCCTCTTGGCTTTGCAGTACTCCTTCACGCATTTCACTGCGCTCTGTACTGGACAGCATAGAAGTGACTTCGTAAGAAAAGTCATAAATAGGCATAAACAACGTAATATCAGCCTGTTGCTGTAAGGCAGCGACAGAGACCGCGCGGTGTAGAGCCGGTTGAGTTTCTGCCGCAGGATCCATTACTACTAAAATATGTTCATATTTAATCATCATGCCGGTCCTTTTATCGGTATTAGACTTCAGCTGGACTAGCAGGAGGAGCTCCAGCCAGCTCAGCTAGCGCAGGCAAATCAGTGATCCGAATATACTTACCGTCGACCTCTATTAACTGGTTCTTTTGAAAGCGTCCCAGCAGACGACTGACAGTTTCTACTGTTAATCCTAAATAATTACCTATATCGCCACGAGTCATGGCGAGGCGAAACTCGCGGGGCGAAAAGCCTCTTAACGAGAAACGGTTAGATAAGGTATGCAAAAAGGTAGCTAATCTTTCTTCGGCGGTCTTTTTAGAGAGCAATAAGATGAGCTGCTGGTCGCCATTAATTTCATTACTCATTAAGCGCATGATCTGCTGACGCAATCGGGGCAGGCTGCCCGATAAATCATCCAGCACTTCATAAGGTATTTCGCAGACCATAGCGGTCTCTAACGCTTGGGCAAAAGAAGGGTGGTGGCCGCTATTAATGGCATCAAAACCAATTAAGTCACCTGCGAGATGAAATCCGGTGATCTGTTCATCACCTTGCTCAGTAATGGTATAAGACTTGATGGTGCCGGCGCGAATGGCATATAGGGACTGTAACTTATCACCGGCCTTAAAGAGCGCTTGCCCTTTTTGAATGGGCTTTTTGCGCTCAATAATATTATCCAGCCTATCTAATTCGTCTGAGTTGAGCCCCAGTGGAATACAAAGCTGGCTAATGCTGCAACGTTGGCAATGAATGGCGTTGCTAGTAGAGATGTCGATGCTTCTTTTAAGATGGGTCATGGCTCAATTCAGTTAAGATATCTTGACCAATCATAGCACCAAATATAAGGCCTTAATAGTTTAGTAAATTAACTGTATGGCTTGATAAAGAGTGAATAAACCATACAAGATCAACAAGATACCAGATACTTGACGAAAACGCGGGTGATTAAGCCAGTGGCGAAGCTGTCCCGCAAGGCCGCCAAGTGCCAGTAGAGTCGGCAAAGTGCCAAGCCCAAACAGAGCCATCACCCGAGCACCTTCTAATGCACCACCGGACACAGCACTCCAAGTGAGTGCCGAATACACTAAACCACAAGGCAGCCAACCCCAGATCATGCCAAAGGGAAACGCCGCTAATGGGCTTTTAAAAGGAATAAAGCGCCCAGCTAACGGTTTAAGATGGCGCCATAAACCATTACCTAGCTTTTCTAAATGTAATAATACAAACCACCAACGTGCCAAATATAGGCCAAGCAGTATCATCATCACACCTGCCAGCAAGCGCAAAATAACCAGCGCCTGTTTGCCCATACTCACTTCTGCAAGCCCAGCAAACACCCCGCCAACTAAAGCACCGGCGATACTGTAACTTAAAATGCGCCCGCCGTTATAGCTGAGTAAATACAGCCATTGCCAACGTCGTTGTTCAGTAGGTATCGCCATTGAAAACGCTGCCGCTACGCCGCCACACATTGCAATACAATGGCCGGCGCCAAGCAGACCAATCAGCAAGGCGGCCCACGCGTCAAGTTGTGTGGTCATGTTGTTCTCGACTTTCTTGGGTATCGCTTGAGGTCGTCGTTTTTTTCTGTGCCTCTTGATGGGCTGCATTATCATCATCAAATAAGATGTTACTACCGTGTCTGTCTAAGTCTTCAAATTGGTCGCTTTTAACCGACCAGAAAAACACAATGATGGCGATCCCAACAAACACCATGGCGATGGGGATCATAAAATACCAAACGTCTATTTCATCGGTCATAAGCGCGCAAGCCTCAAGGAGTTGGTCATGACAATTAGTGAGCTCACCGACATCCCTATCATGGCAATCCACGGGGAAACATGGCCAGTGGCCGCTAATGGAAGAATAATTAGGTTATAACCCAGCGCCCAGCTAAAGTTTTGTTTGATAACCTGACGACAACGGCCCGCGATATGACGGGCGGTTAAAATATGGCGCAAATCATCAGCTAACATAATGCCATCGGCGCTATTTTTAGCGATATCGGTGCCACCGGCCATGGCAAACGATACATGAGCGCCGGCTAATACCGGTGCATCATTAATACCATCGCCAATCATTAAGCAAATATCACCTTCCCGATCCCGCGCTTGCAAATAAGCCAGCTTATCGTCAGGGCTGGCTTGTTTAACAAGCGTATCCACGCCTAACAACGTTGCTACTGCTTCTGCCTGACCTGAGCTATCGCCGGTCAAAATAGTGGTGGCGATACCTTGTTCTTTACACTGCTCAATAAGGGCTTTCGCTTCTTCTCGTAGCGGATCGGCCAGAGTAAAGCGCGCCACTAATTGCTGCTCACACGCCAAGTAAACACACAACTCTTCATTGTGATGTTCAGGTGCCAACCAAGCGCTACTGCCTAATTGCCAGTGTTGCTGGGCAATTTCACCACTAATGCCTTTGCCGACTTGGTTTTTACGCTCTGTTACCTCAATGTCCGCTTGTCGATATTGGGTAAATGCCTGAGCAATCGGATGCTCTGACTGTGCTTCTAAAGCAGCGGCCATTGCCAGCGCTTGAGCCTCATTTAGCTCACCATATAGCGTTACCTCGGTGACACGAATTTCGCCGCGAGTTAAGGTGCCGGTTTTATCAAATACAATGCGGTTAACTTTAGGCAAGGTATCTAACACATGGGCACGACGCACTAATACGCCTGAGCGACTTAAGCGCGAAGTGGCAACCGTTAGTGCGGTGGGCGTAGCCAAAGACAAAGCGCAAGGGCAGGTAGCGACTAGCACCGACAACATTACCCAAAAGGCTTTGCTAGGATCGATAGTCAGCCACACCAAATAGGTCGCAAGCGTTACCAACAGTAGGGCAGCGACAAAATAGCGCGATAGCTGATCGGCTAATATCGCTACCTTAGGTTTTTCTAATAACGCATCATCTTGGGCACGTAATATTTCTGATACCCGAGCATCGGCCAATGGCCGCAGTACGTGTAAGCGCAGCGGCGATTCTACGTTGGTGGTACCGGCAAATACCGTATCGCCGGGATGGCGCAATACCGGCAAATGTTCACCAGTCAGCATAGACTCATCAATGCTGGTGCTACCGTGTAATATTTCAGCATCAGCAGGAATTTGGCTGCCGGGATCTACTAAGACAATTTGACCGGGTTGTAAGCTTTTAGCTGCAATTTCTTGCTCACCAGTATCGGTTTCGATGCGAGCTAGCATCGGTACTAAAAGTGTTAAATTTGCTGTGGTTTCTGAAGCTCGCCGTTTGGCGCGCATCTCTAAAAAGCGTCCCGTTAATAATAGAAAGGCAAACATGGACACGCATTCGTAATATACCTCACCGGTTTGGGTGACCGTAGCATATACCGAGGCGACAAAAGCAAAAATCATCGCCAGCGAGACCGGCAAGTCCATATTTAATGCGCGATGTTTTAATCCACGCCAAGCATTTTGATAAAAGGGCAGGGCTGAATAACCCATTACCGGAACTGATAACCATAAGCTCACCCAACGAAAGTACTCAATCAGCCCGGCATCAGTTTCTGGAAATAAGTCATCATATAAGGCAATGGCTACCATCATGACTTGCATACTGGCAATGCCGGCGATACCCATACGTAATAAGTAGGCTTTTACTTCTTTATTATACAACTGCTCTTGTTGGTGAGGCTGAAAAGGGCGCGCTTGATAACCGATATCGGTAAATGCTGCAAGCACTTGGCTTAAAGGTAACCTAGTAGGATCCCATCGTACCCGTGCGCGCTCGGTGGTGGTATTGACCTGAATGAGCTCAATGCCTTTTACTCGAGATACATGGCGTTCGATAAGCCAAGCACACGCAGCACAGCTTAATCCAGAAATCGATAGCTGTACTTCTTTGAGTTGGTCTTTATTGACAACAAAGTCTTGCTGTATTTCATCCAAATCATAATGTTGTAGCTTTTTAAGCTCATCAGGAATGGCATCAGCTTTAGGGGCCGGTGCCGTTCTGTGTTGATAATAACTGGCTAAGCCACAATCAATAATGGTATCGGCGACGGCTAAGCAACCAGGACAACAAAAAGGCTGACTGACACCTTCGATAGTTAATAAATAGCGACTACCGCTTGGCACAGCCTCACCACAGTGAAAACAGCCGGCCATGACTAACTCCCTGCGTTAATAATCAATTCGTCTTTAATGGGCAAATAAATACGCTGTTGTAACCGCCAGCTACCATCTGCGGCTTCAATTTGCAGATTCCAGGCGCCGTTAATCAACGGCGTAGCTAAGCGCTCACGATATACCCCTTTTGCATCAGCGGTCATAAACAAATGATGGTCTTCTTGTTCTAGAGTAGGGTGCGTGAAGTACACGCGAATACCTTCCCCTTGATTATGAGCGCCTTCTAAAGTAAGCGCGACTCGATCATCTTTATAACTTAAATGCGCAATCATTTTTAACTCAGCTGCTTTTTTAAGCTCGGTAAGGTCGCGGTTATAAGCTCGTCCCTTTTTGTAGTAGTCATCAACTACCATGCTGTCAGCGCCAGAGCTGGCCAAATAAAAAGTAAACAAACTCGCGGCCACTGCACACATCGGTAGCACGATTAAAAACCATGGCCAGAATTGTTTATACCATTGACGTTTCATGACTAATTCCTACTACAAAAAAGGAGTATTGAGATTCCCTAATATAACAAAAAAGCCCCGGCGAGCGGGGCTTTTTTATTAAACCCAAGGGGTTTATTACTTATTATTTAGGCTATACACATAAGCGGAGAGCAATTGAATTTTGTCTTCGCCTAAAATGTCTTTCCAAGCTGGCATCACACCATTACGACCATGACGTACGCTGTCTTCAACAGCTGCACGCGAGCCGCCGTAGAGCCAGATATCATCAGTCAAGTTAGGCGCGCCTAAAACAGTGTTACCCGTACCATCTGCACCGTGACAGGCAGCACATACGGCAAAGCGAGCTTTACCTTTTTTGGCTTCAATCGGATCAACTTTACGGCCAGACAAGCTCAAGACATACGAAACCACTTCTTGAACACCGTCATCACCTAAAGCGTCTTCCCAGCCAGGCATCGCACCTTGACGACCATGCATTAAGGTATGCTTGATTTGCTCTGGCTCACCACCCCATAACCAGGCGTCGTCGGTTAGGTTAGGGAAGCCGCGGCCCCCACGAGCATCCGAACCATGACACTGAGCACAGTTTTGCAAGAATAAACGCTGACCCACTTGAGTAGCATCTTCGTTCTTAGCAATGACCGGAATAGGTAAGTAGTTTTCGCTACCTGGCTCATAGGCCAGCTCACGGAACTTAGCACCAAACACTTCGTCGGCTTTAACCATCTCACGATCGTATTGTACCAGTAGGCCTTGTTCACGGGCTTCTTCAGCAGCTTCGTTAAACTCCTCTTTTGAGTAAACGTACTGGTTAGAGCTAGTCCAGCCCAATAAGCCTTTAAAGTTACCTAAGCCTGGATACAACGCCAGATAGAACAAAGAGAACACTACCATGAAAACAAACAGGTAGCTCCACCACTTAGGCAGTGGGTTGTTCAGCTCAGAAATACCGTCAAAAGTATGGCCCGTAGGGGCACCATCTTCCATTCCCATCTTGTCACGGGTACACCAGATCAGCAGAGACAAGCAACCGAAAATGGTTCCCAAGCTGATCACAGTGACAAAAACACTTAAAAAAGTATTCATTTTTTATTAGCTCCTGCGCGATCCTGCTCAGTTCCAGAAGATGCTCCCTGCGTCTGGTCTTCATCATCAAAAATAGAGTTAGCTATCGCGTCGAACTTGTCTTTGCGTCGTTTACCGTATGCCCACCAAACCAGGCCGACAAACATCACTAACAATAAAACGGTTTGATAACTGATTATCGCGGGCTTAAGAGCATCTAAGGTACTGAAATCCATAATCGACTCCGGTTATTTTAGGGCGTGGCCTAAAGACTGCAGATAAGCGATAAGGGCTTCCATTTCTGTTTTACCCTTAACGGCCTCGGTAGCACCTTCGATGTCAGCATCGGTATAAGGCACACCAAAATCACGGAAGATACGTAATTTATCCGGGGTCAACTTACCATCCAGAATATTGGTCTCAAGCCAAGGAAAACTTGGCATATTAGACTCAGGAACCACGTCGCGGGGGTTAATCAGATGGACGCGATGCCACTCATCTGAATAACGACCACCAATACGCGCCAAGTCTGGACCAGTACGCTTAGAGCCCCATAAGAAGGGGTGTTCCCATACATGCTCACCCGCTAAAGAGTAGTTACCATAGCGTTCGGTTTCTGCACGGAAAGGGCGGATCATTTGACTGTGACATACATGACACCCGTCACGAATGTAAATATCACGACCTTCCATTTGCAATGCTGTATAAGGTTTTAATCCTTCTACGGGTTCAGTAGTTTGTTTGGAGAAAAATAGAGGGACGATTTCTACCAAACCACCAAAACTCACGGCAATCACGGTAAAGACAATTAACCAAAACGTATTTTTCTCTACCAACTCATGACGGTTTTTATTCTTTTTCATTAACACGCCTCCTTATGCCGGTTGGGGAATAGCTTGCAATGAGCCTTTAGGCGCATTGATGGTACGGTAGGCGTTGTAAGCCATCAGTAACATACCGGTCAAGAAGAAGCAGCCGCCAATGAAACGTACGAAATAGAACGGATACGAGGCTTGCAGACTTTCAACAAAGCTGTAAGTCAAAGTACCGTCGTCGTTCACTGCACGCCACATTAGACCTTGCATTACTCCACTGATCCACATAGATACGATGTATAAAACCGTACCAATAGTCGCTAACCAGAAGTGCGTGTTAATCAGCTTGATGCTGTACATACGCTCTTGACCAAACAGGTTAGGGATCAAGTGATACACGGCACCAATAGAAATCATCGCCACCCAGCCTAGTGCGCCAGAGTGAACGTGTCCTACGGTCCAGTCGGTGTAGTGAGAGAGGGCGTTAACGGTTTTGATTGCCATCATCGGGCCTTCGAACGTAGACATGCCGTAAAACGACAAAGATACGATCAAGAAGCGCAAGATAGGATCATAACGTAATTTATGCCACGCACCTGATAGGGTCATAATACCGTTGATCATACCGCCCCAAGAAGGAACAAACAGGATCAAGGACATCACCATACCTAGCGACTGAGCCCAGTCGGGTAGGGCAGTATAGTGGAGGTGGTGAGAACCCGCCCAAATATACAAGGTGATTAATGCCCAAAAGTGCACAATAGATAAACGGTAAGAGTAAACTGGACGGCCTGCTTGCTTAGGTACGAAATAATACATCATCCCTAAGAAACCGGCGGTCAGTAGAAAGCCTACAGCGTTGTGACCGTACCACCATTGCACCATAGCATCCGCAGCGCCTGCGTACATGGAGTACGACTTCAT
>JAAYRH010000023.1 GCA_012518835.1 Aeromonadales bacterium | reverse complement strand
TTTTAACAATACAATATCTTTTGTCGTTCTTATTTTTATTTTTCTGTGGATTCCGTGGGTTCCGTGGCGGATATATTTAAGGTTTAGTTGTTAATTCTTATTAGGCGCAGTCGTATTAAATGAGTGCAAAGGATAGCGCTGCGCGCTATTGCACGGCTAAAGCCGCAGCTACGGTTGGGGTGTTTTATAAGGAAAGTGAGATGAGAAAGCCTGAGTTAGCGCCATTAAAACTATCTAACCCGCTACACTTATTGGCGCTCGGCTTTGGCAGTGGCTTAAGCCCTATTATGCCGGGCACCATGGGCACCCTGGCAGCTATTCCTTTGTATTTACTGATCCAAGGACTGGCAGCCCCTTGGTATATTCTATTATTAGTGGTGGGCTTTTTAGTCGGGATCCCAATTTGCAATGCTGCCACGCGCGCTATTGGTCGCCATGATCATGGCGCCATTGTCTGGGACGAGATCATCGGTTTTGGCATCACCATGTTTGCTGCGCCTAGTGGTGTCGGCTGGATAGTGGCTGGCTTTGTGTTATTTCGTTTTTTTGATATCGTCAAACCGTGGCCGATTAGCTGGTGTGATAAGCGCGTTAGCGGTGGCTTTGGGATTATGATTGACGATGTTATTGCCGGTGTGTTTGCGTTGGTAGGGATGCAGTTACTGGCGCAGTTTTGGTAACTAGGTAGTAAACGATGTAATAAAGGGCCCAGCACCTTGGCTAAGGATCACAATGGCATTATTAGAGGTCAAGCACTTACGAATTGAATATCCCTCCCGCCACGGCGTGATGACCGCGGTAGATGACCTATCTTTTCGTATCGCGCGAGGCGAAATCTTGGGCGTAGTGGGGGAGTCGGGTGCTGGTAAGTCCACTATTGGTAATGCAATTATTGACTTACTTAGCCCTCCGGGTCGGATGAGCCAAGGAGAAGTCTATTTAGACGGGAAAAAAATCTCAGGCTTAAGCCAAGCTAAAATGCGCCAGCTACGCGGGCGACATATCGGCTTTATCTTTCAAGACCCCATGACTTCCTTAAACCCTTTGTTTACGGTCGAGTCGCAAATGGTGGAAACCTTGCTGGCTAATACCAAACTAAGCCGTGAGCAGGCCCGACTAAAATCTATTTCCTTACTCGATGCAGTGGGCATTCCTGAGCCTGAGCTGCGTATTAAACAATATCCTCATCAATTTTCTGGCGGTATGCGCCAACGGGTAGTGATCGCGATTGCACTGTCGGGCGATCCGGAGCTAATTATTGCCGATGAGCCCACCACCGCCTTAGATGTCTCTATCCAAGATCAGATCCTGACCTTGATCCGTCATTTATGTAAAGAGCGCAATGTGGGCTGCATGTTAGTTACCCATGATATGGGCGTGGTCTCTAATATTACCGACCGAGTAGCGGTGATGTATCGCGGGCGGCTAATGGAAATAGGACCAACCGAGCAGGTATTAAGCACGCCCAGTCATAATTACACCAAGAGTTTGATCTCGGCGGTACCTCGGTCGGATCTTAAGCTGCATCGCTTTCCATTAGTGTCTTATATTGAAGATGCCACTCATATGCAGGAGCTGGATCTTAAGCGTCATTGGTTAGGGCAACGTCAAGATCAACGGGCGTTTAGTGGCCCCATATTAAAAGTAGCAAACTGCGATCTGAGGTTTCTCACCAAAAAGGCATTGTTACCGTCGCAACGCCAATATGTACAAGCGCTAGATGGGGTCAGTTTTGAGATCACCGAAGGCGAAACTTTTGGTTTAGTAGGCGAGTCAGGCTCAGGTAAGTCGACTATGGCCCGCGCCATTGCTGGTTTGTACCCACCGGATAGTGGCAAAATATATTTTGAAGGGATAGATCTTACCGCCTTAAAAAATGAGCAAGCTCGACGACCGCTGCGTCGTCAGATGCAAATGATTTTTCAAAACCCTTACTCCTCCCTCAATCCGCGGATGCGGGTCAATGATATTATTGCCGAGCCGATTATTTTTCATCGTTTAGCACAAGATAATGCCGAGGTGAGGCGCATAGTAGCGGACTTACTCGATTATGTTGGGCTAGGCTATGGCGCGGGTACTAAGTATCCACATGAGTTCTCAGGCGGGCAACGCCAACGTATTTCTATTGCCCGTGCACTTGCCACGCGGCCACGACTATTAATTTGTGATGAGCCCACCTCAGCGCTAGATGTGTCGGTGCAAGCGCAAATTTTGAATTTATTGAAAGACTTGCAGTATGAGCTAAAGCTCACCATGCTATTTATTAGCCACGACTTACCGGTGATCCGTCAAATGTGTGACCGAGTTGGCGTGATGCGCAAAGGCCGGTTGATGGAAGTCGCCCAAACAGAGCAGTTATTTACCCAAGCCCAAGATCCCTATAGTCGCTCGCTGATAGCCCTAATGCCTGAGTTTAAAGGGATGTCGCAAGCAGGACTAGATATTGAAGCGGCAACCACGAATGATGTCGATGGAGTGTATTATGAAAGCAGGACTCAATAAGTTAACGTTGGCGTTAGTGGCCGCAGGCATGAGCTTAAGCGTATCTGCCGCCAATATTACCGTGGCCTACGATGCAGATCCGGTATCTATGGATCCTCATGAGCAGTTATCGGGTGCAACGTTAGAGATGTCTCACCTTTTGTTTGATCCGTTAGTGCGCTGGGATAAAGCCTTTAATATTCAACCGCGCTTGGCCACTAACTGGGAGCGGATCGACGAAAATACCACCCGCTTTTTTTTACGGGAAGGAGTTAAATTTCATAGTGGCAATGACTTTAGCGCCGACGATGTAGTGTGGACCTTTGAGCGCTTAAAAACCTCACCGGATTTTAAGGCGCTGTTTGATTCCTTTAGTGCGGTCAGTAAGGTTGATGAACACACCGTCGATATTGTCACCAAAGGGCCTTATCCGCTAGTACTCAATACCATGACCTATTTATTCCCTATGGACTCAAAGTTTTATAGTGGTAAAGGAGCAGATGGCAAGGATAAAGGCGATATCGTCAAACATGGCAGCTCTTTTGCCTCAACCCAGGTGTCGGGCACTGGGCCCTTTACGTTAAAATCCCGCCAACAAGGGGTAAAGCTGGAATATGAACGCAACTCAGCTTACTGGGATAAAGACTCTCCCGGTAACGTAGAGCAACTGACTCTAGTGCCAATTAAAGAAGATGCAACTCGGGTAGCGGCTTTATTAGCGGGCGACGTTGATTTTATTAAGCCGGTTTCGCCTAACGATCAAAAACGAGTACAGTCGGCTAAAGGCGTAGAGCTAGTAACGGAGTCGGGCACCCGTATTATTACACTGCAGATGAACCAAGACCGATTTGCGCCTTTTAAAGACGTGCGGGTACGCCAAGCCATTAATTATGCCATTAACCAAGAGGGGATAGTCCAGCGTATTATGCGCGGCGCCGGCACGCCGGCAGCTCAGCAAGCTCCTGCAGGCTATGTGGGCCATAACCCCACACTAAAACCCCGTTACGATGTAGAAAAAGCTAAACAGTTAATGGCAGAAGCAGGTTATCAAGACGGTTTTAAAATCACCATGATTGCCCCTAATAACCGCTATGTGAATGACTTTAGAATAGCCGAGGCTGTTAAAGCGATGCTGGCGCGGATCAACATTGATGTAGATTTAAAAACCATGCCGGTTGCCCAATATTGGCCCGAGTTTGATAAGTGCGCCGCCGATATGCTGATGGTGGGGTGGCATTCTGATACCGAAGATGCCGCTAATTTTTCAGAGTTTTTAACCATGACCCGTAATGAAGAAACCGGCCGTGGTCAGTATAACTGTGGTCATTACTCTAACCCTGAGCTAGATGAGCTGATTGAAAACGCCAATCTACAAACCAATACTGAGCTGCGCATCGAGATGTTGCAGCAAGCTGAGCAAATACTCTATGACGATGCGGCTTTTGTGCCGCTGCATTGGCAAGACTTGGCGTGGGGAGCCCGTAGCAACCTCGATATTGCCCCAGTAGTCAACGCCATGGACTTCCCCTATTTGGGAGATCTCGTGGTTAACGAAGCACGGTAAAGTGTGAAGGGTGAAGTGTGAAGTGTGAAGTGTGAAGGGTTGAGTGTTGGTTTTCGTCCGAGTATTCCGTGGTAAAAATGGCCCTTGATTTAGGATGGTAAGCTTGCCCTTATGTCGTCCACTGTCTCTTCACGCTTTACTCTTCACTTTTTAATGCATTGGAATAGCGCATGCTGATTTTTTTATTAAAACGCCTGATGCAGGTGATAGTGGTGATGTTTGTCATCAGCTTAGTGGCGTTTTCTATTCAAGATAACTTAGGCGATCCTTTACGTGAATTAGTAGGGCAGTCGGTATCTGAAGAAAGCCGTCAGCTGATGCGCACCGAGCTTGGCTTAAATGATCCCTTCTTTACTAAATATGCTCGTTTTGTCGGCAATGCACTGCACGGCGACTTTGGGCTGTCCTATTTTTATAAAAAGCCCACTTTAGAAGTCATTTTCGATAAGTTACCGGCCACGTTAGAGCTCGTGCTTAGTGCGACTCTGATCATTGTGGTGTTTAGTATCCCACTGGGAGTGTACTGCGCTATTAAACCGCGGGCATTATTCTCTCGGGCCATTATGGGCTTAAGTATTATTGGTATTTCGATACCGGTATTTTTAACCGCCATTTTATTAATGTATGTGTTTTCTATTGAGTTGGGCTGGCTGCCGGCCTATGGTCGCGGCACGCTGACCAGTCCTTTTGGCTGGCAGTCTGGCTTATTTAACTGGCAGGGGCTGCGCAACTTAATTCTGCCCAGCATAGCGCTATCTTCTATTATGCTGCCGTTATTTATTCGCCTAGTACGCTCAGAAATGCTTGAGCAGCTAAGCGCCGAGTACGTTAAGTTTGCGTGGGCCAAAGGGCTAGATAAATATCGAGTGTGGTTTATTCATGCTCTAAAAAACACCTTATTACCCTTGATTACGGTCGGTGGGGTACAAATAGGCACTATGGTGGCCTATACCATTTTAACAGAGACGGTTTTTCAGTGGCCGGGCATTGGCTTGTTATTTATTGATGCAGTTAACCGTGTCGACACCCCCTTAATTACCACCTATGTGATGTTTGTGGGCTTTGTCTTTGTACTAACCAACACCTTAGTGGACTTAATTTATGGGCTGGTCAATCCCACTGTTAACTTAGCGGCTAAGGGGTAAGTATGACTATAGAATTTAAGGCCAGTCGCTTCGCTCGCATTAAAAGCTCAGATTTTCTCTATCACTTTCGTCGTGACAAAGTAGCGATGGTGAGTTTTGCGGTATTTATGGCGTTGTTAGTGGCAGCATTTTTATCACCGCTCATTGCCCCTTTTGATCCTTATAACTTAGCCACCATCGATATTCTTGACTCAGAATTACCACCCAGCTGGTTAGACGCGGGGGACTCGCGGTTTTGGTTGGGCACCGATGTACAAGGGCGCGATATTTTTAGCACTATTTTATATGGTTCACGCGTTTCCTTGATGATTGGCTTAGGTGCCGTGGCGCTGCAGCTGGTGTTTGGTATTTTAGTGGGATTATCTGCAGGCTATTTTGGCGGCCGCCTTGATAATTTGCTGATGCGTATTGCCGATGTACAGCTGTCTTTCTCGACGATTATGGTGGCGATTATTGTCTCGGCGGTATTTAAGGCCACGCTCGGTGCCGACTTTTATGCACAGCATGCGGTATTAATGCTGGTGATTATTATCGGCCTTGCCGAGTGGCCGCAATATGCCCGCACTATTCGTGCCACGGTATTAGCGGAAAAGAAAAAAGAATATGTCGAAGCCGCTAAAGTCATGGGCTTTCACTCGCCGCGTATTATGTTTCGCCATATTCTTCCTAATTGCTTATCGCCGATCTTAGTTATTTCTACCGTGCAGGTAGCGAACGCCATTATGAGTGAAGCCGCTCTGTCGTTTTTAGGGTTAGGAATGCCGGTGGATCAACCCTCGTTAGGTTCTCTGATCAGCATGGGCTTTAGTTATATCTTCTCGGGATCTTGGTGGATCACCGCTTTTCCTGGCCTGTATTTAGTGCTACTGGTGCTGGTCATTAACTTGCTGGGCGATTGGTTACAAGACGTCTTTAATCCCAAATTATATAAAGGCTAGCCCGAAGGGCTGCTATATGCCGCACGCTTAACGCTGTAAGTTAAAGATAAACCTAGTATTTTTTTGACGTATGGCGTAAAGCGCATAACGTACAGCGTATTTATCGTTTCTTAAAAGGATTTCTTTTGTTTACTCGTTTTCCTTATCCATTACGCCGCCGCTGGGCGGGTTACTTGATCCTGTTAGCCATGATGCTAATGGCTTTAGGGCTAATTGGTTTACCCATACCTACCAGTGTGGCGGGCATCGGTTACTGGGGGGCCGCCGCCTTACTGTGGAGTGGCTTATCTAAGCGAAATCGTACTCAGGCTGTTATTTTGCTACTGATCGGAGGGGGATGTTTAGCAGCCAGTTATGGATTGGGCGCCAGTATTAGTAGCACTAAGTTACTGAGCAGTAACAGTAATATGCTGTCGATGTTGGTCGCGGTGAGCTTTTTAAGTTTAGTGAGTCGGCCCAGTGGCCAACAGCAGTCGCTGCCCAGTGGGGCTCGCGCCGTGGCGTCCACCATGGGAGCGGTGCATCTGTTTGGTGCCATTATTAATTTGTCCGCGGTGTTTATTATTGGCGATCGCTTAAGCAAACGAAATACCCTCACTCGAGAGCAGTCTATTGTATTAGTACGCTCTTTTACCGCTGCCGCTTTTTGGTCGCCTTTTTTTGGCGCTATGGCTATTACGCTCGGTGTGGTGCCATTGGCAAAGTTGAGTTTGCTGTGGTTAATTAGCATGCCGCTCGCGCTGTTATCAATGGTACTCACTTATTGGCAAATGCACCGTCAAACCGATATTGAGGCCGCTCCTATTAGTGATTTTACCGGCTACCCCTTGCATCTTGGCGGAATTTGGCTGCCCAGCTTGTTAGCCGCAGCGGTATTAATAGCTCATCAAGGATGGCCTAGCTTATCTATTTTAGCGGTGATCACGGTACTGGCGCCGCTGTTTACTCTACTGGTACTTACCATCACCCGTCGCTCACTGCGCTCTGGCATCGACCAACTTATTACTGGGCGTTTACCACAAATGGGCAATGAGCTGGTGCTATTTTTAGCCGCCGGCGTACTGGCTTATGGCTTAGCTAATATCTTAGCAATCACTGAGCTGGTTTTGCCCATCACTGAGTTTGGTGCACTGGAAGCCACCTTGACTTATTTAGCTACTGTGCTGCTATCGTTGCTCGGTATTCATCCTATTGTAGGTATTGCGCTGGCCGGCTCGCTATTATTGCCGCTTGACCCTGATCATACGTTATTAGCGCTCGTCTTTTTAAGCGCTTGGGCCGTGGGCACCTCAACAGGACCCTTGTCGGGCATTAACTTGGCTTTTCAAGGGCGTTATGGCGTAGATTCTTTTCGCATCATGCGCTGGAACTTAAGCTATCTCGCTATTATGTCGATATTGGTAGTGATAGGGATTTGGTTACTCGCCAATTTATTAGGTGTGTAACCAATATGGTAAGGAAATTGACATCCTCCCCTCCCTAAAGGAAGGGGATTCCTACAGCTAGACGGCAATGTCCTGCCGCGAGAATGTTCATGGCCGCGTTCACATCGCGGTCGTGCTCTGCTCCGCACTCAGAGCATGTCCAT
>JAAYRH010000181.1 GCA_012518835.1 Aeromonadales bacterium | reverse complement strand
TATTTTGTATAAAACAGCACTTTGGTGACTGATCGGTCAAACACCCAGCATAAACACAAGCTATCTACAGACTTACCCACAAAATAACAGCGGCAAGCTATTAGCAGTACGCTATAAGCCAAAGATAAGTGAAAGTTCAGTGTTTGTTTTAACTGACGGCGTACTGCGTAAAACGTACAGTATATTGGTGCGTCACCCAGTAACCCCTAAGCGTTTATACCGTATAAGATCAAAGGTAAGGCATTACTTGCCGACAACTTATCTCTATACATCTATATAAAAATAAGTAGAAAACTGCACCACAAAGAATGAGCCCTCAGTGTTTTTAAGTGTGATGCCGACCGCTCGATACGAGGCGCTGTTCTTTTACCTTTGACGGATGCGCCAGTGGAGAGCTTAGGGTAAGATAGCGCCCCTTTTTACTCCCCCTCTTCAGCTTGGAGACTTGAATGCCTTTTTCCCTTGGCCAACGTTGGATTAGTGATACAGAAACCGATTTGGGCCTAGGCGCCGTCGTCGCTATCGATGTGCGCATGGTGACCATGCTTTTCCCAGCATGCGGCGAAAACCGTATGTATGCCAAAAGTGACGCTCCTATTACCCGCGTCATGTTTAATCCTGGTGATGTGATCAGCAGCCATGAAGACTGGGAGTTAGAAGTCATCTCGGTTAGTGAAGATGAAGGCTTGTTAACTTATCACGGCACTCGCCTCGACACCGGCGAAGAAACAACCTTAAGAGAAACTTTTCTTAACCACTTTATAAAGTTGAATAAACCGCAAGAGCGCTTGTTCGCAGGACAAATCGATAAAATTGGTCGCTATAACCTGCGTTATCAAGCATTGCAGCATCAGTTTAGGCGTCGTCGTTCACCACTGCGCGGTTTAGCCAGTGGCAAAGTGAGCTTGATCCCACACCAACTGCACATTGCCAAAGAAGTAGGCAGCCGTTATGCCCCCCGAGTGCTGTTGGCCGATGAAGTTGGCTTAGGTAAAACCATTGAAGCGGGGATGATTATTCAGCAACAGTGGTTATCGGGCCGCGCCAGCCGTATTTTAATTTTAGTTCCCGATGCGCTGATCCATCAGTGGCTCATTGAAATGATGCGTCGCTTTAATCTGCACTTTGCTATTTTTGATGAAGAACGCTGCGTGGAAGCATTTGCTGACGCCGCCAATCCCTTTGATACTGAACAGCTTGTATTATGTAGCCTTAACTTTATTACTAAGAGTAAAAAGCGCTTTGAACAGCTTCACGAGAGCGACTGGGATCTATTAGTAGTAGATGAAGCCCACCATTTAATTTGGGATGAAGAGCAACCCAGTAAAGCTTATCAAGTAGTAGAAGCACTAGCTCAAGATACTGAGGGCGTTTTATTATTAACTGCCACCCCCGACCAACAAGGTCATCAAAGTCACTTTGCACGTTTGCGATTGCTAGATCCTGAACGTTTTTACGACTATGAGGCATTTTTAGCTGAAGAAGCGGATTACCAGCCTCTTGCCGATGCCGCCGAACTCTTGTTATCCGACCAACCGTTGGATGAACACGCTAAAGTACAACTAGCGCCTTTTATGGATGGCTACACCGATAGTGATTTAGAAGATACTTCAGCGCGTCATGCTTTATTAACTAATTTATTAGATAGGCACGGTACTGGTCGGGTGCTGTTTCGTAATACTCGTCAGGCGATTAAAGGCTTTCCTCAGCGCGTATTGCATTTACACCCTCTGCCCTTACCTAGCCAATACCAAACAGCAATAAAAGTCGCTGCCATGATGGGTAGCCAACAAGACGTGGCTAACCAAGCGCTACAAGCGCTATACCCAGAAGAGATTTATCGTCAATTTGAGGGTGCTGACAGTTCTTGGACTCAGTTTGATAGTCGAGTGGCCTGGTTGCTGGAATTTACTAAAGCTCGTCGCAACGACAAAATTTTAGTCATTAGCGCCAAAGCCGGGGTAGCGTTAGCGCTAGAAGATGCTCTGCGCGTAAAAGAAGGCATTCGTGGTACTGTCTTTCACGAGGATATGTCGCTATTAGAGCGTGATAAAGCCGCCGCTTATTTTGCTCAGCAAGAAGGTGGTGCTCAAGTGATGTTCTGCTCAGAAATAGGCTCAGAAGGACGCAACTTTCAGTTTGCTCATCAATTGGTGTTATTCGACTTACCGCTTAATCCCGATTTATTAGAGCAGCGCATTGGCCGCTTAGACCGAATTGGTCAATTGCACGATATTGATATCCATGTACCTTACCTTGAAGGCACCGCGCAACAAGCGCTTACCTTATGGTATGACCAAGGCATGAATGCCTTTGATAAGCCTAATGCGGTAGGCCAGCCAGTGTACCAAGCGATGGCGGAGCCACTGTTAGCTGTATTAGCCGCACACGGCCAAGATGACACAGCTATCGCTGATCTTATTGAGCACACTCGCACTTTGACTCAACAGCTAAATAGCCAGATGGAGTTAGGTCGCGATCGCTTACTGGAACTCAATTCCAGTGGTGTTATTCATCAGCAAGACTTAGTGGCTGAGCTAACAGCAGTAGATGAAGATCCTACGTTAGCGGTGTTTGCCATTAAGTTATTTGATGAAGTAGGCATCCATCAAGATGACCGAGGTGAGAATGCAATTGCACTGCGCCCTAGCGAACATATGTTAATGACCAGCTTCCCTAGCTTACCTGAAGACGGCACGAGCATTACTTTCGATCGAGAAACGGCTTTAGTAAGAGATGACTTACAACTATTAAGCTGGGACCATCCGATGATCCGCGGCGGTATTGATTTAGTGTTAGGCTCCGAAATTGGTACCACCTCGGTAGCGCTACTTAAAAATAAGGCTTTACCGGTGGGCACGCAGTTCCTAGAGCTCATTTTTGTGGCGGAGTCGGCACATCATGCGCAGCTATATCGTTTTTTACCACCAGCACCCATCCGGTTATTACTAGATAAAAACGGGAATGATCTCGCAGATAAGGTTAGCTTTGAATCCTTTGATCGCCAGCTAACGCCCATTAATCGTCATTTAGCCGGCAAGCTGGTCAACGCCTCGCAAGCGGTGATCCATCATTTATTGCAGCAAGCTGAGCCACTAGCTGAGCAGCAAATGCATCTCTTAGTTGAGGACGCAAGAAAGCAGATGCAGACGTCCTTAATGTCAGAGCTAGCACGCTTACAAGCGCTCGCTGCCGTTAACCCTAACGTACGAGAAAGCGAAATCACTCATTTAAAGACGTTAGGTGAAGAGCTAGACAGCCTGCTTAATAACACTCGCTTAAAATTAGATGCGATCCGTTATATCGTAGTGAGTCATCAATAAGGATATTTCATGGCACTACTGCCCTACTTTCCACCGTTAGATCCACAATTTGATATTTTGTATCAAGATGACAGTATTATTGTGTTAAATAAACCCAGCGGTTTATTAAGCGTGCCTGGCAAGCACGCTGTGCATCATGACAGCTTGTCTTATCGCGTAACGCGCGTGTATCCCACGGCAAAGGTAGTACACCGCTTAGATATGGCGACGTCTGGAGTGATAGTGATGGCACTAGATCCTGTGGCGCATCGCGAGCTTAACCGCCAGTTTAGTAATCGCGAAACCGCTAAATCTTATTACGCTTGGGTATACGGTAACCCCAAACAAAACGCCGGCAGTATTGATCTGCCGTTACGCTGCGATTGGCCAAACCGGCCACGACAGATGGTTGATCATGACCAGGGTAAAGCGGCGTTAACTCATTGGCACTGTGTGCGTCGTGAATCGGATCGCAGTTTAATTAAGCTGGTCCCTATTACTGGTCGCTCCCATCAATTGCGGGTACATATGAAAAGCTTAGGTCACGTTATTTTAGGTGATAATTTATATGCCGAGGGCGAAGCGCTTGCAATGGCGCCTCGTCTGATGTTGCATGCCGCAACATTGGAGCTTCGCCATCCTACCACTAAAGAATGGCTCACGTTTCAGGCCCCTGCTTCTTTTGCTACTAATTAACTAAATGCCTATGCTGCGCAAGCTCAGACCCATGCTGTTACTAAGCTGGTTACTCTTTTCTACCACTACTTATAGCCAGCTTCATTGGTCCGCTATAGAGCAATACCAGCCTGATAAACAGCAATTGCACTACAGTGGCGTGGGTAACGTGCAAGGGCAGCTATTAATTTGGCCAGAAGTTAGTCAAACCCATTTATGGCTACCTGTAGCTCAGCATTGGCAACAATTAGGATGGGAGGTCACTTTATTAGTGCCTGAGGTAGAACAAACCTCTTTTACAGCGGCTAGCGAACAACCAAAGCCTGAGCAAAGCGAATGGCTAACTCAACAAGCAGCTCGCTTAACGCTCGCCATGCCTAGCAACGAAGCACCCACCAGTGGGCCAACACCTGAGCTGCCGTTATTAGTTGTTACTCAAGGTAGCGCAGCTCTTTGGTATCAACAACTAGTAGACAGTCAGGCAATTGCAGCGCCTAGTGCACTTATTTTATTTGATGCTCTTCCCGTGCAATTTAGTGAGCAATTAATGCTCGCGATTAGCTTATCTCGTAGTCCTTATCCAATCTTAGATGTATATAGCCAAGCAGAAAGTGCCGTTGTAGGGCGTAATCAACAACGACGCCAGCAACAATTAAAACACCGAGAGAAAAGTGGCTATGCCTTATTGCAGGCACCAAGCCCTATATTACTAAACAAACTAATATCGGGCTGGTTAGTACGATTAGGCTGGCAAGCCTTGCCTCCGAACGCGCCCCATTATCTAAAGGAGCAACTCAATGAGACTGGTATTTCTCGATCACAAGACCATGGCCCCTTACGTTAAGCTACGCCGCCCTAACTTTGCTCATGACTGGATAAATTATGACTATACCGAACCAGAGCAAATCCAGGAACGACTACAGAATGCCGATATTGCTATCGTCAACAAAGTGGAACTAGATGCGCAACTCATTGAAACTCTGCCCCACTTAAAGCTCATCGTATTAGCGGCCACTGGCAGTGATAACGTAGATCTAGACGCTTGCCGCAAGCGCGGTGTTGCGGTGGCTAACATTCAAAACTACACCCAAAGTTCAGTACCGGAGCATGCGTTATCGTTAATGCTGGCACTCAGTCGCAACCTTAATGCCTATCGTAGCTCCATCACCGAAGGCCGCTGGCAACAAAGTGGTCAGTTTTGTTATTTTGACTACCCAGTACGTGATTTAAACGGACAAACCTTAGGCCTTATTGGTTATGGCACTATCGCGAAAGATCTAGAAAAGCTAGCTCGCGCACTCGGCATGAACATCTTAGTGGCGGCTCGTAAAGGCCAGACTCCGAGTGAGGGCCGAGTGAGTTTTGAACATCTACTGGCCGAGGCCGATGTGATCAGTCTGCACTGTCCATTAACGGCTGACACTCAGCACTTAATTGGTGAGGCAGAATTTAAGCTTATGAAAAATGACGCTTTGTTGATTAATGTGGGACGTGGCGGGCTAGTGGACGAAGCAGCACTATTAGCTGCTCTAAAAACTCAACAGATTGGCGGTGCTGGGGTAGATGTGGTGAGCGAAGAGCCACCGGCGCTAGATAACCCTTTAATGCAAGCGCTAGCCTACCCCAACTTTATTTTAACCCCTCACGTGGCGTGGGCCAGTGCTGGCTCAATGCAACGCTTAGCGGATCAGCTCATCGATAATATAGACGCCTTTGTCGCTGGAAAGTCACTAAATAGATTAGTTTAAAACCAAGCTGTAAGTAAATAGTACCTAAAAACTAGCCAGACTTACTTCGCTAGTTTTATAAATACAAAGCCCGCTGTAGCTTTTAAGCTAACAGTGGGCTTTTAAGGTGGTGGTTGTCTTTTGCTGATGGCTGACGGCTTAACGCTGTCAGCTATCTGTTACCGTATATTACGATGCGTTTTAATGGCTTCCCACGCTAATTGAATATCTTGAGCTTTTTGCTGCGCCATATCCATCATTTCTTTAGGTAAACCCTGCGCCATTAATTTATCGGGGTGATGTTTTGACATTTGTCGTCGGTAAGCACGCTTCACCGTAGTATCGTCCGCGTCTTCTGCCACTTCTAAAATTCGATAAGCATCTTGTAAACGATCGGCCGAGGGCGCTTGCTTGGCTCCTGCATGTCCTTGATGTGTGCCATGCCATTGCGCTTGAGCAAAAGCAAACAACTGTTGTAACTCATGCCCAGAAAAGCCGAGTTCCCCCGCAATGGTGAGCAATATACGCTGTTCATCAGGATGCAGCTCGCCATCAGCAAAGGCGACCTGTAGCTGCACTTCCATAAAAAAGCGTAATAAGTTGCGGCTATCCTTCACTCGCGCCCGAAAACGACGCAGAGTTTCCGCTAAGGGAAAGTCGGGGCGCTTACCCTCACGAAAGGCATTTTGTGCTTCTGCTCGTAACTGGCCTTGCAAGCGCATTTGATCCATCAGACGCTCGGCGAGCATAATTTCTTCTCGCGAAACTTGCCCGCTCGCCTTAGCCACATGCCCCATAGTGGCAAAAGTGGCGTATAAAAACTCGGCTTGAGCACTTTTATTAAACACCCACGCATTCGCGAGTTTTTTGTCTATTATATGCCCGAGCCACAGGCCAACTAAAGCGCCAGCGAAGCCACCAATTAAAAAACCAAATGCCAAGCCAATTAGCTTACCCTTAATATGTGCCAACATTTATGGTGTTTCTCCACTGATGAGGGCGCAAGTTTGCCAGTAAACAGCACAAGAGCGCATTGGCTGAGGCAACCAATGAAGATAAGCTAACGTCATAAACAAGATCCTGGGTGAAGATAAGGGCGCCAAAGCAAGGCCATAGTGCTAGCCGCGAGAATGCTTTATCATAGCCCGTTACCTTAAAGTAATGACACCAAAAGCTCAACCAGCCCATACTAGGCGGTGTCGCCCACTAGGAATGCGAGCGTCAACCTGATGAGAATACGGATTATCGGTTTGCCCCTGCTACTGTGTTCAAGCCTATCTCAGGCACAGTCAGCAACTGGCACGGCAAACATTACACAGCAGCCCGCTTTAAACTTCAGCCGTTGCTTTAGCCATGTCCCCTTAAAAGTAACCAGTGACTCTGGAGATACCGAGTCACCCATTACGGTGACCGCTCAAACATTGGAAGCCACTCAAGATGGTAAAATTATTTATCAAGGCGATGTCCATGTAGACCAAGGTGCGCGGACCTTTAGCGCCGACTATATGGAGCTGGAACAATTAAGCAAAGACGTGCTTGCAAGGGGTAATATCCATTTTAGCGACGGCACTATAAGTGTCGATAGCGAGCAACAACTAACGGGCAACCTCACCACAAAAGACTCCAAGCTAGAGGAAGCAAACTATCAGTTTCATGGCGAGCCAGGACGAGGCAAGGCTAAGCGCGTCACACTGAGTGATAACACCCAACGAATAGACTTAAGCAGTGCCAGCTATACCACTTGTGGCCCACAAGACGAAGCGTGGCAGCTAAAAGCCAGTTCAGTGAAAGTAGAGCAAGATGAAGTGTTTGGCGAAGCGTGGAATGCGGTGCTCTGGGTGGGCAAAGTGCCGGTTTTTTACTTTCCTTATATTCGCTTTCCTATTAAGGATGAACGCCAAAGTGGCCTTTTATACCCTGATATAAAATTTGGCGGTAAAAATGGTACCGATATTACTCAACCCTATTATTGGAATATTGCCCCTAATTACGATGCTACGGTTGGCGCTCGATATATGGAGCGGCGCGGCACTATGGCGCAACTGGAGTTTCGTTATCTTCCAATAGAAGGACAAAGCGGCACTTTATATGGTGAGTATCTTTCCAGTGACAGCAAGCTAGATGACACTGAATGGGAGGATAACGCGCGTTGGCTCTTTAACTGGCGCCACCATGCCCGTTTCGATGATGCTGGTCATTGGCGCGCCGATGTAGATTACACTAAGGTCGCCGGTTGGGATTATAAGTACTTTGACGACTTCTCTCCACCCGTTGGACAATTAGTCGATGACCAGTTAATGCAGTCTTTTAAAGGCGGCTATTACGATAAAAACTGGCAGCTCACCACCGAAGTTAGAGACTACCAAATTTTAAGGCGTGATTTGCCAAACAAGCCTTTTCAGCTCGCACCTAGCTTGGTATTCAATAGCTATCAAGGCTTTGATGCGCTCACCGTCAGTATGGACTCTGAACTAACGCAGTTTAAAAATGACGGTAAAGATGTTTATGAGGCAACCCGCTTTCATGCCGAGCCGAAATTAACCTATGCGGTAATAGATAATCCCGGCACGCAAGTGACCGCCGATGTGGGCGCTTACTACACTCATTATAAGCAAGATGTACCCGCTACCTTGTCTCCTTATTATGGGGCTGCACAGGGCTTTACTCCGGATAATCTAGACTCCAGTGTCAATCGCTTACTGCCTCATTTAGGGCTGAGTGGTAGTTTAGTGTTCGATAGAGAAACTCAATGGTTTGAGCAAGACTTTACCCAAACCATTGAGCCGCAACTGAAGTATTTATATGTGCCTTATAAGGATCAAGATAATATTGGTTTATATGATACGACCAATATGCGCCAAGATTACTACAGTTTATTTAGCGATCGCCGTTATGCCGGCTTAGACAGAATTAGTGACGCTAACCATATTACGGCGGG
>JAAYRH010000180.1 GCA_012518835.1 Aeromonadales bacterium | reverse complement strand
TCTGTTTTAAGATTATCGCCGATAATCAGGGTGTTTTCTGAATGAGCACTCATATGATTTAGTGCTGCCCGAATGATCCAAGCGCTGGGTTTTCCTACATAAAACGGCTTTTTGCCGGTCATGCGCTCAATTGGTGCACACAGAGCACCACAAGCGGGGTGCATGTGCGGGCCATGAGTATCGGGATTGGTGGCGATAAAGCGTGCGCCGCCAGCAATAAACCGGGCTGCCATTTGGATCATGGTCCAGTTATAGTTGCGGGTTTCACCTACCACTACAAAGTCGGGGTCGATATCAGTAATGGTAAAGCCGGCTTTATATAGCTCGTGAGTAAGTGCGCCTTCGCCGATCACATAGGCTTTATCGCCGGTTTGACGTTTTAAAAAGTCTGCGGTCGCCATAGCAGACGTATAAAAGCGCGACTCGTCCACCTCGATATCGGCGGCATAAAAGCGGTTTTGTAAGTCTTTTGGCGTTTGCCCTGGGTAGTTAGTTAAAAATAACAGGTTAAGGTCTAGCTCTAGCATACGGCGTACAAAGGCATCGGCCCCTGGGATCAAATCATTATTGTGTAATATGACGCCGTCGATATCACAGATGATATTTTTTATAGTCACGTCAAGCTCCTCGTTACCTAGCATGGATGGCATCGTCTACCGTCAGTTGTGTTCTATAAGAGTCATACTATCGCAACTGCAACTCTTTTAGCGGCTAACACAGTTTAATAAAGGACCAAGTTGTGAGGTGCGACGACTTATCGTGGCGGCGCGGCTAATAACATAAGCGGAAGGGCGGCCCGCATTATACTCCCTAGGATTGGGCAATACTGCCGCTAATAAGCTCGCTTGATGCAAACTCAACTTGGCCGCTGAGGTATTAAAGTAGGCTTGGGCAGCAGCTTCAGCGCCATAGATGCCAGGGCCAAACTCGGCAATATTTAAGTACAAGGTCATAATGCGTTCTTTGGGTAAGATAAGCTCAAGCATTGGGGTATAAACCGCTTCTAAGCCTTTGCGGATAAAGCTGCGTCCAGGCCAGAGAAAGAGATTTTTAGCGGTTTGCATAGTAATGGTACTGCCACCGCGCAAGCGGCCTGCGTCTTTAAACTCGCCCACCACATCGGCAAAGGCGTCCCAGTCAAAGCCACTGTGCTGACAAAACTTATTGTCTTCGGCGGCAATAACGGCTTTTTTCAAGTTGACCGGTAACTGAATACTGCCTTGCCAGTTTTTATGCAAACTTTCACCCTCAAATAGGCGAATTACCATTAATGGCGTAATAGGAACCGGCACAAAGCGATAGAGCAGGGTAAGCACTAAAGGCAAAGCCACCAGTAAGGCCAACAACCAAACGAAACAGCGAATAAAAAAAGAGCGCATAGCGTGGGTTCCTGCTTAACCACTTGGGTTAGCGTCTAAAGTAAGAGAGATTGCTTTCATTTTGTTAATGATTTGTTATCTTTACATCAAGTCATTAGGGAGAAGCTTATATGTCCACTTTTATCAGCAAGCTACCAAAAGTTGAGTTACACCTGCACATTGAAGGCACGTTAGAGCCAGAAATGGTATTTGCTTTGGCCAAGCGTAATGGTATCACCCTAAACTATCCAGATGAAACTGCGTTACGCGCCGCATATCAGTTCAGCGATTTGCTTTCTTTTTTACGACTCTATTATCAGGGCATGGAGGTCTTGCTTACTGAGCAAGATTTTTTTGATATGACATTGGCTTATTTAGAGCGCGTACACCAAGAGCAGGTGCGCCATGTAGAGATTGCCTTTGACCCCCAACCGCACCGTTTGCGGGGAGTCCCGATGGCTGACATTATCGAAGGGATTGCTCGTGCCTTAGCACAGGCTAAAGCGCAGTGGGGGTTAAGCAGTCGGTTAATTATGGCGTTTTTACGGGATTTATCCCAAGAGTCTGCGTTTGCTACTTTGCAAGAAGCCAAGCCCTTTCGCCATCATCTCTATGGTATTGGCCTAGACTCAGCAGAAGTGGGTAATCCACCCAGTAAGTTTGCGAAGGTGTTTGCCGCCGCCCGAGAGCAAGGCTATCGCTTAGTGGCCCATGCCGGAGAAGAAGGGCCCCCTCGCTACATTGAAGAGGCGCTTGATTTATTGCAGGTAGAGCGCATTGACCATGGTATTGCTGCTATTCACGATGAAGCTCTAATGGCGCGGTTAGCAAAAGCTCGCACCCCATTAACCATCTGTCCGTTGTCGAATTTGAAATTGAATGTAGTGGATAGCATGGCAGAGCATCCGCTATTGCAGTTATTACATGCGGGCCTGTGCGTCACCGTTAACTCCGATGATCCCGCCTATTTTGGCGGCTACATGAATGCCAACTTTTTGGCCTTGCAACAAGACTTAGGTGCTAGCAAACACGATTTATTACAGCTAGCGCTGAATGGCGTGGAAGCATCGTGGTTATCTAATGAAGAAAAACAGCAGTTACATCAAGAGATCATCAGCTATGGCGAACAACATGGTGTCTATTTAAAAACCTAAAGAATTGCGGGCCATGGTCGATATAGGAGGTATCGAGTAACAGGAGAGTCGTCGTGCGCGTTTTACCTCTTATAGCAGGCCTTAGCCTGTGCGCCAGTGTGGGAGCTCAGTCCCAAACCTATATTGCAGACTTAGAGCAGTCACTGTGGCGATTGACTTCAGACTCTGCAATAGAGTGTCGCCTCGAGCATCCTATTCCTCGTTTTGGCACCGGTGCTTTTGTAAGCCGCGCCGGAAAAAATACCAACCTTGTGTTTACGCTAAGCCCCCTGCGGGCGCAGGCAAAAACTCAATCGGCGGTATTAAAAAGTGAACCCCCTTATTGGCAACCGGGGAGGGCGGCAAATGCGTTATCTAAAGTGACTTTTTATAAGCAGTTTGATGCCATGGTAGAAGATCAGGCCGCTTGGATAATGCTAGATGAACTTAGCCAAGGCCGCTGGCCCACTTTTTACTTTAATGACTGGTATCGTAATGACCAAACCACCGGCGTGGGGTTATCTTCAGTCAATTTTCGGGCACGGTATGCCGCTTTTCTTGATTGCCAAGCTAACCTACTGCCGTATAGCTTTGAAGATATTGCCTTTAGTGTGCTTAATTATGTGAATAATGCCGACACCCTCACACCGCATTCTAGTCAGCGTTTAGATAGGATA
>JAAYRH010000179.1 GCA_012518835.1 Aeromonadales bacterium | reverse complement strand
TGCCGCCACCGGCCAGCATCGGTACGATAGATAGCATTTTAGCTGAGGTACCCAGCTCTAAGATGGGGAATAAATCGGTTAAGTAGTCTCGTAATACGTTACCTGTTACCGAAATAGTATCGAGGCCACGTACAATACGCTCCATAGAAAAGCGGATCGCTTCGTTATAAGACATGATGCGAATATCTAGGCCATTTAAGTCATGCTCTTTTAGATAAGCGGTGACTTTTTTCTGCAAATCACGGTCGTGAGCACGCTCATCATCTAACCAAAATACCGCCGGCGTATCAGATTGACGAGCACGGTTTACGGCCAACTTTACCCAGTCGCGAATAGCCGCATCTTTAGTTTGACAGGCACGCCAAATATCGCCTTTTTCTACATCGTGCTGGATTAATACCTTACCGTCGGCATCAACAATACGCATAGTACCGTCTTGTGACATTTCAAAAGTCTTATCGTGAGAGCCGTATTCTTCGGCCTTCATCGCCATTAAGCCGACGTTGGGTACAGAGCCCATAGTGGTTGGGTCAAAAGCACCGTTGGTTTTGCAGAAATTAATGACTTCTTGATAAATGCGGGCATAGGTACTTTCTGGCATCACGGCTTTAGTATCTTTGAGCTTGCCATCGCGCGCCCACATTTTGCCTGAGCTGCGGATCATGGCAGGCATAGAAGCATCCACAATCACATCACTGGGAATATGTAGGTTGGTAATGCCTTTGACCGAGTCAACCATGGCCATTTCTGGACGATGCTCGTAACAGTCGCGGATCGCTTCTTCAATTTCATCTTGAGTAGACTGAGGCAGCGCTTTGATTTTTTCCAATACGCTGTTCATACCGTTATTAGGGTTAACGCCTAATTCTTCGAACAGCTCACCGTATTTCTCAAACACTTCTCGGTAAAATACCTTGACTGCATGACCAAACACAATGGGGTGGGAGATTTTCATCATGGTGGCTTTAACATGCAAGGACCACATTACACCGCTGTCTTTACAGTCTTGTAGTGTTTCTTCAAAAAATTCAGCTAACGCTTTGGCACTCATATACATGCCATCGAGCACTTCGCCTTCCTGCATTGGCAGCTCTTTTTTAACGGTTACTTGTCCGTCTTTATTTACAAACTCGATGCGAACCGTTTGCGCTTTATCTAAGGTAACGGACTGCTCACTGGAGAAGAAATCGCCGCCTCTCATATAGTCTGCATGGGAGCGAGACGCCTTGCTCCACTTGCCCATAGAATGAGGGTACTTACGAACGAACGCTTTAACGGCAGCAGGGGCACGACGGTCTGAGTTACCTTGGCGCAGTACTGGGTTTACGGCACTGCCCAAGACACTGGAGTAACGGTCTAAAATATTCTTTTCTTCTTCAGTTTTCGCTTCTTCTGGCAAGTCGGGCAGCTTATAACCCTGAGCTTGCAACTCTTTAATACAGGCGCGTAACTGAGGAACCGAAGCACTAATATTAGGTAGTTTGATGATGTTAGCATGGGGCTGTTTAGTCAGCTCACCTAATTGCTCTAAGCCATCCACTGGCGCATCGTTATTATCGTGGCACTCGGGGAAAGCGGATAGTACGCGCGCCGCTAGCGAAATATCGCTAAGCGTAACATCAATACCCGCCGCGCTGGCAAAGGTGCGCACTATCGGTAATAGAGAGTAAGTCGCCAAGGCTGGAGCTTCGTCGGTTAAGGTGTATACAATAGTTGATTCTTTGGTGGTCATTATGTTCGCTCTTCCCTGCTTATAAATGGGGGATTGAATGGCTTAGTCGAGCATCCGCTTTTGGCGGCTACTGACTAAAGTCATATTCTGCTGGAGTGAATTTCCGGCGATTAGTATACGCCACAAGACCCCTTAGAATTAAGGGGCTTGGCTCAAATCTGTGGTGCCACTCGCTTAAACATGCAGTGTTCGGCATGGCTATGCATTATTAGATGAAAAAACGCCCTCATTTAAGAGGGCGGCTGTGTTTATGTAGATAGCGTGAAGTTACTGGTCGCTATCGGGAGCTGCCGGGGCCTTGTTGCGATTAAAGCGGACTTGTTCTTCCCGCTTTCCGGCATTGGGGTCGTTAAAGCGGGCTATGTCCATGGCGCCTTCGCTTTTACCTACAATACAGGTCACCACCGAGTCTCCGGTAATATTGACCGCGGTTCTTATCATATCTAGTAAGCGATCCACTCCAATAATTAAGGCGATGCCCTCAACAGGTAACCCTACCTGATTTAACACCATGGCCAGCATGATAATACCCACTCCGGGTACGCCTGCGGTGCCTACAGAGGCAAGAGTAGCGGTTAAAATAACCATCATATAATCGCCAAGGCTCAAATCAATATTATAGGCTTGGGCTATAAAAGCGGTAGCTACCCCTTGCATGATAGCGGTACCATCCATATTAATAGTCGCGCCTAGCGGCACGGTAAAAGCTGCGACCTTATTATCGACGCCCATGCGTCGAGTGGTGGTTTCCATGGTGACCGGTATGGTGGCATTAGAAGAGGCCGTGGAAAAAGCGAACATAATGGCGTCCTCCATCTTCTTTAAAAAGATGAGCGGGCTTAAGCCGGTGAGTACCCGAAACATAATCGAGTAAACTACTAAGCCATGAAGCAGCAGAGTGCCCGCCAATACTAAAAAGTACTCCATTAAGTTAACAATGGCGTCTAGCCCTAAGGTAGAAAACAGCTGGGCCATTAAACAAAATACCCCATAAGGCGCTATGTTCATCAATAAGGTGACCAGTTTCATGATCACTTCATTAAAGTCATTAAACAGCGCCGAGACCCGCTCGCCCGCTTTACCTGACAAGCTAATGGCAATGCCAAATAACACCGCAAAGACAATAATTTGTAAGGTATTACCCTCGGCCATAGAATGGATGGGGTTAGTGGGAAACATATCAATAATAACGCTACTTAATGACGGAGCTTCACCGGCTTCAAAGCTGGCGGCACTGCTTAAGTCTACCCCTTTGCCTGGCTTAAATAGGTTGCCCATAAATAAGGCCAGGCTAATGGCAATCGCGGTAGTAAAGAGATAAAAAGATAAGGTTTTACCTCCAAGCCTACCTAAGGTAGAGAGGTCCTTTAGGGAGCTAGTACCACATACTAAGGAAACAAAAATCAAGGGTACTACCAGCATGGTTAAACTGGCGATAAAGATTTGGCCGCCCACTTGCAGCACTCCCCCAACGATATATTCTTGTACTAGTGGCACGTCGGCGAGCAGGGTGCGAAAAATAAACCCGGCTACCACCCCTAAACCCATGCCCAGTAACACCTTGGTCGTTAAAGACATTTTCTTGTTATCCGTGGTCATCGGTTAATCTCTCCTTCTTCAATATAAGAGCAAAATAGCAACCGTTAGTGCGCACTTGATTAAGAGCGTATTAGCCACTGTAAGATCCGGCCTAAAGGGCGGAAAGTGGCATACCATGCCATCTTTGAATGTCATGTTAAAATATTATGTTGTTTATTGTGAAGTGGCTGTTACTTTTTACTGGTTAAGCTTGACGTCTAGTCAGTGCTAGGCATAGCGCAGAGCCAGCTTGAGGGAGAAAGGACTTACCCCAAGCAGATGTTAAAGGTAAGTCCCAGTAGAAAAGGATAAAGCTACTTCTTTTGCGGAATTTCTTCTATTTCAACAATTTTAGAGCGACTCATGACGACCTTCCAGCGTTGGATTATCGGCGGGTTATCGCCTTGTATTTCCCGGGTTACTAAGTTCATCAGATAGCGTTTTTCGACCGCTTGGCGAGAGACTTGACCGTCTTTGAGCTGATAAACATGGTGAGAGCCTTTTTCCATGAGTCTGGCCAGTAAGCTTAAGTCCAGTTGTAATAGCTCTCGCGTTTGTTCATAACCACTTAAGAAGCGGGTAGGCAGCATGCGAGAGTGACTGCCGTAGTGGATTACTACTTCTTCGCGCTGCGTAACATTAGCTTGGCGTGCCGCTAAAATCTCTTTGCTAAGCTTGTTCGGGCGGCGTGTATCAAACCATTCTAACTGTCGGCCCACTAGTTGATTGCTGTGTACATCAAAGTATTGACGCCGCCATTTAGGGCGTCCCTTGCGCAACCAGCGCCACAGAGTATTACGTAAGTCATCTTTAAATAGCTCCCGCACGATATACAAGAAGCCCAGCGTTAAAATCACCATTAATGAAATTCCGCCGAGGGTTTGGCGTACTTCATAAATAGCCAGTGACATAGACGTCATAATAACGGCAGTGACCACCGCTTTTAGTGCTCGCTGTTCGCCACCGCCCAGTTCATTGGTTTTTTCTTTTAAGGTGACGGGATATTCAATGAGACGGCGCAATAAGCGCATTTTATTAGAGATACGCGATAAGGCTTCAGTGGTATGGGTGGAGTTATATTGTTTTTCTTCGCGATATTCCCGCTCTACTGCACAAATGTCGAGGAGTAAGCTTTTAGTGGTTTTATAGTCTTTATTACGAGGTAAGTGCGCCACCAACGACAGTAGTTGTTGCTCGGTAAACCACGACAAATAATTATCGATATTTATATAGTATTTTAAAAGATCGGGATCGGTTGGAATATTACGACGTAAGCGGCGTAAAATATCTTGAGCCAGTGCGATCACCTCAGCAATGCTTTCTGGGCTGGCTTCCTCTTTTTTATTATATAAATGGTGGCAAGAGTGCTCCAGTCCCACGGCGTATTGGTAGGCATATAAGCTCAAGCTAAGTCGATATTGTTCTGAAGATAATTTATCTCGTCGCGCTAGTCGGCTATGAACGAGGGGCAAATAAGGCTGGTCACTGAAGTAAGTGCGTTTGACGTGAATAGAGCTGTGATAAAACTCTTCTTCCGCCATAATTTGGGTATTGAGCCCAAGCTCGCCGGGCACAAACAAATAGAGATCTAACCGATGCTCGGTCGCCTCTCGCAAGATACGAGATATTTTAAGGGAAAAACCATCTTTACGCTCAATACTGATCATGGGCTACGCCATAAAGATGAACAATTGCAATATCTTAACGTATTTATATCGGCCTTGCTTGCACAAGTATACAGGCGTTAAAAATACTAAAGCCTCGTGGTTAACGAGGCTTTAGAGGCTTAGTTGAGTGTTAACTCAATTAGAGTATAGATTAGCCTAAGCTATGCTCTACTAGACTGGCATTCATAATGTTGTCGTGCACCGGGCAGCGCTTGCAAACCAGCTCTAAAAAAGCCGCTTTTTGTTCATGGCTCAGCTGTGCATCAATGTTGGCTTTGATATTAAACTGCTTAAAGCCTACTGGGTCTTCCGTAGCCTTGCCCGCTAAGCCTGCCGGATTCAGTAGTGCTTCTACCTCAACTTCAATCCCGTTTAGAGCAAAGCCTTGCTCACGAGCGACCATTTTGGCGATAGTGGAAATACAGCCCGCTAAGGAAAACAAGAAAGTATCGAGAGGGTTGGCACCCGCATCACCCTGATCTATGACTAAATGATGCTTGCCTACCTGTGCGGTGACTTTCCAGCTGTCGGTCATTTGGGTGGTAACGCGATAAGTTTTATCAGCCATGAGGCTTACTCCTGTGATAGATTAACGACTGTTAATATAATTAATTGCTAATATACAGGCTGTGATGGCTAAAAGGCAAGGATAGTTAGGTCGAGGGCTTATAATGCGGATTATTACTTGAGTATGCGCCAGCATTGCACAGACAATACTGGTCATTTTAAAGGGAACAGATTATGGCTTTTCGTATTCGCTATCACTACCGTCAACAAGTCCGCGAGATTGGTTATGCTAATGATAAACATAAGAGTCCTTATGAAGCGATTGCGCTGGTAGAGGGGTTAGATTTAGCAGAGTTTCATCGTCTTGAAAATCAAGTCGCTAATGTCAGTCGCAACGATCGTAAAATGCTGAAAAATTTTCAACAAGAGTATTTTCAGCGCTTAGGTATTAGCCAGGTAGTGGTATTTCGCGAAGAATAACTTAACTCCGCCGCTAACAGGTTAAGCGGCGGATAAATTAAGCAGCACCTACTTTACCATCTCACTTAATCACTACTGCGCGGCCAACAGCGTGAGGCGAGCTTGTTAATTAAAGCGATGCCTTGCGCTTTGCTATTTAGCGTTATCATAAACTCATCGCCACGGCTTTGAGTTAAGCTCAATAACGGTTGGGCGCCACTACTGTAACCAATGGCTTTTAAGTGGGCAAAGGCATCGCGAACAAAGTCTTGTACGGCGCTTTGCTTTGCTAAACGCTTTGCTTCAGGTTCAGTAAGGATGAGTGCTATACCATCAAATAATACCGATGGGGCACCCGCTACTTTTTCATCAGCGGGTAAATGCTGGCCATCATTCAAGGTTACACCGCCTACCTTTTCCGCGATGATCTTGATCATCACCCCAGCTTGTGAAGCAGCGTCTTGTAGCTCATAAACTAACTTAGCCTCCGCGCCATTACTTACCAACATACCTAAACTGCGGCCCGCAACCACCGGCGCTCGTTTTAATATGGATAATGCATCAGATGGCGGCATAGTAATAGGCTCTTTGGCCGCTGCTATGGGAGGTGGCAAGTCTAAACCTAAGCCCTCGGCTACCCGCCTTGCTAGCTCTATATCAACATTTTGTAATTGCCCTAACATCCGCAATCGCACATGGTTTAACTGTACCTTAGATAACTCAAAAACAAACGCCTCCACAATGTGGGTTTGTTCAATGACGGTTTGCGATTGATAAAATAACCGAGGTTGAGTGAAGTGATCGGCAAAGGTCTCGGCACGTACTCGTAACTTGGCAGTGCCAACTTCTTCTTGATGGGCCACGGTTTGAAAGCCTTGCTCGCTCGCACGAGGACCTGTGGGCTCGTTAACGTTTGCTAAACTATTAGGCTCATAAGTGGCCCGGCCGGTGAATTGATGAGTCTGCATCATGCCGTCGCGTTGAAAATTATGCATAGGGCATTTAGGGGCGTTAATGGGGATCTGGTGAAAGTTAGTGGTGCCTAGTCGAGACTTTTGGGTATCTAAATAAGAAAATAACCGACCTTGTAATAAAGGATCATTAGAAAAGTCGATGCCTGGGATAATGTTGGTAGGCAGAAATGCCACTTGTTCGGTTTCAGCAAAAAAATTATCAGGGTATTTATCTAATACCATACGACCCACTATTTGCACGGGAACGTCTTCTTCGGGGATAATCTTGGTGGCATCTAACACATCGTAAGGTTGCTGGCGGGCCCATTCTTCATCAAATATCTGTACACCGAGCTGCCATTCAGGATAGTGGCCCGCCTGTATAGCCTCAAACATATCTCTGCGGTGATAGTCAGAGTCGGCGCCAGAAATTTTGACTGCTTCATCCCATAAAGTGGATTGTATGCCTTGGGTGGGCTTCCAATGAAACTTAACCAGCTTAGTCTCACCTTGAGCATTTTCTAGCACAAAGGTATGCACGCCAAAGCCTTCCATCATTCGCAAGGATCTTGGTAGTGCGCGGTCTGACATTAACCACAACACCATGTGAGTGGATTCGGGCATTAAGGAAATAAAATCCCAAAAGGTATCATGGGCCGACGCCGCTTGAGGAAAACCCCGATCTGCTTCTGGTTTCACCGCATGTACCAGATCCGGGAACTTCATCGCATCTTGAATAAAGAACACCGGCATGTTGTTACCAACTAAGTCCCAGTTTCCGGCTTCGGTATAAAATTTAACGGCAAAGCCCCGTACATCGCGGGGCGTATCTTTAGAGCCTTTAGAGCCAGCCACCGTCGATAGACGGCAGAACACCGGAACCCTTGCGCCTTTTTTTTGCAATAACGCCGCTTTGGTAAATTCAGGAATAGGATGCGTACATTCAAAATAGCCATGGGCACCGGTACCACGGGCATGCACAATGCGCTCTGGGATCCGTTCATGGTCAAAGTGAAAAATCTTCTCTCTAAGCACAAAGTCTTCGAGTAAGGTCGGTCCACGTGCACCCATTGTTAATGAATTTTGATTATCAAAAATAGCTACTCCATGGTTAGTAGTGAGCGGTTTACCCCCGCGTTGTTGAGTTTCGCCTCCTGTGCCTTGGGGAATAGGGGAGGTAGTGGGTTTATTTTGCTCCGACATGACGAACTCCTGCATTGATGTAAGGGTAGAAAAGATGGTTCGTTATTGCGATGACTGAAGCGCTGCAGATTGACTAACAAGATAAGCAGTCACTTTAGCCACTGTTTATAGGGTAGTTGCTATTGCTCGTGGTGAAAGTAAATTTAGTTGCGCGAATTAGTCGGCGTGTTACTTTGATAGGCCACGTTAAATTATGAGGATGAGAATCAATGACGTTACTGAAGAAGTGGGCGGCAGTGGCATTAATGCTTAGTGCCAGTACAGCGATGGCTCACGAATATAAAGTAGGGGAGTTAGAAATAGATCACCCTTGGAGCCGTGCTTTGCCTCCGGTAGCGACGGTAGGTGTGGCTTATTTTGATATTGATAATCAGGGTGAGCAAGATGAGGTATTACTGGGCGCCGAGAGTCCGGTAGCTAAGACTGTAGAAATTCATAATCACATTAATGAAGATGGTGTGATGAAGATGCGCCAGATTGATGAGTTGACGATCCCGGCGAAAGGAAAACAGAGCTTAGCGCCGGGCGGTTATCATTTAATGTTAATGGACTTAAATAAAGTGCCCGCGGCGGGTGAGCACTTTCCTCTGACATTACACTTTAAGCAAGCGGGCACCGTAGAAGTTGAAGTGGCGGTAGAAGCGCAAGACGATGATAAGAAGCATGATGAGCACCACCATCATTAATCTTTAAGTTAGTGCTAGCTGAACGCCGACAGTTCAGCTAGCCGTTTGCTTGAGTGACTCGCTGATGCGTTTTTTTGATGCATAAGTTTTCTACGTATTCTATATCTGCTTCTTTTGCCGTTTCAGCGGCAGCCGCGCAAGTGACTCCTTCTTGTAACCATAAGCATTTAGCATCGTGTTCAATGGCTTCCTCAGCAATTTCTGCCGCATATTCGCCGCGGCGAAATACATTAATTAGCTCAATAGGTTGACTGATTTCGTCGAGTTCGGCCACACAGGTTTGGCCTTGAATAACAGCGCCCGCTAACTGAGGATTGACCGGGTACACGGTAAAACCTTGCTCTAATAAGTAAGCCATGACTTCATAGCTAGCACGCTCGGGCCGATTAGAAGCGCCGACCAGAGCAATATTTTGAGTCTGAGCAAATATCTCAGCTAAACGCTGTTGTTCGAGTTGATCCATTATATATCCCATGGGCCGATCGCCCTGTTGGTAAGTGAAACTGTGATGAAATTATGTGGTTGCGCTCTATGATGAGCTTAGCTGTTGTAACCATTGCTGCAACTGTCCGGCAGACAAAGCACCGGACTGGCGTGCTACTTCTTTACCTTTTACAAAGGCAATTAAAGTAGGAATAGAGCGAATACCAAACTGTGCTGCGGCTGCTTGCTGCGCTTCAGTATCCAGTTTAGCTAGCCTTAACTGCCCTTGCATATTCGCCGCGGCGGCGGCAAAGGTCGGCTCCATTTGTAGACACGGCCCGCACCACGGCGCCCAAAAATCTACGACTAAAGGCAAGGTTTCATGAGCTAAGAGGCGGCTTAACTGGTTGCCGGTTAGCGCTAAAGGCTCAGCCGGCAGTAAGTTTACTTTACATTTTCCACACTGTGGTGCTTGCAATAAACGCGCGCTGGGCACGCGATTTTTAGCTTGACAAGCGGGGCAAATAAGAAAATGTTCACTCATATTTACATCCAATCCGCTAATTTATAAGTGAGAGTATAGTGCTCACCTGTAAGTTCCAAGAGCTGATTTTCATGTTTAATGGTGGCGCCTTTTCCTAGGGTTTCCATCACCGCCTTCTCTACTTTAGTCTCTTGCGGTGAGCAGGCCATGCGAGTGCTAGCTAAGGGGTCGGCGATGAGTGTGTTATGGTCAATTGTGGCGCTGCCAAAAAAGCGGTTACAGCCCGCTAGGCCATTAATTGTAAAGTGCTCACCAATTTCGAGATCTGACTTAATGGCAGAGTCGACAGCCTTACCGTTAATGGCGGTGAGTTCCCAATGATGATGCTGTAAGTTGGACTGCATTTCTTTAAGCGCACTGCCACTGCTACAAGCAGTGAGTAATAGCACGCTGGCGGTTAACATAGCGACTTTCATAATGGCTCCTTTAATATTGTTATTATTGGCTGACCTATTAGTTTAGATAATAGAGTAGGTTGATGCTGCTCCTCTGTGCTGTGAGGATAGTGACCAGCAACGACATTTTTTTCAAGAGCTAAGTATAGAGCCGTTATAAACATATTGTAGGGTAGGAGCAAGCATGCGGGTATCCATATTAACGGGGCAGAGCAGCCTACTTGATGGGCGCATAGCCAGTGGGATTAATAAACAGCCGCTCACCGAGCCGCAGTTTTGTGACATAGAAGGGCTAGTGGCAGACGTGCAAGTCTCTCGTAGTGTGCATGGTGGGCCAGAGCGCGCGCTGCATTACTATCCTAAAGAGCACTATGCTTTTTGGAAAATGTGGTTTCACGGGATGGGCTTGACCGCTCCCTTAGCGTTATTAACTGCCGGTGGCTTTGGAGAAAATATTTCAGGTGAAAGGTTAGTAGAATCGCAAGCCTGTATTGGTGATATTTATCAACTAGACGAGGCGCTGGTACAAATAAGTCAGCCTCGTTCTCCTTGCTATAAGCTCAATGCCCGTTTTGGCTATGAAGCGTTCTCGGTGCTCGCACAAGCTAATGGTCGGGTGGGCTGGCTGTTGCGAGTATTAGAAACTGGCCTACTCAACCCTCAGGCTGACATGACGCTAGTATCGCGACCGCATCCCCAGATGTCGGTGCAGCGCGCCGCCGATATTATGTTTAACCGAGCGTTTAATGCCGCGGATGTACAAGAGCTTGCCCAGCTTGCCAGTTTGTCGCCAAGTTGGCGAAAAAAGGCAGAAGATTATTTGCGTGAAGGACAGGTCGCCAGCTGGCACCGGCGACTATTAGGTCCGGTTTAGGCTGATACCTCGACTACTTGTTTACTAAAGCATACCCGTTGACCGGCGATGATTTTGCAACGTTTACGCAGCTCAACTTGACCGTCTACTTCTACTAAGCCCGCATCAATCACTTCTTTAGCAATGGCGCCAGACTGACACCAGCCTAGTACTTTTAGTAAGTTGTGTAAGGGAATAAAATCCTGCCCCTCGAGGCTAAATTGTTCTTTGTTCATAAATGACTACCTTAATAAATATTTACTTGTCTATGGTATCACCGACCTCTAGCGAGATGTTACTCCCATCAAGTCGCTGGCGCCAACGGGTGGGCTTGGCTAAGATGCATTATCTTATTGATGAGAGGTGAGACATGGTACGGGCAAGTGAAGTTAGAAAAGGGCTGGTGGTAGAGCGGGATGGTAAACTATTGTTGGTGCGGGATATTGATATTCAAACGCCCAGTGCTCGTGGCGGAGCAACCCTGTATAAAATGCGCTTTACCGATCTGTATAGCGGACACAAAGTAGAAGAACGATTTAAAGGGGATGATCAATTAGCATTAATCGAATTACAGCGACGTAATGTGGTGTTGTCCTATATTGATGGCGAAGAGCATATCTTTATGGATAACGAAGATTATACGCAATACCCTATTCGTAGTGCGGACATCGTTGATGAATTGCTTTTTATAGATGAGTCCACGCAAGGCACACAAGCCTTATTAGTGGAAGGGCAAGTGATTGGGCTTGAGCCACCACAAATGGTAGAAATGGAAATTATTGAGACCGCACCTGAGCTCAAAGGCGCATCTGCTTCGGCACGCACTAAACCCGCCACCTTTGCCACCGGCTTAACCATACAGGTGCCAGAGTATTTAAAGGTCGGAGATAAAGTGCGTCTTCACACCGTAGAAAAGCGCTATGTGAGTCGCGCTGATTAATTGTGCCGCACCACCCTAAAGAGTTAAACGTAATATGGCAAAGATACGGCTGCTGGCCAATTTAAACTGTGATCATGTGTTGTCGCTAGCTGAACCTCTATTGGCAGGTGGCCGTATATCTTACCAAGATCAGGGCCGGCGTGTCGGCGGCGGTGGCGCTAATACGGGGGTAGGCTTAGTGTGGGCTGGGCACGAAGTCAGTATTATGACCCGTCTTGGCAACGATGCCACCGGAGACTGGTTATTAGACCAAGCGCAGCGCTTTGGATTAAATACCCAGTATATAGAGCGAGTCAGTGGCGAAACGGGTGAGCTTTTGCTGTTAGTTGATAGCCAAGGTGAGCGCACTATTTTACGCCAACCACGTCCTACATTGTTGCCACAGCCTCTGCCTTTAGCGGCCAGTGATTGTCTGTATGTCAATTATGATGGCGACGCTGTGGCTGATTATATGTCGACTATGTTGTCTCAGTGCTTAGTGGTCAGCCAGTATCCTAGGGCAGGGCAGTGGCGTCGCCCTTGTCATATTATGATTGCCTCCGCTCTCGACTTGGCGGCTTATGAAGATGCATGGCAACACGCACAGCAAGTGGCGGGGGATAGTTTGCGCTGGCTTATTATTACCGATGGCGCACAAGGCGCTAAAGCACTTTGTGGCGAGCAACAATTAAGTGTGCCCGCGCTGCCGGTTACAGTGGTCGATACCACGGGCGCTGGCGATACCTTTGCCGCGGGATTAATTCATGCCTTATTAGCCGGTACCGCTATGCCAGAGGCTTTAGCGCAAGCCACAGTCTGGGCTGCTTATACATTATCGGTGAGCAGTTCTATTCCTTCAGAGCAGCTTAAAGACTACTTACAAACGACGCCAACGGCTGATTTTGTACCGAGTCACTGTTAGTCTATCTTCTGCCTTATTTAGCGCGAGATCTTCTTGAATAATAACTTCTTTATTTTCTTACTGACATACAGCTGGCGCTGGTCGGTATTTATCATGTTTCCGCTGTTGTTAACCCTCTATGTCCAGTTTAGCGGCCACGCCTTGTCGGATTTCGATCAAGGGGTGAACTCGCATAAATGGCTAATTGTGGGGCTGTATCTTGGTTATGTTTTAATATGGCTGCGCTTAAATCGGCGAGTGCGGGTGCAACTAGAGCAATTAGCACAGGGAGGACGCTAATGATGGATTGGCAGCTAGCTACTCTGTGGCCTTATTTATTGGCGGCGGCTAGTGCTTTAGCGGCTTGGGGTGCTACTCGGCTAACGTTAGGCGTGCGGTTGCAATTATTAGCGCAACAGAATCAGCAGCTACAGCGTCAAACACAAGAAGTAGGAGGGCAGTGGCAAGCCAGCCAACAAAAGTTAGAACAACAGCAACAGCTAGTACTCAAGATGAATGGTCGTCTTAAAGAGTATGAAACCTTGTTGCGCCACGAACGCCAGCAGGCCGTAGAGAAACAACAAGAGTTTGCGGACAGTGAAGCTCGCCTAGCGCAGCAATTTGAAAACTTAGCGCAGCGTATTTTTGAGCAAAAAACCCATAACTTTCGTGAGCTTAATCAACACAGTCTCGATGGTTTATTATCTCCGCTGCGTGAACAGCTAGAAGGGTTTCGCCGCAGTATGCAAGAAACCTATGCCGATGAAAGTCGCCAGCGTCATGGCTTAAAGTTTGAAATAGCGCGCTTAGCCGAGCTGCACCAACAGATGAGTGCCGATACCGCCGCCTTAACTCGCGCCTTAAAAGGCGACAGTAAACAGCAAGGGAGTTGGGGAGAGGTTGTGTTATCTCGCGTGCTGTCGGAGTCGGGGTTACGCGAAGGACATGAATATAGTACTCAATTGAGTTTAAATAACGCCCAAGGTAAGCGCTATCAGCCCGACGTAGTGGTGCACCTGCCGCAAGATAAAGACATTATTATTGATGCTAAAGTATCACTTACCGCTTATGAGCGTTACTTTAACGGCGACCAGCCTCATGAGCGAGAGCAAGCGCTACGCGAGCATGTTACTTCGGTGCGGGGCCATATTCGAGAGCTAGGCCGCAAAGACTATCAGCAATTAGAGGGGGTAAAAACCCTAGACTATGTGCTGATGTTTGTTGCCGTGGAGCCGGCGTTTTTAGTGGCGGTAGAAGCAGAGCCTTCACTGATAAAATACGCCTTAGATCATAATATTTTATTGGTTAGTCCCACCAACTTATTAGTGGCCTTGCGTACCATAGAAAATTTATGGCGGGTAGAGCGCCAAAATCAAAATGCTCGTAAAATTGCCGAGTCGGCAGGAAAGATTTATGAAAAGCTGCGTCTATTCACCGAAGATATGGAGTCGGTAGGGCAGTCGCTACAAAGAGCTGAAGATCATTACCAAAATGCCATGAAGAAACTCAGCAGTGGCCGCGGTAATTTGATCCGCCAAGCAGAAGCCTTTCGGGAGCTGGGAGTAGAAGTAACCAAACCAATCGCTGACCATTTACAAGAAAGGGCGCAACAGCATCTAGAATAGTCAGCATGAATAGAGTGTAGTGAAGCGTTATAAAAAGAATGGGCTAGGCTGAAAAAGCCGCTCTATTTCTGGAATAAACTTTTTATCTACTAAAAATAGCACCACATGGTCATTTTGTTCAATCACCGTTTGGTCATGACCAATAATCACTTCATCGCCGCGCACGATAGCCCCCACCGTAGCACCAGGTGGCAGCTTTAACTCTCCCACTTGCCTGCCGACTACCTTAGAGGTTGTGCTATCCCCGTGGGCTATGGTTTCAATCGCTTCGGCAGCACCCCGACGTAAGGAGTACACATTGACAATATCGGCGCGGCGCACATGAGTTAGTAGAGCCGAAATGGTAGCTTGCTGCGGCGAAATGGCCACATCAATACTGCCACCTTGTACTAAATCCACATAGGCGCTGCGTTGGATCAATACCATGGTTTTTTTAGCACCCAGCTTTTTGGCCAGCATGGCTGACATGATATTGGCTTCATCTTGGTTAGTGACGGCAATAAACACATCAATTTGGTCAATATGCTCTTCTATTAACAGCGCTTGGTCAGCGGCATCACCACAAAAGACAATGGTATTTTCTAACTCCTCCGACAACTGCTCTGCCCGCGCTAAGGTGTGTTCAATCAGCTTAACGGTATATCTTTTTTCTAAACGCCGTGCCAAGCCTGCGCCCACGTTGCCGCCGCCGACGATCATAATGCGTTTATAATCCCCCTCGAGCCGCTGTAGCTCTGCCATCACCGTACGAATATGGCCGCTGGCCGCCACAAAAAACACCTCGTCGCCCGCTTCAATAATGGTGGTACTTTGCGGGCGTATTGGTCGGTCTTGGCGAAAAATAGCTGCTACTCGCGCATCAATATTGGGCATATGCTCGCGTAAGCTCGACAAGGCTTTCCCCACTAACGGGCCGCCGTAGTAAGCTTTAATGGCGACTAAACCCACTTTTCCGTCGGCAAAGTCCACCACCTGCAAGGCGCCAGGATATTGCACTAACCGGTAAATATACTCAGTGACCAGCTGCTCGGGAGCAATCAAGTTATCGACTGGCAGTGCTTCTTTATTAAAGAGTCGATCGCGCTCGGCTAAAAACTCCAGTGAGCGGATCCGCGCGATTTTATTCGGGGTATTAAATAATGAATAAGCCACTTGGCAGGCAATCATATTGGTTTCATCACTACTAGTGACGGCCACCAACATGTCGGCATCTTGGGCGCCGGCCTCGCGCAGCACATTAGGAAAAGCGCCGTGGCCGTTCACTACTCGTAAGTCGTACTTATCTTGTAAAGCGCGTAGTCGTTCTGAGTTGGTGTCCACAATGGTAATGTCGTTGTTTTCACCTACTAAGTTTTCGGCAAGGGTGCCTCCCACCTGACCGGCACCCAAGATAATAATTTTCATGACCGTTTGCCCAGTTTGGCGTAGTAAAAGCCATCTCTGTCCTCTTCGCCGGGCAATAGCTGCCACCCCGGTTGCTCTGGTGTGTCTGCCTCATGCAGTGGCAATAACTGGGCGTCGGGAGTGCGCTGTAAAAAGGCCTTAATTTGCTCACTGTTTTCTTGAGGTAAAATAGAGCAAGTGGCATACAAGAACGTACCCCCTGGGGTGAGCTGCTGCCATAAGGCATCTAAGATCTGCGCTTGAAGTGCTGCCAGTTGGGTAATATCTTCGGGTCGTCGTAGCCATTTTATATCAGGATGGCGGCGGATCACGCCGGTGGCAGAGCAAGGGGCATCTAATAAGATGCGATCAAAGAGCGGCCCTTGCCACCATTGCTCCGGATAGGCGCCATCGCCTTGTAACACGGTGGCAGTTAACCCTAAGCGCTCTAGATTTTGATGCACGCGCTTGAGTCGCTCTGGGTCTTGATCCATGGCGACTAGCTGCGCGATGGCGGGTTGCAGCTCCAGTAGGTGCGCCATTTTTCCACCAGGGGCCGCACAGGCATCCAGCACTAATTCGTTCGGTGCAGGCGCCAGTAATAATGCAGCTAACTGGGCGGCGGCGTCTTGTACTGAGCAAGCGCCTTGCTCAAAGCCCGGTAGGCGATTAACGTCCACCGGCTGCAATAAGCGTAGTGCCTGATGGGCTAAAGCGTCGGGTTCGGCCGCTAAGTCGGCATCTTGTAATAATGCCATATAGTCAGCGGTGCTGTACTGACGCTGATTAACGCGCAGCCATAACGGCGGACGCTGGTTATTCGCCTCTAAAATGGCTTCCCATTGCTCAGGATAAGCAGCTTGTAGTCGTTTAACCAACCAGTTGGGATGAGCTAAACGTAGCTGTGGTAAGGCATCTACTTTGGCTAATAAGCTTTCCTGTTGGCGTTGTACATTGCGCAGTACGCCGTTCACCATTCCTTTAAAAGGATCCGCTTTTAATGGTTTGCACGCCGCGACGGTTTCGGCCAGTGCCGCATGGGCAGGAATACGGGTATACAGTAGCTGATAAATACCCACCAAGATCAGCGAATGCACAGGGCGATATTTGCCTTTAAGTGGCTTGCTAAGCAGCTGTTTAGCTACCGCATCCAGTCGGCTGTACCATCGTAACGTACCAAAACAGAGTTCTTGGAGGAGGGCGCTGTCTTTGGCGGCTATCTGGGAGTGGTAGCGGGGCAGTAGGGTAGATAACGACTGACCTTGATGTAGTACCTGATGCAGTATATTCGCAGCAGCGGCGCGGGTTTTCATAATTTTACCAATGAGTTAAGAATAATTAAGCGAGCAGCTTGCCAGGTAGAAACCAGTCTTGGCGAGCATTCAATAAATCCTGACAGCTCATGGCTTTTCTACCGGGGATCTGCAGACTCATTAATCGTAATACGCCTTGACCAGTGGCGACATCAATACCGGTTTTAGTGGCGCGTATTACGGTGCCTGGCGCTAACTCACTTGCTTCATCCAGCACTTGGCTTTGCCATAGCTTGATATTGTGCTCGCCTAACGTGAAATAACTCACCGGCCAGGGATTAAAAGCTCGTACACAGCGTTCAATATGAGCAGCGGGTTGCTGCCAATCGATAAGAGCTTCGGCTTTAGACAGCTTGTCGGCGTAATTAGCGAGACTTTCATCCTGCGGTTCAGCATGAGCCTGTCCACTCGCTAATAGCGCTAAGCTATCTAACAGCACCTTGGGGCCAATGTCGGCCAGCTTTTCATATAGGGTGGCCGAAGTGTCAGTGCTTTCAATAGGCAAGGCTGCCTTATGGAGCATGGCGCCGGTATCTAGCCCTTTATCCATTTGCATGATAGTGACTCCGGTTTCACTATCGCCGGCCCATACGGCGCGCTGAATAGGAGCAGCCCCACGCCAGCGAGGTAATAAAGAGCCGTGGACGTTAATGCAGCCTAAACGTGGTGCGGCTAACACGGCGGCGGGCAAAATAAGACCGTAAGCCACCACTACCATAATATCGGCATTAAAGGCGGCAAGGGTGTGTTGAGCATCCGCATCGCGCAAGCTGGCGGGCTGTAATACCGGAATGCCCGCTTGCTCGGCAGTGATCTTCACTGGGCTGGGGGTCAACTTTTTTCCTCGTCCAGCTGGGCGATCGGGCTGAGTATACACCGCTACTACCTGATGCTCTGAGTCCAGTAATGCCTGTAAATGACGAGCGGCAAAGTCCGGCGTACCGGCAAAAATAATATTGAGTTTACTCAAGAAACATCCTTAATGATTAAGTTCTTGGGCTTCTTGTCGGGTCAGCTTTTCCATTTTTTGACGAATACGCTGGCGCTTCAGAGGAGACAAGTAATCAACAAACAGCTTACCGATCAGATGATCCATCTCATGCTGGATACAAATAGCAAGTAGATCGTCTGCCTCTAATTCAAAAGAGCTACCAAACTGATCTTGAGCGCGGACTTTAATAAATTCAGCTCTTTCCACCAAGGCACGAGCGCCAGGGACGGATAAACAACCTTCTTCGATACCGGTGCTACCTCTTTGCTCAATAATTTCGGGATTGATCAGCACTAAACGTTGATCTCTGTCTTCTGATACATCAATAACGATCAAGCGCTGATGGATATCTACCTGGGTGGCGGCCAAGCCGATCCCTTCTTCTGCGTACATGGTTTCAAACATATCATCTACAATTTGCTGTAGTGCAGGAGTAAATTCAGTGATGGGCTTAGCCACCGTGCGTAAGCGCTCATCAGGGAAACGTAATACTTTTAATAATGTTGCCATAGTTGCCTAACTTATTTTTCTATCGAGATTGGTAGTATTTTAGCCATTTCGGCACATAAAAAACAGCAACACTTAACAGAGGACGAGATGAGATGGATCTCACGGTTCGATTATTACTTTGGTTATTGATTAGCAGCAGTGCGTTAGCTGCCCATACAGCACCTATTTCGGCACTGCGGCTAGCGCCTTTTATCGATAACGAGCGCTTGCTAGATAGCGATCAGGTGCAACAGGCAGCGACTATTTTACCGGATCTTCAAGGGCGTCAACTCTTAACCTCCGACCGGCCCGTGCGGCTTGCTGGCACTTTAGTTCCCCAGCAGTTATATGATGTCTATCGCCCCCTCGTTAAGCTGAAAGACCGTTATCAAGGACACGAGCTGGGGCAAAAGCTGCAACGCCTTGGCACCATTAAAGTGGATAACAGCCACGCTAATATCAGCACGGCTCACATTATGACGCAGCAGCAAGAACTGCGAGCAGGCGATAAAGTGCTGCCTCGAGCTACCGAAAAGGCAGGTCCACCAACTTATTATCCTAAACCAGGACCTTCTCTCTCTCAGGCATATATTTTATCGCTGACCGGACAAGCTAGCATGGTTGGTGCCGGTGGAGTGGTGTTTATTAATAAAGGACGCCACCATGGTCTTAGCTTAGGGGATGTCTATGGGGTAGCTCGCGCTGACCATTTAGGATCTCCACCACTTGAGGTAGGGCGGATTATGGTATTTCAGCTAGAGAAGTTAACGAGCTGGGCTTGGGTACTAAGTGCACAACAAGAAATTCGCTTACAAGACTCGCTGTTTGCACCCGAGCAGACTTTGACTGTAGCTAGTCCCCCTAACGTAGTACACCGAACAGAAACTGTCACTAAGCGAGGTTGGTAATGGCAAGCTTTCCTCTTGAACGACATCCGTTATTACCCTGGCTGGCGCTACAGCATACTAGCGGTATCGGTCCGGTACGGGCTATTCAGTTATATAATCGACTGGGCAGTGATTGGTATCGTTCAGGCGAGCTAGCCAACAGTCATCTCTCATCAGCACAGTTACAGCAGTTATCTACTAGCCATGATGACATATTGGCTGCGTTATTAACGTGGCAGCAAGAGGGCGCCCATCGTTATATTTTGCCTTGGGATCATCCCGATTATCCTGAGCAACTGAGGGCGATACCGGCGGCGCCGTTATTATTATTTGTAGAAGGTGAGCTGGCAGCCCTCACGCATTCGCAAATTGCAGTAGTGGGCAGTCGTCATCCTTCTTATGTGGGCAAAGAAAACACTCGGCAGCTCATCCCTCCTTTAGTAGACGCTGGCGCAGTTATCACCTCGGGCTTGGCGCTAGGAATCGACGGCCTGAGTCATCAGGCTGCGATAGATGCAGGCGGTATCACCTTAGCTGTATTAGGTTCAGGGTTAGCAAATTGTTACCCTAAGCGTCATCAACGTTTAGCTAAAGAGTTAATTGCACAAGGCGGCGCTTTAATTTCTGAGTGCTATCCTTGGGTAGGTCCATTAGCACATCACTTTCCGCGCCGTAATCGCATTATTAGTGGCCTAAGTTTGGGGGTGTTAGTGATTGAGGCCGCCCAACGCAGTGGTAGTTTAATTACCGCACGTTACGCGCTGGAGCAAGGGCGGGAGGTATTTGCAGTACCTGGGGCACGGCAAAATCCCCAAGCCAGTGGTTGTAATCAACTCGTACAGCAAGGCGCGAAGCTGGTTATAACCGCTAATGATATTTTAGAAGAGTTACTGGCCTTTTCAGCGGTACCCGTCAAGATTAAGCAAGATGAGACTGAGGAGTCATTGCCTTATCCTCAGTTGTTGGATAACGTAGGATTTGAGGCAACGGCGGTGGATGTTATTGCGTCCCGTTGTCAGCAGCCGGTACAACATGTTCTCACTCAGCTGGTCGAGCTGGAATTGGCAGGCTGGGTGGAATCTGTAGCGGGGGGTTATGTCAGAGCGAAGAGGAGCTGATCATGTTCGACGTACTAATGTACTTGTTCGAAACCTACATCCATACTGATGTTGATGGCATGGTAGAACAGGATGCTCTCGCCGACGAATTAACTGAGGTGGGTTTTCATAAACACGAGATCCTGAAGGCGCTAGCTTGGCTAGAGCGTTTGGCTGAGCTGCAAGAAATGGAAGAAACGCCTAATCAGGCGCTAACCGAGCCGACTTCTTTTCGCATTTATACATTAGAAGAAGCGTATAAGATTAATGCGGAAGGACAAGGCTTTTTACTGTTCTTAGAGCAGATCCAAGTTCTGAATGCAGAAACTCGCGAAATTGTGATTGACCGATTAATGGAGCTAGATCCTCCTGAGATTGAGTTAGACGATCTGAAATGGGTAGTGATGATGGTGCTATTTAATGTACCAGGCGGGGAGTCCGCTTATCATCAATTAGAAGATCTGGTTTTTGAGCAGCCTGAAGGGGCAGTTCACTGAAAGCAGTTGCGCTGGTAGAATTCAGGTAATGAATTCGGAGGCGCTGAATGTCGAAAATCGATCCCAGTCTATTTAATACCCAAGAGCTTGCTCTCGAACAAGAGCAAGCTACTTGTCCGCAATGTGCGTCCCCTCTTGAATTACGCCATGGTAAACATGGTGCCTTCTTAGGTTGCTCTGCCTATCCTAGTTGCCACTATTTGCGGCCGCTAAAAGTCATCGAGCACGATCAAGATATAGAAAAAGTCCTCGAAGGTAGCGAGTGTCCCGACTGTGGCCACCCATTAGCTATAAAAAAAGGCCGTTACGGGCTTTTTATTGGCTGTACTCATTACCCTGAATGTTCCCATATTGCTGATATTAATGAGCAAGGCCAAACAGAGCCTAGCTGTCCGTTATGCACACAAGGTCAGCTTGTGGCTAGGACTTCTCGCTACGGCAAGCGTTTTTATGCTTGTAACTGCTACCCAAGTTGTCGTTTTGTGGTGAATGATAAACCGCTGGCTAAACCATGTCCCGAGTGTGGGTTTAAGATTTTAGTGGTGCGTAAAGGGCGCCAGATATGTCCTAAAAAAGGCTGTGGCTTTCAAGGTGCAGCTGTTTAACCCCACTGTTAGAGTAAAGGAAGTAAGACGTTAATGAAGCAACCCAGATTGCAAACTGCTATTGAGCATCTGCAGCAAGGCGGGGTAATTGGCTATGCAACTGAAGCTGTCTTTGGCTTAGGGTGTGATCCCGATAACGAACCCGCGGTAATGAAATTACTGAGCATTAAACAGCGCGCAGTAGAAAAAGGCTTAGTGCTGATTGCCGCTGACTTTAGTCAGGTAGCGCCCTATTTAGACTTAGCTGCTCTACCGCCAGGGCGGCTCACACAACTACTGAATACTTGGCCAGGCCCTTATACCTGGATTATTCCAGCAAAGGCCACAGCACCCCCTTGGCTAACGGGACGTTTTAATTCGTTAGCGGTACGAGTAACGGCACATCGTCAAGTGCGAGACTTATGTTTAGCGTTTGGGAAGCCGTTAGTCTCTAGTAGTGCTAATAAAAGCGGCGATGCACCGGCTCGCACCACCGCCCAGCTTACTGCGGAGTTGGGAGATGAACTGGATTATATTTTACCTGGCGAAACCGATGGCCTAACCAACCCCTCCTTGATCCAGGACGCCTGTAGTGGTGCTATAGTGCGTCCCGCTTAATTGAATACTATTTAGAGGAATTGATATGAGCACTCCCCCCGACATTAGCGCAGTGAAAGCTTTTTTACTGCAGTTACAAGATGATATTTGTGCAGAGCTAGAAAAGGCTGATGGCACAGGTCGCTTTATAGAAGATAGCTGGCAGCGAGCAGAAGGTGGTGGTGGCCGTAGTCGGGTGTTAAAAGATGGCCAGGTTATTGAGCAAGGCGGAGTGAACTTTTCTCATGTCTATGGCACTCAGATGCCGGCGTCAGCCACGGCACATCGTCCTGAGCTGGCAGGTCGTTCTTTTGAAGCCATGGGCGTTTCTTTAGTTATTCATCCTCATAATCCCCATGTACCGACTAGTCACGCTAATGTACGGTTTTTTATTGCTGAAAAAGAAGGGGCAGAGCCGGTGTGGTGGTTTGGGGGCGGTTTTGACTTAACTCCTTTTTACCCAGAGGAAGAAGATTGTCGCCATTGGCATCAGGTATCCCACGACTTATGTGCGCCTTTTGGTGAGCAAGTTTACTCTGAGTACAAAAAATGGTGTGACGATTACTTTTATCTTAAACATCGTGAAGAAACCCGCGGCGTGGGCGGATTGTTCTTTGACGACTTAAACTTTTGGCCATTTGACACTTGTTTTGAATTTATGAAAGCGGTGGGCAATGGCTATTTAGACGCCTACCTGCCTATTATTGAGCGCCGTAAAGAGACTCCTTACAGTGAACAGCAGCGTCAATTTCAGCTGTATCGTCGTGGCCGCTATGTAGAATTTAACTTGGTTTACGATCGTGGCACCTTGTTTGGCTTGCAGACGGGTGGGCGTACCGAGTCCATCTTAATGTCTATGCCGCCACTGGTGCGTTGGGAATACGACTGGCAACCAGCAGCAGACAGCGCCGAGGCAAAACTAAATGAGTTTTTAGTCCCCAGGGACTGGGTTTAAGAGTCGCCATTTTGGGGAGCAAAAAGAGTGATGACTTGATCAATAAGCTCTTGGCGCTCTCCTCCCGGAAGATAAGCGGCGTATACCTCTCGTTTAATTGAAGGCGTATCAGCGACAATCGATAGCTGCTCTTGTTCTTGATAATGCTGGATCATTGAGCTGGGCAAAAAGGTACTGCCGCCGTGATGTAATAAATACTCTAGCGCAATACGTACCGAGCCTGTGTGTAGTAAGGGGGGATTAGCAGTAGTAAACAACTTAGCATGCTGCGTATTAAAAGCGGTCCCCCAATCAATACGAATATATTCTTTTTCCATAGCTTTAGCCGTATCTAAGTTGGGGTAAGTAGAGACCAACTGTAGTTCCATCGTATGCAGTGCCACATGGCGCACCCCTTCGATGCGGGCGGGATCGGTTAAAAATGCCAAGTCTAAAGTGCGCCCAAGTAAGGAGCGGGTCATTTGCTCTGGGGTACGAATATCAGCGCGCAGCGAAAGCGCAGGTAGTTCGCAATAAAGTCGGTGCAGCCCAGCTTGCAAGTAAGCATCCCAAAGATTAGCGGTGCCAGCGACGGCTAGCTGCTGAGTCTGACGCTCGCTTAGTGCCACCTCATGCTGAGCGCGAGCCCAAGCCAATAACATCGATTCGGCATGAGGGATCAGCGCTTCACCTGAAGACGTCAGCTGAATATTATTACGCAGGCGAGTAAATAAAGTAACGCCCAACTGACTCTCTAGCTGTCGGATCCTAAAGCTAACCGCAGATGGTGTAAGGTAAAGGTGTTCTGCCGCTTTGCCAAAATGGCGAGTGCGTGAGACTTCCAGAAAGGTCTTTAATAGTTCAGTATCCAAGGTTACCCACAAAATTTTTTGTTCGTTAACCCAAAATCTATTCGTTTTAGTAATTAATGCAACCATAACAGTCATCGCGATAGCAATATCAGTTAGGCATTAGGCGTAGAAGTCAGGGTTGCCGCTCATTTTATTATTAATAGAGAGACAATATCATGGACACCTATGTTGTTATTGGTCATCCCATTAACCACAGCCAATCGCCGGCCATTCATCAGCAGTTTGCTGAGCAGACCGGTCAACAGTTGGATTACCAGCGTTTATTAGCGCCACTCGACGGCTTTGCTGAGAGCTTGCGCCATTTTGCTGAGCAGGGCGGTTGTGGCTGTAATATAACCGTGCCTTTTAAAACTGAAGCGCTGGAGCTTGCCGATGAGCTAACCGAGCGGGCTCAGTTAGCTGGCGCCGTTAATACGCTGCACCGCTTACCTGATGGGCGTTGGCTTGGAGATAATACCGATGGTGCGGGTTTAGTGATGGATCTAAAGCGGCTCGGTTTCCCTCTAAGGGGTGCAAACATTTTATTGGTAGGAGCGGGTGGGGCTGCACGTGGAGCGATAGCACCGCTATTAGCAGAGCTGCCAGCCAAGCTGGTGGTTGCTAATAGAACGTCTGCACGTGCCGACGAATTAGCTCAGCACTTTTCTCATCTTGGGCCTATCTCCAGCTGTCCCTTAGATGAACTCAGTGAACCTTTTGATATTATTATTAATAGTACCTCGGCGAGTTTGCAAGGCGAAATGCCTGCTTTAAGTGCGCAGGTTTGCCATTCTACTAGTCGCGTCTACGATATGATGTACGGTGCTCAAGAAACGGCTTTTTTGCGCTGGGCCAGAGAACAAGGCTTAGCTGAGCGTCATGATGGCTTGGGAATGTTGGTAGGGCAGGCAGCAGAAAGTTTTTATTTATGGCGCCAAGTCCGACCCAACATGTTGCCGGTGCTAAACGCCTTGCGTGCAACATTACAGGAGCAGCTATGAACCAAGATATTATTGTGAATGATGATCTTGACTGGCAAGCCGAGCAACAAAGAGTCGCTTTTAGTAGCCAATGGATGGGGACTCAGGTTGCTTGTTTTATTAGCTTAGAGCGACTAGAGCATTTAAGTGGCCAGTCTCTTATAGATGAAGCCAACATAGTATTAGCCTTTGAAGCGGTGCGCTTTGATATTGAAGAGCAAGTTAGCGAGCTGATTGGTCAGGAAGCTTTTTCGCCCGACGGGGGCATTTATCTTTAGCGGCCGCCGTCAGGACGATTTAGTTAGCGCGAATTTAAATATTCATTTTTTAATCGTACATAATTAGCCGCAGATGCTGGCAAAAACGCTTTTTCTGCAGCGGTGAGTGGGCGCGCTTGTTTTACGGGCGAGCCCACATATAAGTAACCTGAGACTAATGTTTTGCCCGGTGGCACTAAGCTGCCGGCACCCACCATCACATCGTCCTCTATAACCACACCATCTAATATGATAGTTCCCATACCAATAAGTACTCTGTTACCCACCGTGCAAGCATGCAGCATGGCTTTATGACCAATGGTGACATCATCGCCAATAATTAAAGGTAAACCGGTGGGCAATACTTCGCTGGGCCGAGTCACATGTAAGATTGAACCATCTTGAATATTCGTACGTGCACCAAGGCGGATAAAGTTCACATCCCCACGCGCCACTACTAGCGGCCAAATGCTGGCATCTGGTCCTATGGTAATATCACCGTACAAAATAGCAGAGGCCTCGACGAACACACCTTTATTAAGAGTAGGAGCGATACCGTTATAATTTTTCAGCGTAGCCGACATCTATAAACTCATAAAGTTGAGAAGCAATAATTTCATCTTAGCGGCTTCACTGCAGATAGAGAAACGAAGATAAGGAGCAAAGCGTAAAAGTGTGATGATCATATTAAGCAATATGTCTCAGGTTATACGTTTTACGCAGTACGCCGTCAGTTAAAACAAACACTGAACTTTCACTTATCTTTGGCTTATAGCGTATAGCTTACCGCTGTTATTTTGTGGATAAGTCTGTAGATAACCTGTATTTACGCTGGGTGTTTGACCGAACGGCCACCAAAGTGCTGTTTTATACAAAATAGTCCTTGCGCTTAACTAGGCGCTGTCTATAATGCGCATCCACTGACACGGGGCAACCGCTCACGGTCA
>JAAYRH010000178.1 GCA_012518835.1 Aeromonadales bacterium | reverse complement strand
TTGTAGGCGCAAATTTATTCGCGCAATCTCGCAAAGCGAGATCCGAAAGCTAACACTAGGGACGAGATAAGCTAGGGCTGGGAAAGACATAAGCTAAAACTAGGGACAACATGAGCTAAAGCTAGGAAAGTGATAAGCGAGAGCTATGGCAGACACTGGTTTCGGTTATCTCGTCCCGAACTTTGTTATGTTGTCCCCAGCTCTTGCCCATCCCTTTCCGGTTTTTGTTATCCCGTCCCCCGCTCTTGCCCATCCCTTTCCGACCTTTGTCATCCCGTCCCGCACTTTGCCTAACCCTACATCCGCGTTCTGCGCTTTTGTTTAGGGTTGGCGCTGCGCGGGCGAGTAGGGGCCGGCTTTTTCTTCGGCCCAGCGCCAGCGGCGCCTTCACTGCGCACCCGTGAATTATGCTTGCGTACCGCTTTGCGAATTTGCGACGCTTGCTTATAACGCTCGGGCCCGTTGACATCCACCTTGCTTTCTTTTTCGGGTGGCAGGCTCACTTCACCGCGTAAATAGTTCACTTCATCGAGAGGTAACTCGGCCCAACCGCCGCGAGGCAGTGCTTTAGGCATATTTATTTTGCCATAACGCACCCGGATCAAACGGCTCACTTGAGTGCCTTGGGACTCCCATAAACGGCGCACTTCACGGTTGCGCCCTTCGCGTAGCGTGACATGAAACCAGTTATTCATGCCCTCGCCACCTTGGAACTTAATGGTATCAAACTTACCCATACCATCTTCTAGCATCACCCCTTTACGTAGGCGCTGCAGCATGGCTTCATTAACTTCACCAAATACCCGCACGGCATATTCACGGTCAATTTCGTGACGAGGGTGCATTAAACGATTCGCCAACTCGCCATCGGTAGTAAACAGCAATAAACCTGAGGTATTGACATCTAAGCGACCTACCGAAATCCAGCGTGCGCCTTGTAATTTAGGCAAGCGATCAAATACCGTAGGGCGTCCTTCAGGATCTTTACGAGTGCTCACTTCCCCTTCGGGTTTATGGTAAGCCAAGACGCGACAAATAATTTCCTCTTCGGCCTTAGTTTCTACCAAATGGCCATCGAGTCGAATTTGTTCGGCGCCGGTCACGCGATCGCCTAACACCGCCACCTTACCATCGACACTCACTCGCCCTAGGCTGATCAGCGCTTCGATGTCACGGCGTGAGCCTTTACCTGCTCGGGCCAGCACTTTTTGTAATTTTTCAGTCATGTTATTTGTATTACCTAGGGGCTTATTCAAAAGGAGTCACATCGCCAGCACCCACACGGGCAATAACGGGATTATCGTCGTACAGCTCTACCACTGTGGTAGGTTTGGGATCTACAATGCCGCCGTCAATAATAAGATCGACGTGCTTTTCTAATTGCTCACGAATAGTGTGAGGATCAAACTCGGCATCAGTTTCGCCCGGCATAATTAAACTACCCGACATTAACGGCTCACCTAGGGCTTCTAACAGCGCCAAGGTAATAGGGTTATTCGGCACCCGCAAACCAATGGTTTTACGCTTGGGGTTTTGTAGGCGCTTTGGTACTTCTTTGGTGGCCGGCAAAATAAAAGTATAAGCACCTGGAGTGTTATTTTTCATTAAGCGAAACGCCACGTTATCTACTCGAGCGTAAAAAGACAGCTCTGATAAGTCTCTGCACACCAACGTAAAGTTATGGTCTTTTTCTATTTTACGAATACGACAAATGCGCTCCATGGCGTTTTTATCGCCAACTAAGCAACCAATGGCATAGCCCGAATCGGTGGGATACACCAGCACACCGCCCTGGCGGATCACCGCCACCGCTTGGCTGATCAAGCGTGGCTGAGGGTTTTCGGGGTGCAGTTCAAAATATTGACTCATAATTCCTCCCGGAATGATTGTTTAAATAAAGCGCGTCCATATGGGCGTGGCTTCTTTGGGCAACCACAGCTGTCGGCCCAATTCACGCCACTGGCTAGGATAATGAAAATCTGAGCCCACCGACGCGGCTAATTGATAATCTTTGCTCCATTGCCCCAACGTAGCACGTTCTTGTGGACTCTGCTGAGCCATAGATACTTCCATGGCATCACCGCCTTGCTCGGCAAAGGCGCTCAGCACTTTTCTGATCCATTTATTAGACAGATCGTAGCGAGTAGGATGGGCTAATACCGCCACTCCCCCCGCAGCCTGAATGGTTTGAATGGCTTCGGCAACGGTACACCAGGTGGGGGGCACATAGCCGGTATTACCACGGCTTAAGTACTTCTTAAAAATTTTACCCATGGAGTCCGCCGCCCCTTGGCTCATTAGCCACTTTGCCATGTGGCTGCGAGTAATGGGCGCGTCGCCGGCAATGGCTTTAGCTCCTTCATAGCCGCCCACAAAGTGAGCTTTCTCTAACCGCTCAGCCATTAAGCGGGCGCGAGCCTCACGTTTTTCTTGTTGCTCGGTTAACAGCTGCTCTAGGCTTTTATGAGTGGGATCAATATTTAACCCCACCACATGAATTTCGAGCGCTTCCCACGTACATGAGATCTCAACGCCATTAATTAATCGCACACCGTGCTTGCTTGCCGCCACCGCGGCTTCGGCCAAACCGGCTACAGTGTCGTGATCAGTCAGCGCCAGCACATCTACTTCTTTTTCGGCGGCGCGAGCCAGTAATTCACTGGGCGTAAGCACACCATCAGAGGCCGTAGAATGACTGTGCAAATCTATTCGCATAAAAAAATCCTGTGCTCGGGGTTGACTTGCCCCCTCAATTATCGTTTAACTATACCTAGTTTCCGATTAACGAGCAGAGCGCAATGATCCAGCAAAGTTCTCCAGTAACCATGATTTGGTGGTGGCACACTCCCTAAGTTCGGGCGTGTGATTTGCTGTATTCGTTTTAAAGTCTCAGCGAACATAAAAAGCCCGCACCCTGCGGGCTTTTTTATTATCCGATAAAAGGTGACCTGATGAAACCAACAACGGCTATTTTTTGGCGATGGCAATCGCAAACCTTACTAAGCACACCACCAACGGCGTTTGCGTTGGTGACTGATGACGACATTGCCAGCCAGGTGATCAGACAAATACCTGATGACCGCAATTAACACATAAGGAATATTAACCATGGCGCATGGTCAGCTCCACGTATTATTGCAAGATGCACCCTATACCGATGACCCCCTTGCCTTGTTTGCCGCTCTTACCCATACCGGCGACAACAGCATGTTACTTGAGTCGGCAGAAATTGATACCAAAGCCGGCACCCAAAGCTTACTAATGCTAGACGCCTGTGTGCGCCTAGTGTGTCACGGTCGCACCGTAACCTTAACGGCCTTAAATAATAACGGCCAACCGGCCCTTGACTTAGTGGCCGCCGCCTTAGGGGGTGAGCGCACCGAGCAACAGCTCACCGTTACGTTTGGCGAAAGTGATAGCAACTTAGATGAGGACAGTCGCCTTAAAGCGCCCTCGGTATTAGAAACCCTCCGCCTTATTTTAACCCGTTTTGAAGCGGACTTAGGCCAACAGCATGTATTTTTGGCCGGCACTTTTGCCTATGACTTAATTGCCTCTTTTGAAGACCTAGCCGAGGTGCCCGAAGGCATTAATCGCTGCCCCGACTTTTGCTTTTATTTAGCCGAAACGCTGATCACGCTGGATCATAAACAAGAGCAATGCCATTTATCGGCGGCCATTTATGCTCCCAGCGAGCAAGCCCGCTTACAAGCGCGCCTTAATGAACTCGCTCGTGCCTGTGGCCAGTCTCACCCGCAGCCACACGCCGATACCCAATTACCGGGTAAAATCCAAGTCAATAAAAGCGATGCCCAATTTAGAGCCGATGTGCTGGAGTTAAAAGAGCAAATTAAAGACGGCAATATTTTTCAAGTGGTGCCTTCGCGCAGTTTCAGCTTACCCTGCCCCCGACCACTGGCCGCGTATCGCACGTTAAAACAAACTAACCCCAGCCCCTATTTATTTTACGTGAACGACCAAGACTTCACCTTGTTTGGTGCCAGCCCCGAAAGCTCTATTAAGTTTGATCATGCCAGTCGCCAAGTGGAAATGTACCCTATTGCCGGTACCCGCAAGCGCGGTGTTAACGCCGATGGCAGTATTAACTTAGATCTCGATGGCCGCATTGAACTAGCGCTACGCCAAGACGACAAAGAAACCGCCGAGCATTTAATGCTGGTGGATCTGGCGCGCAACGATATTGCTCGCATTAGTGAGCCCGGCAGCCGCTATGTCAAAGACTTGCTCAGTGTCGATCGCTACAGTCATGTCATGCATTTGGTATCACGGGTGGTCGGCACCTTGCGTCACGACTTAGACGCGCTCCATGGTTATCAAGCCTGTATGAATATGGGTACCTTAACCGGCGCGCCCAAAATTCGCGCCAGCGCCTTAATCCGTCAAGTAGAGCAAGAACGCCGTGGTAGTTATGGCGGCGCCGTGGGTTATGTAAACGGCCTTGGCGATATGGACACCTGCATTGTGATCCGCGCCGCCTTTGTGAGTGAAGGCATTGCTCATGTGCAAGCCGGCGCTGGTGTGGTGTATGACTCTGATCCGCAAGCCGAAGCCGACGAAACTCGCAGCAAAGCCGCAGCTGTGCTTAACGCCATTGCTCTTGCCCATGGCACTACATTGGCGGAGGTGAGCCATGACTAATACCGTTTTTTTATTAGATAACTACGACTCTTTTACTTATAACTTAGTGGATCAGTTTCGCACTTTGGGTGCCACCGTTAAGGTGTATCGCAATAACGTGGCAGTAGACTCTTTAGTGACGGCCATGGAAGCCTGTGAGCGCCCTATTTTAGTGCTCTCTCCCGGGCCGGGCACGCCTAGCGAAGCGGGTAATATGCCAGCGTTAATCAACGCCTGTATTGGTCGCTTTCCTATTTTAGGGATTTGCTTAGGCCATCAGGCGCTTGTTGAGCATTACGGTGGCCAAGTGGTGAGCGCCGGCGAAATTAAACACGGCAAAAGCTCGCTGATTACTCATACCGGTAAAGGGGTGTTTGAACACTTACCTAACCCTTTACCAGTGGCTCGTTATCATTCACTGATCGGCACTCAGATCCCCAGCACGCTACCGGTAATTGCCGACTATCAAGGCATGACGATGGCGGTGCAAGACACCGCAAAACGAGTGTTAGGCTTTCAGTTTCATCCTGAGTCCATTATGACCACCGATGGTGCCAAGCTACTCGAACAGAGCCTAGCCTTTTTAAGTGCGCCCGAAGGCAAAGCCATGGACCAGCTGTTTCGTGGTGAAAATATTAGCCGCACTCAAGCCCAAGGCTTGTTCGATGAGTTACTAAGAGGCGATATGGATCAAATGACCATGGCCTCCTTGCTCACTGTGCTAAAAATGAAAGGCGAAACCCCCGATGAAATTGCCGGCGCGGCACAAGCACTATTGGCCGCCGCTTCGCCCTTTCCCCGCCCCGAATACACTTTTTGCGACATTGTGGGTACCGGTGGCGATGGCATGAACACCATTAACGTGTCTACCACTTCGGCGCTGGTGGCTGCGGCCTGTGGCATTAAGGTCGCGAAGCACGGTAACCGTGGCGTGTCGTCTAAGTCTGGCTCCTCCGACTTATTGGAGCAGTTAGGCATTGACTTAAATATGAGCCCCGAGCAAGCACGGCGCTGCATGGATGAAACCAATGTATGCTTTATTTTTGCCCCTAATTACCACGGCGGTATTCGTCACGCCATGCCGGTGCGCCAAGCGCTAAAAACTCGTACCATTTTTAATTTGTTAGGGCCACTGATTAACCCCGCTCGCCCCGACTTTATGGTGCTGGGGGTATATGCCGAAGAGATGGTACGCCCCATTGCCGACACCCTAGTGACCATGGGCTTAACTCGCGGCATGGTGGTGCATGGCAGCGGCCTTGATGAAATTGCCATCCATGGCCCCACCACAGTGGCCGAGATCATTAACGGCTCTATTAGTGAATATCAAATTACCCCCGAAGAGCTAGGCCTTGAGCGCTACGACATTAGCGCCATTGCTGGCGGCGAGCCTCACGAAAACAAAGCCATTACCTTAGAGCTACTTCAAGGACGAGGCACCCCTGCCCAACAAGGGGTGATTGCAATGAACGTAGCGCCCTTGTTAGTGATGAACGGACAGGCCGAGACCTTAAAAGAAGCCGTTGCCCAGGTGCTGGCTGTGTTAAAATCGGGTAAAGCCATGGAAGTAGCCAATCAACTGGCGGAGTTAAGTCAATGTTAGATACTGTGCTCGGCAAAATTGTTGCCGATAAAAAAATCTGGGTCGCCGAGCGTAAACAAAGCCAACCCTTAAGCAGCTTTGAAAACCGCTTAATGCCTAGCAATCGCCCTTTTATTGAGGCGTTGCAGGCGAAAAGCCCGGCGTTTATTTTAGAGTGTAAAAAAGCCTCCCCTTCTAAAGGATTGATCCGCGAAGACTTTGATCTCGATGCTATTGCCGCTATTTATGGCCGTCATGCCTCGGCGATTTCGGTGCTCACCGATGAAAAGTATTTTCAGGGGCAGTTTGAGTTTGTAACTCAAGTACGCCAACAAGTTAGCCAACCGGTGATCTGTAAAGACTTCATTATCGATCCTTACCAAATTAAGTTAGCGCGCTTTTATCGTGCCGATGCCGTGTTATTAATGTTATCGGTATTAGATGATGAGCAATATCGAGAGCTCGCCTCGGTCGCTAAATCCCTCAACATGGGGATTTTAACCGAAGTGATCAGTGAAGAAGAAGTCACCCGCGCCCTCGCCCTTAATGCCCAAGTGATTGGCATTAATAACCGCGACTTGCGTGACTTAACCATCGATCTCGATCGTACTCGTCGCTTATCAGCCATGATCCCAAGCGATCACATAGTGATCTCTGAGTCAGGAATTTATGAGCATGCCCAAGTAAAAGCACTAGCGCCTTATGCGGACGGCTTTTTGGTGGGTAGCTCATTAATGAGCGAAGCCAATTTAGAGTTAGCCGCGCGTAAGCTTATTTTAGGTAGCAATAAAGTCTGTGGCCTTACCCGACCTCAAGATGCCGCCGCCGCCTACGATGCCGGTGCCGTGCATGGCGGGCTGATTTTTGTTGCCAAGAGCCCTCGTTGTGTGGATGTAGCACAAGCACGCAGTATCATGGCGGCCGCCCCACTAGATTATGTGGGCGTGTTTCAAAACCACCGCCTTGATGACGTAGTTAACACCGCTCAGCAATTGGGCTTAAAGCAAGTGCAACTGCATGGCGACGAAGACGACGCCTATGTAAGCCAACTAAAGCAGCAAGCGCCCCAGCTTGCCGTGTGGCAGGCGGTGCCGGTTAATGAGCAGCTACCTACCTTACCCAGCCACGCCGATCGCTTATTGTTTGATACTCAAGTAGTACAAGCCCAGTACACCCAAAGCGGTGGCACTGGTCAAACCTTCGACTGGCAGCTGCTAAAAGACACCGACAAGCGCCATGCACTCTTGGCGGGTGGCCTTACTCCTGAAAATGCTGCCACTGCGGCAGCCCAAGGGGTAAGCGGTCTCGATTTTAATTCTGGTGTAGAAAGCGCGCCTGGGGAAAAAGATCCCGCCAAATTAACTGCCGCTTTTGCAGCTCTTCGACATTATGGACGTAGGACCCAACAATCATGAGTTTACTCAATCCCTTCTTTGGTGATTTTGGCGGCATGTATGTGCCGCAGATCTTAATGCCAGCCCTGCTGCAATTAGAACAAGCCTTTGTAGATGCCCAACAAGATCCTGAATTTGAGCGCGAATTTCGCGAGTTATTAAGCGAATACGCCGGCCGCCCTACGCCTCTCACTCGAGTGCGTAACTTAGCTAGCCACACTAACACTCGCATTTACTTAAAGCGCGAAGATTTACTGCATGGCGGTGCTCATAAAACTAACCAAGTACTTGGCCAAGCCTTATTAGCAAAGCGCATGGGCAAAACCGAAATTATCGCCGAAACCGGTGCCGGACAACACGGCGTAGCCACCGCCCTTGCCTGTGCCTTAATGGGCTTAAAATGCCGCATTTATATGGGTGCCAAAGACTGTGAGCGCCAAAAGCCCAACGTGTTTCGTATGGAGCTAATGGGTGCCGAAGTAATACCAGTCCATGCGGGCTCCTCCACCTTAAAAGACGCCTGTAACGAAGCACTGCGTGATTGGGCCACTAACTATGATACCGCTCACTACATGCTCGGCACCGCCGCTGGCCCGCACCCTTTTCCTACTATTGTTCGCGAATTTCAGCGCATGATTGGTGAGGAAGCCAAAGTGCAAATTATGGAGCACGAAGCGCGCCTGCCCGATGCCTTAATTGCCTGTGTGGGCGGTGGATCTAATGCCATTGGTTTATTTGCCGACTTTTTAGATAACGACGACGTTAAATTGATTGGCGTTGAGCCCGCAGGTAAAGGGATTCATACCGGCCAACATGGTGCTACCTTAGGCGAAGGCCGCAAAGGCGTGTTCTTTGGCATGCTGTCGCTGATGATGCACAACGACGATGGCCAAGTATCTGAGTCTTACTCAGTATCCGCCGGCTTAGACTTCCCGTCGGTAGGACCGCAACACGCCTTTTTAGCCACCACCGGTCGCGCTCAATATGTATCGGTGACCGATGATGAAGCGCTAGACGCCTTTCAGGCACTGGCGCGTAACGAAGGTATTATTCCTGCGCTAGAGTCTTCTCATGCGCTGGCCTATGCCTTAAAAATGGCAGAAGCCGAGCCTGAGAAAGAACAAGTATTAGTGGTTAACCTATCGGGTCGTGGCGATAAAGATATTTTTGCCGTCGCCGAGATCTTAGAGCAAAAAGCCGCTCTTACCGCGGCTGTAAAAGGAGACACAAAGTGAGCCGTTACCACCGTTTATTTGAACGCTTAACTGCCGATAATCAGGGCGCTTTTGTCCCCTTTATTACCTTAGGCGATCCCACTCCGGAGCTGTCGATGGAGGTGATTGATGCCTTAGTGGCCGGTGGTGCCGACGCCTTAGAGCTGGGGATCCCCTTTTCTGATCCTGTGGCCGACGGGCCTACTATACAGGCGTCAACCATTCGCGCCCTTAGCGCCGGCACCACCACCCAAGTGTGTTTTAACATGCTAAAAAGGGTGCGTGAAAAATACCCTGACATGCCCATTGGCCTCTTGGTGTACGCCAACTTAGTTTATGCACCGGGTATCGACAGCTTTTATCGACGCGCAGCAGCAGCCGGCGTCGACTCAGTATTAGTAGCCGACGTACCGCTAGAAATGTCTGCCCCTTTTAAAGAGGCGGCTAATAAAGCCGGCATTGAAGCTATTTTTATCGCTCCACCCAATGCTAACGAGGCGACCTTAAAAGGCATTGCCGAAGCCGGACAAGGTTATACCTACTTGCTTAGCCGCGCCGGTGTTACGGGTACCGAAACCAAAGCCGGCAAACCCGTCGACTCTTTACTGGCTACCTTGGCACAATATAATGCCCCGCCCTCGCTGCTTGGGTTTGGTATTGCCACGCCTGAGCAAGTGCGCGACGCCATTAGTGCCGGTGCGGCGGGTGCCATTTCTGGCTCAGCTATCGTGAAAATTATCGAACAACATCAAGATGATATGAGCGCCATGACCACTGCCTTAACAAAATTCGTTAAAGAGATGAAAGCTGCGACCCATAAATAAAGCATTACAGCCATCGTCTCTAACCAGAGCCGATGGCTTACTTTCTAACCTCATTAAACCGGTAAGCGGGAAAGAAGCCAAGATTTTTATTGCTATCTACCTTTTCTAAAGCACATAGTTCTTTATAAACCTTATCATTCCATATCTTCTCGCCCAAATAAAAACCACCTTCTTCGTTTTGCCCAAATTTTTGTTTGTTTTTTAGTAAAGCATCCTCCGGATCATTAGTTAACCCTGCACCATGATGAATATAATCATAACCGTGCTCTTTACCCCACATACAAACTGCGTACTCTAAAATACTATTAGCATTAAGGTGCCGATATTCAACATCATGGCCTAATAAATGTACGTGAATTACCTTACCCTTAATAAAATACAAAGCACTCGCAATCACTTGTTCATTATAAACTAACTCTATAACTAAAATATCATCGTTTAAATTATTTAATATATCCTCAAAATACTGTTCAGAGAAAAAATAATATCCTTCAGCGCCCGCTCTATCCATGGTGCTGTAATATAATTCTTTAAACTTAGTTAAGCATTTGGGATTTTTATATACTTTGTAGGTCACCCCAGATCGTAGTGCTCTTCGCACCTCCTTTCTTGCGCCTTTCTTAAACTCTACTTGGAAGGGATCTTCATGAGCTTTAAGATTAGTAATCACGGTGGCTCTTAAATAGCTTACTTTATAAACCTCATTAAAATCCTGATAGTTTTTATTAATAGGATGAAACCTAATAAATTCAGATACTACATTATTGTCTTTGCAATAGTCTTTAAAGTCTCTTTTAAAGCCAGACACTAACTTCTCTTTACAGCCATAAAGCGCCATAATAGTAGGCCCTCCATACCCATAAGGAGTAATTAAGTCATAGTAGGAGGCACCATTGATAGTTATACCTATTTTTCTTTTTATAAAGTTATGTTTAACTTCTCCCTCAGCAGAGCGATAGCAATAAGATACAAACTCCCCCTGCTCTACTTCTTCATATAGCTTTCCATACTCATTCTTTAAATAGATATCACTATAAAGCACACTATCCCCCCTAGAATATTTAGATACTTCCCTGTATCCCTAGGCGCCAGTATAGACCAAAAATTATATAGGTGTATTAAATAGATTATTAAGTAGTTACCGTTAGATTAATTACATCCTTAATCAAGAAGCTAATGAGTCCTAAAGCAATTAAGATGAACGAATACATTTCCTTTATTATTAACCCATTCGAATCCACTTAGTGCATAGCCATTTGTATCTACAATTAGTAGATATTTATTTTTTTTGTAATGCCTCTCTCAAGTAATCTATTAACAAACGCACTTTAGGAGACAGTTGACGATTATGGGGATAAAGGGCCCAAATGCCTTCGTTTGGCTCTTGAGAGTCGGTCAGTAGCGGCACTAGTAACCCCGCATCCAATGCCGACTGCACGTAGTAATCGGGCAGTTGCACTATGCCAATGCCTTTTAGCGCAGCGTCCAATAACGCCCAACCACTGTTGCATTGCATATTGCCGCTTACCCGCACATTTCTGACCTTACCTGCTACCTGAAAACGCCAATAATCAAAATTACCTTGCAAACAGTTATGCTGCTCTAGCTCATTTAAATCCGCAGGCTCACCATGGGCGGCTAAGTACGTGGGCGCAGCACATACATACTGAGTACGAGACGATAAGCGCTTCGCCATTAAGGTAGAGTCTGCTAGTGTGCCAAGGCGTATCGCTAAGTCGTAACCTTCATTGACTAAGTCAAGCTTTTGATTGGTTAGGTTTAATTGCACTTCTAATTCGGGATAACGCAGCACAAAGTCATTCACTAGCGGCGCTATGGTCTTCTCACCAAAGGTCACCGGGGCCGTGAGTCGTAGCCGCCCTTGCGGGGTTTGCTGCATATTAGCAATGGTGCGCTCGGCTTCTTCTAACCCATCCATTACTTGCCGACAGTGCTGATAATATATTTGTCCCGCTTCGGTTACCGATACACGGCGGGTGGTGCGATAAAACAACTTAGTCGCTAAACGCTTTTCTAGCGCACTCACTTGTCGGCTTACTTGAGCAGTTGAAATACCTAATTTTTTAGCCGCTTGGGTAAAGCTTTCCGCCTCTGCCACCGCCACAAACTCGCTTACGCCTTGCCAACTAAACATCACTAACACCTTATAATACCAACCTGGAAAATTAACTGATCAAAACCTTTTGCCACGCTTGTTTGTTGCAAGAGGCACGGAAGAACACGGAAAAATAGTGAACAGATCTGAGAAGATCCCTCTATGGGTAAGAGTTAGACACACAGCCTGAACGAGAGGAGCGCTTACCATATACAGTATTGATCACTTGCCGCATCTGAACTTCGTCCGTGCCTTCTGTGTTCTTGTGTGGCAAAAAAAGTCTTTAATCGTTAGTTTTTCCTTAATGGAAACTGTTCACATACTTACTTGGATTGGTATAAAAGCGGGTGAGCGCCTAATAAAAACACCGAACCTACAAGATCGGTGGCATTTTAAATCACTCATATCACCGAGCTAACCTTGGTTCATCGCTATTAGTT
>JAAYRH010000177.1 GCA_012518835.1 Aeromonadales bacterium | reverse complement strand
GCGCTGAGCCTTGCTGGCTAAAGCCGCTGCTATCGTAATAAAGTAAACCATACTTTCGAGCTAATGGCGCTAGCCGACGGGATGTTTGTTTACCTAAGCGTTTGCCATTACGGCTAGTGTAGTCGGCATCAAACTGAATGGCGGGTGGTGCGGGTAACTCTTGAGGCAAGGCCCGCGCTAAAGGGGGAGCCAATATGTTACACAGCAGCTCGCTTAATACTCGGTTTACTACCGAGCCGATACCGTAGCCTCGCCATTCAGGTAATAAATATAAGCTATTTAAGGTCATTTCTAAGGCGGGGGCCGGCCGAGTAATAGGGATATCACCAGCAAAGTCGAGCGCCCAGTTACCCACTATTTGTGGCTGGGCGCTGTGGTGAGCCACTAACGCCACATTGCAGCGATAAGATAACCCTTGCTCATCTAGTTGCGGCACGCCCGGCGTGACTACCGGCCGGCTTTCTCCCCAATATAACGGCCGGGGTGCATACACATCCTGATGGACGGCTAAGGCCTGATGGCGGAACTGTTCAAATAATGGCGCCTGCTCAGGATGATTGGCATCCATGACCTGTAAGGTCAAGGCGTCTAATTCGTCGGGATCGAGCCACAGATAATCAGAAAATTCATGGCGTAGTTGGGTGTAATCGAGGAGATCGTTTAACGTCCCTTGCTCACGTTTTAAGTAGCTGGCTTCACGAACGAAATAACGTTTTATTTTTTAAAAAAAAGGATAGGTTTGGTCGGCAACCTGCTGCCATTGGCTAAGATTATGCATTAGGTAAACCACCCTTTTTCGCTGTACTCACCAGTACTAATGCGCCAAAGTGGACGCAGGGCTAACCTAAAGCTTGTTTGCAGTGAAATAGTAAAAGAGAACATCTGCTTTGGTTCCTGTGGAATACAAAACACTTTATTTTAAGGGCCCTATCTTAGATGTAAAGTCACTGCCTAGTTAAGAGACAGCCAGCAAAAAGCACGCTGCTTCGCTGCTGGCTAGCGAATAGCCATTATTGCGGCAGCACTTTTTTAACGTCGGTGAGATATTTTTCACCTTCTTTTTTCACAGTATCTGGCTGATTGGTTTCTGATGCCACGTGCACTTTTTCTAGGGTTTTAGCGATATCTTCAATCTCATCTTCCATACGTTCTAGCGCATTTTCTAAGGTGTAGGGTAGCTGGTGCACGTGATTGAGATCTTCAGCGTGAGCTCATCTTTGTTAACCAGAGCTGCCAAACGCTCGTTGTGTTCAGTGAGGTTGGTCAACGCCACTTCCCAGCTTGGCGCGGCTTCCCCTTTAAAATGAGCAGGACGATCATCGGCCTGAACGGTGCTCGCCATCATTAGCAAGGCCACAGAGGCTGCAGAGCATACTTTTTTCATGTGAATTCCTTTAAATTACCACCATTGAGGATAGAAGCAGTAATCATTCTCTTTAACTGTGTCTAGCAATAAATGAACCTGTGATAAAAAGTGAGTGTTTGCTCAAAAAAATGGCTGGCTTTCTTCTTGCTGATCTCTGGGTCACAATAGTTTTATCTGTTCGAGCAATCTCTGGGCAATTTTAATGAAGAACGCACTTATTACACGGGCCGGCTGGCATAAGTTGGACGAGGAATTAAAATATTTATGGAAGGTAGAACGCCCTGCAGTAACGCAAGCGGTATCTGAAGCCGCCGCCCTAGGCGACCGCAGCGAAAACGCAGAATACATCTACGGCAAGCGTCGTTTAAGAGAAATTGACCGTCGGGTACGCTTTTTAATGAAGCGCTTAGAAGTGCTAAAAATCGTCGACTATGACTCAAGGCAAGATGGCAAAGTGTTCTTTGGCGCCTGGGTAGAATTAGAAAATGAAGAAGGTGATATTGTGCGCTATCGCATCGTCGGCAGCGATGAAATGGACACCAAAAATAATCATATCACCATTAATTCACCCATGGCGCGGGCCTTAATTGGTAAGCAAGTGGATGATGAAGTCCAAGTACAAACCCCCTCTGGCCTAAAAGAATGGTACATCAATAAAATTCAGTACCAGCCCTTCGGGGAGCTTTAAGCTTTACGCGATCCGCTATACGTTAAGAGCAGACCGGCACAACTTAGACTGTTTTGTCGTATTACGTATAGCGTAAAACGTACGGCGATTTTTTTAACTAGCCTGTAGGGCTATCAATCCATCGATATAAAGTGCGCCGCGTGATCCCTAAAATCTGGGCGGCACGGCGTTTATTTCCCTCGGTGGCGGCTAATACTTGATGAATATACTGGCGCTGAATGGTTTCTAGCGTAGGCAAGCTTTCTGCCTTTTGGTGGTCGCTAATCGCCGTTGGTAACACCGCCTCAGCCACCGAGTGTGCAGGTGCGGTTTGCTCTTGAATGCGCTGCGGTAATTGTGCGGCTTCAATTAAAGGCGTATCACAAAAGGTAGCGGCTCTTTCTACAGCGTTTTGTAACTCACGCACGTTGCCCGGAAAGCTATATTGTTGCAGCAGTGCTAAGGCTTCATCGCTAAAGCCTTTCACTCTTTGCTGCTGGCGGGCATTAAAACGAGTTAAAAAGAAGTCGGCTAGGCGTCGAATGTCTTCTCCTCGCTCACGCAGTGGCGGCACTTGTACCGCAAAAGTCTCTAGACGATAAAATAAATCTTCCCGAAAACTGCCATCGGCCACCGCCTCGATTAAATTACGGTTAGTGGCGCCTATAATGCGTACATCCAACTGAATTTCATGATCACTCCCCACCGGACGCACTTTGCCATCTTGCAGTACCCGCAATAATTTAGCCTGTAGCGCCAGCGGCATTTCACCTAGCTCATCGAGTAGTAAACTGCCGCCATTGGCTTGCTGAAATAGCCCTGCTCGCTGAGTGCGAGCGCCAGTAAAGGCGCCGGCGGCATGACCAAAAAATTCACTTTCCATCAACTCACTCGGAATGCCACCGCAGTTCACTACCATATAAGGGCCATCGCGGCGGCTACTTTGATCGTGTAACGCTCGCGCCACTAGCTCTTTACCGGTACCACTTTCACCTTGCACTAACACCGGGCCATCGGCAGCAGCAATTTGGCGAATTTGATGAAAGAGCTGCTGCATCACCGGACTTTGGCCAATAATGCCATTAAACTGTTCTACCGCTAACATACTGCGATAATGCTGCACTTCATTACGTAAGCGGCGGTTTTCTAGTAAACGGCTCACAGTCAGTAAGAAGTGATCCATTTCTAATGGCTTGGTTAAAAAGTCATCGGCCCCCGCTTGTAGTGCTTTTACTGCCTGCTGTACCGAGCCAAAGGCAGTAATAATAAGTACCGCCGGCGCCGATTCTTGGCTAGCTAAGCTAGGCAATAAACTTAAGCCATCAGCACCGGGCAGGCGTAAATCACTGACTAATAAATCAAAGCTGTGGCTCACTAACTGCCGCTTACCTTGTTCAGCGTCACCACAGGCTATGACCAGATACCCTTCAGCCTCTAGCTCTTCTTGTAATAACTCGCGCAGCCCGCTGTCATCTTCTACTAATAAAATAGTCTCTTGTTGTGCCATGCTTATGCTTCCTCCTTGGGTGCCATTAAGGACAGCGCTAAGTAGGCTTCACAGCCACCGCGGACGCCATTACTTAGGGTAAAGTATCCCCCCTGCTCTTCGGCCACCGCCTGTACAATGGCCAAGCCCAGCCCCGTGCCCTCACCCGGTGACTTGGTAGTAAAAAAGGGCCGGGTTAAGGTGGCAAGCGAGCTGTCTTCTGGCAAGCCAGCACCATCGTCACTAATACGAATAATCAACCAGTGACGATTAGCCGCCGCCCACAGGTCCACTCGGCTTTCTGCCGCTTGCAGGGCATTGCGCAGTAAATTTAACAGCGCTAATTCGATGCGCCCAGCATCGGCTAAAAAGGGCGGCAGCCCTAGGGGTAATTGCGTGGTCAGCCGGCATCCTTTAGCTTCGAGTTCGGGGGCAATGGCTGCTAAGACATCAGCGATTAATACGCTAGGCGTGAGTCGGCGCGGCTGAATAGCAGCCGGCCGGCAGTAGTCCAGCAACTGGCGCACGGTGCCCGTTAGGCGATGCACCTGAGAACGAATACCACTTAAATTACGCTGCTGTTGTTCATTTAGAGGGCCTGCTCGCTCTAATCTACGCGCTCGGCCATCAATCACACTTAAGGGCGCACCCAGCTCATGAGCGATGCCTTGCGCCATACTGCCGATGGCGACCATTTTCTCATTATCTTTTAGCCGAGCGACCAGCCGAGTTTCGGCGGCGCGATGAGCATCTAGCTCACGATTTGCTTGCTCAATGCTGTCGAGCATCTGATTTAGCCCCCGCGCCAGTGTAGCGACTTCACTGGGGCCATTTAATGCGGCTCGATGGGATAAATCCCCGTCGGCCACGCGGCGCATATGGGCTAATAAATTATCCACATAACGACCCACCCCACCGTAGTGCCCTAATAATACCGCCGCTACAATCGCTAAGCTAAACACTCCCCAAATGACCCAAGCGATCACCGTGAGCTGTTGCAATACCCGACCAAAGTCACTGGCACGGCGGGTAATTTGAATTAACCCCTGAATTTGGCCACCGGTATCAAATAACGGTAAAAAGTGCGAAAACAGATTGCGGCCCGCTATTTGGCTAAAGGCTTCTTGCCCTTCACCGGTGGTGCGGATCCGCGCCGGTATGGTGGTATCGGATAAGTCAGTTTCGGTCACCCCCGCCGACGCTACCCGATTACCGGCCACATCAAATACCGAGGCGCCGTACACTTCCCCTAATACAAACACCGAGCCCAGCGCCAACTCCACTGCCTCCATGTCTCTATTATTAAGCGCAGTACCTACCGGCAAGCTAATCGCCCGACCAATTAATTCCAGATCGTTTTTTAATCGCTGCTCCTGAAACTGGTTGGCTTGGCCTAAACCAAAGCGGATCCCCAACGCGGTTAATAGCACTAAGGGCAGCACCACAAATAATAATAGGGTGCGCTGCAGGCTACTGAGACCGATTAACGGTCTTAAGGGGCGCTGTGTATTGTTTTTAAACGGGTCATTTTTGCTCATGTGTAATTTGTACACACTTTAAATCTTAAAGGCAACGCCGTTTTTTGAGTTACATATCCCCTAAAAAACAAATTAACCATAAAAATCAACTGGTTACAAAGTGATTTAAAAGTTGGCACGGATAATGGATATATCTAATCACTTTCAACAGAAGGAGAAACACCCAATGAACAACCTTAAGACCCTGACCGCCGCCATTGCCTTTGCTACTTTCAGCCTAGGTGCGACCTCTGTCATGGCACAGCCCGAGGGTGCCGCTCCTGCACAACAGCAACAGGCAGCTCCAGTAAGTGATGGCGATCTGAAGAAGTTTGTGGATGCCAGCGAAGATGTGGCCAAGATCCGTGATGAGTTTTCTCAAAAGCTCAATAATGCAGACGATCAAGAAAAAGCGCAGCAACTACAGCAAGAAGCACAAGATAAGATGCTGGACGCCGTACAAAAGTCAGGTTTGGACGCTATGAAGTACAACGAAATAGCGACCCAAATCCAAGCTGATCCGCAGCTACAGCAGCGAGCTGAATCACTGCAGTAAGATATTTAGGCAAGCTAATATTAGGGACCTACGGGTCCCTTTTTTATGACTAATATTCTTTCCTTATTACGCACTTCTCTCCCCCAACCATCCGCCCTTAGTATAAACTCACTGCTCTGCTCTGCTGTTCTCGGTAGTGCACCCTTTGTTTATCTAGTGGGAGCCCTTTTGTAATGACGCACATTAATCACACCCTAGCCACCGAGCTCAACGTAGCAAAGGCCCAAGTGATCGCCGCTGTAAAGCTATTAGATGAAGGCGCCAGCGTGCCCTTCATTGCCCGCTATCGTAAAGAAATTACCGGTGGTTTAGATGATACTCAGCTGCGTAATTTAGAATCTCGTCTCGCTTATCTTCGTGAGCTAGAAGATAGACGCACGGTGATCATTAACTCGATTAATGAGCAAGGCCAACTCACCGATGCCCTTAATAAAGAGCTGTTAGCCGCCGAGACCAAAACACGGCTAGAAGATTTATATCTTCCCTATAAACCTAAGCGTCGTACTAAAGGGCAAATCGCCATTGAAGCCGGTTTATTGCCGCTAGCGGAGCGGCTATTTGCTGATCCCACTCAAACGCCAGGCATACTGGCTAACCAGTTTATTAATGCCGACGCAGGCGTGGCCGACACTAAAGCGGCGCTCGACGGTGCCAAATATATTTTAATGGAGCGCTTTGCCGAGCAAGCCGATTTACTAGAAGCCATTCGTAGCTATTTGCACCAACACGGTCAGCTGCAAGCCAAGGTGCTGGCGGGCCAAGAAGCCGCCGGTGCCAAATTTAGTGACTATTTTGAGCACCAAGAGCCCTTAAGCCGCGTACCTTCTCACCGCTTGTTGGCCATGCTCAGGGGCCGTAACGAAGGCGTGTTATCGTTAAACCTCATTGTAGAAACCCAAGCCGACAGCCACCCTTGTGAAGCCATTATTGCCCATCATTTAGGGTGGAAAAACCAACAGCGTGCCGCCGACACTTGGTTAGCGGGCGTGATCAGCTGGACCTGGCGAGTCAAATTATCACTGCAAATGGAAACCGAGCTATTGGGCTTGGCGCGCGAACAAGCCGAAGCCGAAGCCATTAAGGTATTTGCACTCAATATGCAGGATTTATTAATGGCCGCTCCCGCTGGCGCCCGCGTCACCATGGGCTTAGACCCCGGTTTTCGCACTGGCGTAAAAGTTGCGGTGGTCGATGGCACCGGCAAACTACTGGCCCATGACACCATTCATCCTTTTACCGGTGCCACTAAAGTGGCGCCAAGCTTGCGCACCTTAGCCGAGCTGTGCGCGCGCCATCAGGTTAGCTTGATCAGTATTGGTAATGGCACCGCCTCTCGTGAAACCGAACGTTTAGTAGAACAACTCATTAAAGAACACCCCGAGCTTAAACTGCAAAAAGTGGTAGTAAGCGAAGCCGGTGCTTCGGTGTATTCAGCATCTGAATTAGCCGCCAATGAATTTCCTGATCTGGATGTATCAATACGCGGTGCAGTCTCTATTGCTCGCCGTCTGCAAGACCCCTTGGCTGAGCTGGTAAAAATCGATCCTAAAAGTATCGGTGTCGGCCAGTATCAACACGATGTATCACAAACTCAGTTGGCGCGTAATCTTGATGCAGTCGTAGAAGACTGTGTAAACGCGGTGGGGGTAGACGTTAATATGGCCTCGGCGCCCTTGTTAACTCGGGTTTCGGGACTCACGCCTACACTGGCTAAAAATATTGTGGCCTATCGTGACGAGCAAGGCGTATTTACCGAGCGTAAGCAATTACTCAAGGTGCCGCGCTTGGGGCCCAAAGCCTATGAGCAGTGTGCCGGCTTCTTGCGTATTCGCGAGGGTAAAAATCCCCTCGATGCCTCAGCAGTACACCCTGAAGCCTATCCGCTGGTGCAACGTATGGTAAGTGATTTAGCGAAACCGGTGCCGGCGATTATTGGCAACTCCGCTTTGCTTAATAGCTTAGATCCGCAGCGCTATACCGATGCCGAATTTGGTTTGCCTACGGTACAAGATATTTTAAAAGAGCTCGATAAACCGGGCCGCGATCCACGCCCTGAGTTTAAAGCGGCTCGTTTTAAAGAAGGCATCGAAAAGCCAGCCGATCTTGAATTGGATATGGAGCTAGAAGGCGTAGTGACCAACGTTACTAATTTTGGTGCTTTTGTCGATATTGGCGTACATCAAGATGGCCTAGTGCATATTTCTGCTTTAACGGATCGCTTTGTTAAAGATCCCCGCGAAGTGGTTAAAACCGGCGATATCGTGAAAGTAAAAGTGCTAGAAGTGGATCTACACCGTAATCGCATCGCCCTTACTATGCGCCTTGAGCAAACTGCTGCCGAGCACGGCGGTGGCCGCCCTACCGAGCGCAAGCCCAACGCGCAACGAGAAGGCCAGCGCCACCTAAGCCAGCCGCGTAATAATACCAACCAAGGCACCCGGCGGGACACAACAGCGCCTCAAGGTGCCATGGGCGCAGCACTGGCGGCGGCATTGCAAAAAAAGAAATAATTTTTATCGCGGTCAGTGATAAGCTTTCAATTACTGAGTCAATCAGCACCCTGTTATCTAAGCCGAATTAACTCGGCTTTTTTAACCCTTTAAGGAGCTACTATGTCAGAAGTTCACATTGTCGCTTACGACGCCGCTCATAGTCCGCACATTAGACGCATTCGTGAAGCGGTATTTATTAACGAGCAAGGGGTCGCGTCGGAGTTAGAGTTCGACGGCTTAGATGATAACGCCGTACAAGTACTGGTTGGCGAGCCAGGGCAATATGTAGGCACCGGCCGGATGCTAGACGATGGCCATATTGGCCGCATTGCTATTTTACCCGAAGCTCGTGGCCAAGGTTTAGGCGCTAAAGTAGTACAAGCATTAGTCGCCGAAGCGAACCGTTTGGGCTATCCAGGTGTTTACTTAAGCGCACAGACTCACGCGCTCGCCTTTTACTTCAAGCTAGGCTTTAGCCTCTTGGGAGATGAGTTTATGGAAGCAGGCATTCCCCATCAATCGATGGTGCTAAAACTCGATAGCGCCACCGGAGAAAATCCAACGCTGGTCCAAAAGCCCGCTCGTCGTCAGTAATAACTAGCCATGCGCCTCGGTAAGCTTGTCTGTCGCAGTACTCAGTTAGATCAACCTCAGGCTAATAATTAACTTAGCGCTGATGATGCTCGCGATGGATCACTCGGCCGTTACGCTTTTTTTCTATGTCCACATAACCATGACGCCCTTTGCCTACTTCTTTATCAATGGTGTAAGTTTCGCCATTGGGCTTAGTAATGGTTTTATGAATGATAACGCCATCACGGGTCACCTCTTTGGTCACTTCCACGTGACCTTTTCCCTGCTGGTGGTATTCATTATGGTAATGACGCTGCCCAGCCATGACAGCGGAGCTAGTCATTACTACTAAGGCGGCTAACAGATTGCACGTTAAAGGGAATTTCATTTTATTTCCTCACACAATGTTAAAATAAGCGACTGATTTAAGATTACGCCTGCCCAATGCACGGCACAAACACGTTTGGAGTAACTCTATGTCTAAGACAGTGCTGGTCATTGGCTATGTGTGGCCCGAGCCTAACTCTTCGGCGGCCGGCACCCATATGTTGTCGTTATTACGCTTATATCGCCAACAAGGCTGGCAAGTCGAGTTTGCCACCCCCGCTCAACCCACCGAACACATGGTGGATTTAGCCGCCGAGGGCATAAGCAGTCAAGCCATCACACTAAATTGTGACAGTTTTAATGATTATATCAGTCTGCTGGCGCCCGATATCGTGATGTTTGATCGCTTTATGATGGAAGAGCAATTTGGCTGGCGGGTAGAAAAGTACTGTCCACAAGCAATAAGAATATTGGATACCGAAGATTTACAGTGTTTACGTCATGCTCGCCATCAAGCGCACAAGGCGAAGCGACCTATGACCTTAGCAGATTTATATAGCGATATTGCAAAGCGAGAAATCGCCGCTATTTTACGCTGTGATCTGTCATTAATTATCTCAGATTTTGAGATGCAGCTATTACAAGACTCCTTTAACATCGATCCCGCTTTGCTGCAGCACTTACCCTTTATGGTGGACTTAGACGCACTGCCCAAGCACAGCAAACGCTACGAGCAGCGCCTGCATTTTATGACCATCGGCAACTTTCGCCACGCCCCTAACTGGGATGCTATCCTTTATTTACAGCAAATTTGGCCGCTAATTCGCCAGCAACTTCCTACTGCTGAGCTACATATTTATGGCTCTTATCCACCCCCTAAAGCGACAGCATTGCATAATCCTAAAAACGGCTTTTTAATTAAAGGCTGGGCAGATGATGCTTTTACGGTAATGGAGCAAGCGCGAGTATGCTTGGCACCGCTGCGTTTTGGCGCAGGTATTAAAGGTAAGTTATTAGATGCCATGATCATGCAAACCCCGAGCGTGACTACTACTATTGGTAGCGAAGGCATGCATGGCAAGCATGCTTGGCCAGGAAAAGTGGCGAATACGCCAGAGCAGCTAGCACAGGCGGCAGTAGATTTACACCAAGACGAGGCAGCATGGCTGCAAGCACAGCAACAATGTCATGAATTACTAGCCGAACGCTATAACGGCCAGCTATTAGGGGAACAATTAATTCAGCGCATTAATAAGCTTACAGATGAGCTTGATGCCCATCGCTTGGCTAACTTTACTGGCAGTATGCTGCGCCATCACACCATGAAAAGCACACAGTATATGTCACAATGGATTGCCGCTAAAAATGCTTAGCCCTGTGGGCAGCTAAAGACTAAATACCTTCGCAACAGGATCCACGGAAGAACAACACTAAGAAAGTGTCACGCGGCAGCTGTTATTTGGTTTTACTATTAAAATATCTTTTAGCGCCTATCTCTACTTTGCCGTGGATTTTGTGGATTCCGTGGCGATAATCTTTAGCTATTATAAAGCAAATTGGGCGTAAATGGGGTTATGATCCGAGACGGTAGGCGTATTAATCGCAATCGCCGAGCGTAACTTTAAGTCGCGGTACAAAATAAAGTCTAAGGGCTGACGGCGGTAGGTTTTTATGTACTGCGCATCTTCCATCACCGCTTTACGCAACCCCATCGCCCGGCAAAACTGCGCTAAGTATAAACGCCGCGAACGACTCCAGACGTTAAAGTCGCCAGCCACAATCAAGGGCCCTTCATGTTGCAATAAAATCTGGCGTAATACCGCTATCTCTTGGTGAAACTGACCATGGCGCACAAAGTTAATGGCATGAATGTTGGCTACTAATAAGGTATCACCATTGCTTAGCGGGTGATGGGTCATGATCTGACTTTTATGGGTAGCAAAGGTCAGCTCGCGACCTTGGCTCAATACCGTATTAATATCATTAAAAGCACATTGCCCAGCGGTAAGCACCCCAAACAAGTGACTCGGCGTTTGAATGTTAGGCGATACGGCATACGACCAACCACCCAGTTGTAGCTTATGGCTCACCGCCAACTTGGCTTCTTGTAGCAACAAAAGATGAGTAGGAAAGCGGGCCAACAAATCCGTTAAGCACTGCTGAAATTCTGGACTCATAGTGAGCTTTTGGGTATTCCAGCACATCACGCCTAACGTATTAGTGTCTAGCGGCTGATGCTGATGGATCAGCTGATGGGGTGTTATTCTAGGGCGAAGCATAATCAAATATCCTGCCTTAGCGGTAAGTTAGCTTTATCTTAACAGATGAATAAAAAATATCTGCCCTCTCTTTTTTGGCGAAAATACGGTGTTTTTAGCTAGTTTGATCTTAATTAAGCACTAAGGTGCGGCTTTAGCCGCGCAATAGTGCGTAGCGCTATACATACAGTGTAACGCTTTCTCGTGGGCTCCGTAACAAAACGGTCTTGATCTTTTAATACAAAAAATTAATAAAAAAAGCCCGGTTAGCGATGGCTAAACGGGCCTTTCAGTGTTGAGCTAGCGCTTAATTAGGCTTCCGTTAACTCTTTATCTTTAGTGGTCGCAAAGCGGCGCATGCTGCCTTCAGTATCAACCGCATGGTGCCATGACAACGCTTGCTCTAAGCAGTGTGGGGTATGACCACCACGCTTACAAGCTTCATCAAAGTAAGCTTGTAATGCAGGGCGATAACTAGGATCCACACAGTTGTCGATAATTACTTGGGCGCGCTCACGCGGGGCTAAGCCTCGCAAGTCGGCTAAACCGTGCTCAGATACCAAAATATCAACGTCGTGCTCGTTGTGGTCTACGTGGCTCACAAACGGTACAAAGCTCGAGATATCGCCGTTTTTAGCCACTGATTTAGTCACAAAAATCGACATGTGCGCGTTACGAGCAAAGTCGCCCGACCCCCCTACCCCATTCATCATGCGGGTGCCGCAGACGTGAGTAGAGTTTACGTTACCGTAGATATCTGCTTCTAGTGCGGTGTTAACGGCAATAATACCTAAGCGACGCACAATTTCTGGTAAGTTTGAAATCTCTTGCGGACGCAAGATCAAACGATCGCGATATTTATCTAGGTTATTCCAAACGGTTTCGCCACGCTTTTCTGACAGCGTAATCGAGCAACCTGAAGCAAAGTCCATCACACCGGCGTCTAGCAGGTCGAAGGTACAGTCTTGCAGTACTTCTGAGTACATAGTCAGATTTTTAAACGGACCATGGGCAAAACCACTCATAACTGCGTTCGCCATGGTACCGATACCCGCTTGCAGCGGCAGCAATGATGGCGTTAAGTGACCGGACTCTACTTCATAAGTAAAGAATTTAATTAAGTGATCAGCAATGCTCTGCGTATCTTCATCAGCCGGTAATACCGTAGAAGGGCTGTCGGGAATATTGGAAACCACAATCGCTGCAATTCTTGATGGATCAATATTGATAGAGGGCTCACCAATGCGACTGCTAGGCGCTAGCACCGGTACAGGGGTACGCTCTGGACGCATTTCAGGGAAGTAAACATCGTGGATGCCTTTAAGCGCGATAGGTGAGGCCAAGTTTAATTCAATAATGACCTTTTCGGCATCCATGGCAAAGCTGGCCGAGTTGCCCAGCGATGTGGTAGGAATAATACCACCGTCTTTGGTGATCCCACTGGCTTCAATAACAGCAACATCAATCTTTGGCAGTTGGTGGTTACGTAATTGCTCAACGGTTTCCGACAGGTGCTGGTCAATAAACATTACTTTACCGTCGTTAATGGCCTTACGCAGGGTGTTATCCACCTGAAACGGCATGCGGCGCGCCAATACATTGGCTTCGGTTAACAGACGGTCTAAGTCATTACCTAATGAAGCACCGGTCATTAATGTAATAGACAAAGGGTTTTCTTTCGCCATCTCGGCCAAAGCCATTGGTACCGCTTTAGCTTCACCAGCACGGGTAAAGCCACTCATACCAACAACCATACCATCTTTAATTAGCGCGGCAGCGTCCTCAGCGGAGCATAACTTGCTCTGCCAAGGTGCCCAATCACAACGTTCTGCTATTAACTTTTCATCAAACATTAGGGTTCTCCCTTGCTGCCGCGCTTCACTAATAGCACAGCCATTGAATCAATATTTACCAAACAAATGTTACTGTATCTCTGTTACAGGTTCGCATATGAGATGTGAAATCTTTGAGATCAAGGCACCTAATTGCGACTAAAGGCGTATAAAATAGGAGGTGATTTACCTTGAACAGTACGTTATAGGGTCTCAACTGGTGTCAGTAGGAGTGACCACCTCCTACCTTATCGTCCCTTTCACCAAATAATCTTGATAGCTAAGGCCAGTAAAATCACACCCGTTAATTTATCAATCCACACTGCTTTACTATTTAACCAAGCAAGTACGGGGCCGCGAGATAACACTAACGCCACCAATACATACCAAAGTGCGTCTACTCCACCGGCGGTCAGCATCATAATGACGCTTTGTATGGCGCTGGTATCAGCGGTGACAAACTGGCTAAATAACGCCACAAAAAACACCGCAAGTTGGGGGTTTAAAAAGGCAATCATAAAGCCTTCAAACGCCCCTTGCCGCCGAGCTAGCGCCGGAGCCGCTGACGCTGAGGGTAATGGCGGTGCTTTTTTAGCTAACAAGGCTTTAATACCCAACCAAGCCAAAAATAAGGCGCCACCATAGCGGATCACATCAAACACTAAGCCATAGCGAGTAACGAGTACCGCTAGCCCTAGCGCGGTAATGAGGGCGTATAACCCCACGCCTACACCATGACCTAACGCCGTGGCGACGCCATGACCTCGGCCCCCCGCCAGGGTGTTACGCATCACTACCGCTAAACTCGGCCCTGGGCTAATCGCGCCCACGCTCACCACCGCCAGTAGTGCCAACCAACTGGTTAACTCCATTATTTATTCCTAAAACTTGTGCTTACTACAGTGCTGTTCTGGGGTATGAGAAGCTAACACAGCATATTACACCATTGACGCCACTCAATTTGCGATCGAAGTCGCCTTATGGTTGTGCTTATACCCTTAGGTTCTTTAAAATAGCCGCCTTTATATACACCAAGATGGTTACGGCTGAAATAAGTGACCTGTAATGTGAGAATTAACAGCATGCGCTATTCATGGATCCTGTTTGATGCAGACGAAACCTTGTTTCACTTCGATGGCTTTGCCGGCCTCAAATACATGTTTGCTTCTTTTGGGGTCGATTTTAGCCCTCAAGACTATCAAGCTTACCAAGCGCGCAGTGCTCCACTGTGGGTTAATTATCAAAACGGAGTTATTAGTGCGGCAGAGTTGCAACACCAGCGCTTTCAAGATTGGTCTCAACGCTTAACGGTAAGCACCGAGCAATTAAACAGTGATTTTTTAGCGGCCATGGCTAAAGTGTCGCCGCCCTTACCGGGTGCGGTTGAGCTGATCTCTGCTTTACAAGATAAAGCCCAGCTGGGCATTATTACCAACGGCTTTACTGCCATGCAGCAAGAACGCTTGGCCCATGCCGGCTGGCAAGACACTTTTTCGCCGCTGGTCATTTCTGAAGAAGTGGGCATTGCCAAACCCGATGTGGGTATTTTTGAGCATGCCTTTAACTTGATGGGCAACCCACCAAAAGAGCAGATCTTAATGGTGGGCGATAATCCGCACTCGGATATTTTAGGCGGCTTAAATGCCGGCATTGATACCTGTTGGCTCAATGCCAGTGGCGACCGCGCGCCAGCCAATATTCAGCCTCACTATGAAGTTGGCTCTTTAAATCAACTGCAGCAACTACTGCTCAATAAAACCCACCCCTGCTAAAGCTACTATCCATTAAGGGTGGCATAAAGCATGTCAATAAAAGCGCGGGTTTTAGCGGGCATTAAACGCCGCTCAGGAAATACTGCCCATCCTACATGCTCAGGCGCACTCCACTGGGGTAACACGGGCCGTAATAAACCTGCTTGTTTATCAGGGAGCACAAACTGATGAGGTATCTCCACAATGCCAACCCCGGCACAGGCCAAACGCATTAACAGCTCAGGCGAATTGGCGGCAAAGCGTCCTAATGGTAGCCCTTGCCACTGCTTATCGTTATTACGTAAATGCCAGAGCGCCGGCTCACCGGTGCGGGTCAGTAAATGCACCGCTTGATGATGTTGTAAGTCTTGCGGTTGCTGGGGTACGCCGTGTTGTAATAAATAACTTGGTGCGGCGTACAAGCCGCTAGCAAATACACACAAACGACGGGCACTGAGCAAGGCATCATCGGGTAGGTCACCCATACGCACCGCCACATCAAAACCTTCTTCTAGCAAGTCAACCCGCCGTGCTGACAGATCTAGCTCTAAAGAGACATGAGGATGTAAGGCCACAAATGCGGCTAACATATCAACTAGAAACAAATTGGCAAAATCACTAGGAATAGACACCCTTAATCGTCCACTAGGCTGAACCTTACGCTGCTCGCTTAACGCCCATGCGGCCTGCACTTCAGTGGTGATTTGCTGGGCATGTCTTAACAATTGCTCACCAAACTCTGTTAGCGTCATACGCCGCGTGGTGCGCACAAACAGCCGCTCGCCTAATTGCTCTTCTAATAAGCTAATGCGCCGCGATACCGTGGACTTAGGGCGTCCCAGCCGTTGCGCCGCTTGCGTAAAGCTGTGTAAGTGCGCCACTTGGGCAAAAATCAGCAAGTCATCTGCCGACAACTGTTCTACTAATGGAACAATGTTACCCATTTAGTCCACCTAATCATGGATTGCTGTTCAATATAGAATAGCGACATCTTATCTAATTTGGAGCTACAAAATGAATATTTTACAAATTAACGCCAGTGCCCGAGTGCAGGGTGCCAACTCAACTCGGGTAGCGAACCGCATTGTAGAGCGTTTATTAGAAAGCCATCCTCACGCCTCAGTACACACAATCGACTTAGCTACCAACCCCGCACCCACCTTAGATAACGAGGCTATTAACGCGTTATTTACGCCCGCTAATCAGCGCACAGCAGAACAAAGTGCACGCGTTGAGTGCAGTATGGCCTTGGTCGCTGCCTTACAAGCCTGTGATGTCTTAGTGCTGGGGGTGCCTATGTATAACTTTGGCGTGCCGGTCCAGCTAAAAAACTGGATTGATAACATCGCGATTAATGGCGTCACCTTTCAGTACACCGAACACGGGCCTCAAGGCTTACTAAAAGGTAAACAAGCTTATATTGGGTTTGCCCGAGGCGGTATTTATCGTGACACCCAAGCCGATAGCCAAACCCCTTATTTAAAAACGCTGCTAGGATTTATTGGTATTACCGAACAGCACTTTATTTATGCCGAAGGCTTAAATATGGGAGAGCAGGCTCTACAAGCAGGTTTTTCCCAAGCAGAGCAAGACTTAGCACAGGCTTTATCCCTATAACGCTCAGGAGCTTAATGATGTCTACCTCGCGACCATCCGATACTGTTTTACGCTCTCGCACGGTTGAGCAAGTTATTAACGGTCGTGCCACTAGTGACGGCGCCGGCGTTAGTTTAACTCGCTACTTAGAAGCGCCATTACAACGCCGGCTAGATCCTTTTTTAATGCTAGATGCCTTTGGTAGTGACGACCCTAAGCAATATATTGCTGGTTTCCCTAACCATCCACACCGTGGCTTTGAAACCATTACCTATATGCTAGAAGGTCGTATGCTGCATAACGATAGTGCAGGTAACGAAGGCTTATTAGCCTCAGGCGATGTGCAGTGGATGAGTGCGGGCCGTGGGGTAATCCATTCCGAAATGCCCCAGCAAGTAGCGGGCCGCATGGCGGGGTTTCAACTGTGGTTAAACTTACCCGCCGCAGAAAAAATGAGTGAGCCTTGGTATCAAGATCTTAAAGGAGAAGATTTACCAACCCTCACCACTGATTCTGGGGCTGAGCTTAAAATCATTGCGGGCCATAGCCATGGGATGTTAGGCGCGATACAAAGGCCCATTACTCAGCCTTTGTATCTCGACGTCACCTTAGCGGCGGGCTGTTCTTTAGCGCAAAAAATACCGGCTGCACACAACGCTTTTATCCAGTTGTATCAAGGGAGTATTTCACTGGCACAACACACCATCACCGCTCCCAGCATGGCGATACTCACTACCCAATCCGATGCCGATGGCGTGTATATTGAAGCGCTGCAAGACAGTCGCTTGTTAATAATTGCCGGACTGCCTTTAAATGAACCGATTGAGCAATACGGCCCTTTTGTCATGAATACCAAACAAGAAATTTACCAAGCGGTACAAGATTTTCGTCAAGGTAAACTCACCTAATCCCCCATAAAAAAAGGGCAGCCCGTGGGCTGCCCTTATATAGCTAAATACTGTTACTTATCGTTGATTACCGCGATAAGCCAATGATGGGTTTAGCACCATGTGGCGGTTAACGTCTTTATACAGCAAGTAACGGAAGCGAGTGGGGCCTGATGCGTAGCAAGCCTGTGGGCAGAACGCGCGCAACCACATGTAGTCACCAGCTTCAACTTCAACCCAGTCTTGGTTCAAGTGATAAACCGCTTTACCTTCTAGCACATACAGACCGTGCTCCATAACGTGAGTTTCGTCGAATGGAATCACGCCCCCTGGCT
>JAAYRH010000176.1 GCA_012518835.1 Aeromonadales bacterium | reverse complement strand
CGCGAAACCCACAAAATGATAAACATAAGATCTAAAAAAGCCTTTTATTGGTAAGAGCAAGAGATAGCTCTCGCCTACTTTGCACACTACTTTTATCTTCATTCAAAATTAAAACTTGGACTGGCCCCATTAAAGTAGACACGCATTATGCAGCCTTAAGGTGCTGCGCATAAGCATTAGGAGTTAACCCTCCTAAGGCAGTGTGTTGTCTTACTTTATGGTAATAGTTATTTATATAGAAAGAGACTTCTGCTGCCATCTCTTTGCGAGCCAGTAATCCTAAACGCCGAGTCCACTCTTTCTTTAATAACGCGAAGAAGCTTTCTGCACACGCATTATCCCAGCAATTACCACGACGGGACATACTGATGGTGACGTTGCGCTTACTCAACCAACCCAGCGTCTGCTCACTGTGATACTGGCTTCCTTGGTCGGAATGAAACAGCAGTTGCGTACCATCGGGTTGTTGTGTTTTCCATGCGTGTTGTAATGCCTCCACCACCAGCTGCGCACTGTTAACTGGCCCCTGGGCGGTGCCAACCACTTTACGGGTAGCTAAATCGAGGATAACCGCGATGTATAACCACCCTTCGTGGCACCGTACCTGGGTGATGTCTGAGACCCACACGCGGTTAGCTTGGGCTACCGTAAACTGGCGATTAAGCAAGTTAGGTAACACCGGTAACGTTAGGTGGGGCTTGCGATATCCCGGCCTTACCGACACACAAGAGCGATAACCTGCTCCTTGTAAGAGGCGTTGTACCTGATGTTTACCGCAAACATAGCCGTGATTGACCGCCGCTAACCATAACTTACGATACCCTGGAATGCCGTGTTGTCGCCGAGCTTCGGCCAACAAAAAGGCTAACAAAGCAACGTGTCGGTGGTGACGACGCGTTGGGGTTAAGTGCCGTTGCTTCCAACGATAATAACCGGATCGAGATACACCGAGTACACTACACATCAGCACTATCGTCCAACTCGTGCTGCGGTAAGCCTCAATAAAGGAAAACTTTATCGATGCTGCTTGGTAGCATACTCTTCCAGCTTTTTTAGAATGTCGAGCTCGATTTCGGCCCGCTCCAGCTTCTTCTTCAGCCGTTTATTCTCTTGCTCTAGCTGACGAAGGCTTTTCTCGGGACCTTCGTTTTTAATGGGTTTGTCCGGGTTTGCATCTGAATGGTTCATCATTAACTCTCGGCGCCAGTTACTAAGCTGGGAAGGATGGATATTTAGCTCACCGGCCAGCTCAGTTAAGGGTTTAGGTGATGCTAAAGAGAGTCTAACTGCTTCCCGTTTAAATGCATTACTAAACTTTCGTTTGGTTCGATATTGCATGACCCTTCCTCACTCTCAAGAAGGTGTCTACTTATTCGGAGGCAGTCCACATGACCATTAAGCACCGTTATTACTAATGGCGATGGTTTACTGACCGCTGATAGCTTATCGCTGACAGCGGTCTTTTTTGTAGTGCCGCGCTTTAGCTGCGGATAATGCGCAAGCATTAGATTTTTAAGCTGGGCGCTATTATTCCTATTTCTTCTCTTGCTCTTACTATATAAACTCTCTTTTCGGTCTTATCCCTATTTTTTCGTGGATTTCGCGGGTTTCGTTGCGAAAAATTAGTGTTTTGCTCTAAGCTTGATTCAGTTGAGTCATGTACTGAGGGGCCTATGGATAATAATAATATTGAAATAAAACACCATGGAGCGGTGCGTGGGGTAACGGGTTCTTGTCATGAACTTAAAGTGCATGAGGCGGGAATATTAATTGACTGTGGTTTGTTTCAAGGTAGTGATTATCGCACCGATTTAAGTATTGAGTTTGAGATTGCCCATATTCGCGCGCTGGTGGTGACGCATGTACATATTGATCACGTGGGGCGTATTCCTTATTTATTGATCGCGGGTTTTACAGGGCCAATTTATTGCTCTGAGCCTTCGGCCTTGTTATTGCCAGCGATGTTAGAGGATGCTTTAAAAATTGGCTTTACTCGTAATCAGCAGTTAATCGATCGAGTGCTAGCGCAGCTTAAGGGGCAAATTCGTGCGCTGCCTTATGGGCAGTGGCAAACCGTGGCGAACACCGAGATTAAAGTACGACTGCAACGGGCGGGGCATATTTTAGGCTCGGCCTATGTGGAATGTGAGGCACTAGGTCAGCGCATCGTGTTTAGCGGAGATTTGGGCGCGCCACATTCGCCGTTATTAATGGCGCCCAAGCCACCCAGGCGCTGTGATGTACTGGTGTTAGAAAGTACCTATGGCGACCAAGATCATGAGAGTCGCTTCGATCGACGGTTGCGCTTAAAAGCGGTGATTGAGCATGCGCTGGCCGATGGTGGCACTTTATTGATCCCCGCCTTTAGTTTGGGTCGCACTCAAGATTTATTGTATGAAATAGAAAGCTTAATTGCCGAGTTTGGTCAGCATTGTGCGGCGCCTAACTTGGCATGGCGCCAGTTAGAAATAGTAGTGGACTCGCCGCTGGCTGCCAACTTCACTGCTCTTTATCGTAAGCTTAAGCCGTTTTGGAATAAGGAGGCGCAAGCACGACTAGAAGAAGGGCGTCATCCGTTAGCTTTTGAGCAGCTAACGGTGGTGGACTCTCATCAAGACCATTTACATGCGGTACAATATTTAGCCCGCAGCCGTAAGCCGTTTGTGGTGTTGGCGGGCTCGGGCATGTGTACGGGGGGGCGAGTGATTAATTATTTAAAAGCCT
>JAAYRH010000175.1 GCA_012518835.1 Aeromonadales bacterium | reverse complement strand
TATCGGGGCCGCATTCTACTGGCGCTGGCCTGTTTGGTGGCGGCTAAAATTGCCAGTGTGGGCTTGCCATTTATACTTAAACATTTAGTCGATGCGCTAGATAAGAGTAGTCAAGCGCAGGGCAGTAATTCGGTATTAATACTGCCACTGGGCTTATTACTCGCCTATGGTGCGGTGCGTTTTGTAAATGTGTTATTGGGTGAGATCCGTGATGCGCTATTTGGCCGCGTCACCGAGCGGGCGATGCGCCGTATTGGGCTGTCGGTATTTAAACACTTGCATAGTCTAGAGCTGGATTTTCATCTTAATCGCAATACCGGCGGCTTATCGCGAGATGTAGAGCGGGGCGTATCGGGCGTGAGTTTCTTACTGCGCTTTATGGTGTTTAATATTGTGCCCACCTTATTTGAAATCGCCATGGTCATTGGGGTGTTATTAGTTAATTACTCGGTTTGGTTTGCTGTAGTCACCTTTGTGGCAGTGGTGCTTTATGTGGCCTGGTCGATGGTGGCCACCGACTGGCGTACCGGCTATGTACGAGCGGCCAATCTGGCAGACTCGCAAAGTAATACCCGAGCGGTCGACAGCTTACTGAACTATGAAACAGTAAAATATTTCACTAATGAGCAATTTGAAGCACAGCGTTACGACCAAGACTTAGCCGAATGGGAAATTGCTCGTCGTAAAAACCGTTTGAGTTTGTTTGCGCTTAACGGCGGCCAAGCTTTTATTATTGCCATCGCTATGACTTTGATGATGGTGATGGCGGGCAGCAACGTGGTCGCGGGCACTATGACGCTTGGTGACTTTGTACTGATTAATGCCTTTATGATGCAGTTATTTATGCCGCTGAACTTTTTAGGCTTTGTGTATCGGGAAATGAAAAGTGCCATGGCTAACGTAGAGCGGATGTTTGCTTTACTACGCCAAGAGCCGCAAGTGACGGATCAACCGCAAGCACCGCCGTTAGTGATCCAGCAAGGCATAGTGGAGTTTTGTGATGTAAGTTTTGGTTACGATCCAGAGCGCCCCATTTTAGATAAAGTGAGCTTTACCGTACGACCCCAGCAAAAAGTGGCGGTAGTGGGGGCCAGTGGGGCCGGTAAGTCGACGTTAGTAAAACTGTTATTTCGCTTTTACGACCCCAGTAGCGGCAAGATATTGATTGATGGGCAAGATATTAGTGCCGTAACTCAAGACTCGTTGCGAAAAAGTATTGGTGTGGTCCCCCAAGATACCGTGCTGTTTAATGCCAGCTTGTATGAAAATATTCGCTATGGCCGCATTGATGCCAGCGATGCTGAGATACAAGACGCCATTAAGCTGGCGCATTTAGAAGGTTTTATTAAGCAGCTACCCGAGGGCACCGATACCCTGGTAGGTGAACGCGGACTTAAACTCAGTGGTGGCGAAAAACAACGGGTGGCGATTGCTCGTACCATTCTTAAGCGCCCGGCGATATTGGTATTTGATGAAGCAACGTCTTCATTAGACAGCCGCTCTGAGCAAAGTATCTTGCAAGCGATCCGCGAAGTGTCTCGTGGGCAAACCAGCTTGGTGATTGCTCACCGTTTATCGACCATTGTAGATGCCGACCACATATTAGTGATGGAACAAGGACGTATTGTAGAGCAAGGCCATCATAGCGAATTACTGAGCAAAGGTGGGCATTATGCAGAGCTTTGGCAGATACAACAGCAAACGTCAGCCGACGAGCCTGATGACAAACACTAAATTTACAAAAACAGGTTAAATATGAAAAAGTGGTGGGTATTACTCTTTGTTTTGCTGGTGGGCAGCAGCAGCGTCCATGCAGATCTGGCTGCTTGGCTAGATTACTTTTTTCAGTCTCCCACGGCTGCCAGCCGTCCTGCCAACGACCAAGCGATCACTCAGGCTTATCAACAGCAACTGAGAGATATTCAAGTTCAAGGGCAAGGGCGCGTAACTCGTGTGCTGGCGGATGATAAGAAAGGCATTCGCCATCAGCGCTTTATTATTAATTTAGCGAACGGTCATAGCTTATTAATTGTGCATAATATCGACTTGGCGCCGCGAATTAATAACTTAAGAGTAGGTGACACGGTAAGCTTTTTTGGTGAATATGTCTGGAATAAAAAGGGTGGCCTAGTGCACTGGACGCACCACGATCCTAGAGGGCGCCATATTGGTGGCTGGCTAGAGCATCAAGGTCAACGTTATCAATAATGGGTCTAACTAGACTCAATTAAGAGCATATTAAAATGCCAGAGCTAACCGTAGCCGATTATCAAACTCATACCGCTAACTGGGTAAAGCAAGTTATTGTTAAATATAATCTTTGTCCCTTTGCCCGCCCAGAAGTAGAAAGCAAGCGTATTCGTTATCGGGTTATTGAGGAAAGTCAGCCTAAAGCCGTGTTGCAGGAGTTACTGGCCGAATGTCGCTTACTAGACGAACAGCCCGAAGTTGCGACGACCTTGTTGATTATGCCACGAGGCTTTGAGGGCTTTTATGGTTATTTAGACTTAGTCGATAGCGCCGAGGAGCTGTTAGTGGAAGCCGGTTTTGAAGGCCATTATCAGCTCGCCAGTTTTCATCCCGATTACTGTTTTGATGATGCGCCCCAAGCCGATGCGGCTAATTATACTAATCGCGCGCCTTATCCTACTTTGCATATTATTCGTGAGGCCAGTTTAGAGTTAGCGTTGGCCAGCTATGATCACCCAGAGCAGATCCCCGAGCGCAATGTGGCGTTTACCCGACGCAAAGGCAGTGACTTTTTTGCTGAGCTATTAGCTAAATGTATGAGTGCTACTAAGTAAAGACTCCTTAAGCTAACCTAATTAAAAACCATCAGGAGATAAGCGATGCGGATCTGGATACTGTTGTTAGCAGTGCTATTAAGTGGTTGTACGGGCCTGCCCGATAAAGTGACCCCTGTGAAGTCATTTGAAACTGAGCGCTATCTTGGTACTTGGTATGAGATAGCACGTCTCGATCATTCTTTTGAAAAAGATTTAGAGCAAGTCACGGCAGAATACCAACTACGAGAAGACGGTGGCATTCGAGTAGTTAATCGTGGGGTAGATAAAAAGAGTGGTGAGCATAAAAAAGCTGAAGGTAAAGCCTACTTTGTTGATAATGCAGATGAAGCCCATCTTAAAGTTTCGTTTTTTGGCCCCTTTTATAGCTCTTATGTGGTGTTTGAACTAGGCGATGATTATCAGTACGCCTTTGTGGCGGGCTATAACCATGACTATTTGTGGTTATTATCAAGAACGCCGACGGTGAGTCCAGAATTAAAAAAACAATTTGTCGAAAAATCGAACCAATTGGGCTTTAGTACCGAAGACCTTATTTGGGTAAACCAATCTAAGTAGGGAGTGTTAATTTTTTGCTACTGGATTTGCCTTAGTCAATCGTTTATCGTTAGTCGCTAATTCACATGTTTATTTTATGTGGACGTTAAATATAATAACAAGGAGTAATGTATATGCTGAAAAAAATCGCCCTATTAGCGATTGGTGGTGCTTTTGCCACGACCGCTTTTGCCGCTGCCGACCATTCTGATTTGTTTAAAGCTGATGATTTAGTTAAATATCGCCAGTCTATTTACCAAGTTATGAGTGCCCAAGCGAATGTGTTGGGTGCTATGGCTAAAGGTGAAATTGAGTTTAATGCTGAAGAATTACATGAGCGCTCAATGAATATAGGTAACGCCGCTAAGCTACTGGGTGAAACTTATAAGCCGAAGACCAAAGACGTTAAAGAAAGCAATATGCTTGCTGTTGCGTGGGAAGACAGTGATGGCATGGCAGAAAAGGGCAAAGCATTTGGTGAAAACCTGCAAGCACTAATCGCCGCTTCTGGTGAGCCAGGCTTTGATGAAAAGCAAGCGCGTCCTGCCGTAGCGAAGCTGCTGAAAAGCTGTAAAGCGTGTCACGACGACTACCGTGCTAAATAATAGCCGCGGTTAATAAAGGAGCCTAAGGGCTCCTTTTTTATGATGATGTCGGTTCAGGGTTTACACTAAAAAATGATGGGTCACGAGACAGTAAAAATGCCTAAGCTTACCGTTAGTGCCGAGTAAGAAAGAGGGAGTCGACAATGGATAAATACTCAAGACTTATGCGAGCCTTGCATTGGTTAACGGCGTTGCTGGTGGTTGGATTATTCGGCCTAGGCTTGTGGATGCGTAGCCTAAGTTACTATGACTCTTTATATCAGGTGCTGCCTTTTTGGCATAAAAGCATTGGTTTTTTATTGTGTGCCTTGGTAGTAGTGCGGCTATTGACGCGCTGGCTAACCCCACAGCCTGCTGCACTGGCGACGCACCAGCAGTGGGAGCGAGTATTAGCCAAGCTAACCCATTGGTTGCTGTATGGATTGCTGTTTGGGTTGTTTGTGACCGGTTATTTAGTCACCACCGCCGATAATAGACCAGGCTCTTTTTTTGGCTGGTTTGAAGTTCCAGTATTAATAACCGCTTTCCCTAATCAAGAAGATATCGCCGGCGCTTTACATGAATATTTTGCGTGGAGCTTAATAGGATTGTCGGTCTTACACGGCCTAGCTGCACTAAAGCATCATTGGCTAGATAAAGATGAAACACTAAAACGTATGTGGTGACACATCACTTGTTAGCGAGGAGATTAAGATGAAAAAAGCAGTATTAGTTGCCGCCCTACTTATGGGCAGTCCAGCAGCGCTGGCCAGTGCCGAAAGTTATGTTGTCGATACTGAAGGCATGCACGCCTCGGTTAACTTTAAGGTCAGCCATTTAGGTTACAGCTGGCTCACGGGCCGCTTTGATGACTTTAAAAGTAAGTTTGTGTTTGATGAAGACAATCCCAGCAACAGCAGTGTAGAGGTCACTATTAATACCAACAGTATTAATACTAACCACGGTGAGCGCGATCGTCACTTACGAGGTAAAGATTTTTTAAATACTAAGAAGTTTCCAGAAGCCACTTTTAAAAGCACCAGCGTGACCGCTGATGATGATAAAGGGGAATATCGGGTACAAGGTGAACTTACCTTGCATGGGGTAACCCAGCCGGTAGAGTTTGAAATTGAGCAAGTTGGCGCAGGTAACGATCCTTGGGGCGGTTATCGCCGTGGTTTTGAAGGAGAGCTGGCGATAAAACCTGCCGACTTTGGTATGAACTATGATGTGGGGCCGTTAGCGAATACCGTTTATTTAGAGTTTCACCTAGAAGGTGTGCGCCAATAACTCTTGCTTGAACACAGCACCAAGCTTACTTGGTGCTGTGTTAGGTAACAGAGTTACTTAAAGGTAATAAAAAATAAGCCACACCACTGCCCCAGCAATGGCCACAGTGACGATAAAGCGCGCCCAAGGAAAGTGTTCATTATGGCTAATTTTATCGACCACTCGCTGGCTTGGAACTTCTTTACTGCCGGTTACCATCGCTTTAACTAACGGCTCCCCGCGTAAGCGATAAGCCACAATTGCTAAGATATGCAGCCCGACAATAATAAGAATGCCTTGGTAAAACCAGTTTCTATGCCAAGAACTCAACAGATCGGTGGTGGCACCAGAGACGTATTTATACAGGGGACCATTATAAAAAATATCATCAGAGGCAAATAAGCCGGTGGTAGCCTGAAATAGTAAGGTGGCTAAAATAACCAGCACCATAATGCCCCCCACTGGGTTATGGCTTAAGTACACTGGTTTATTAGGACGGGCACTGGCTACAAAGTAACTAAAAATACGTTTTGGATTATAAATAAAATGACTAAAGCGCGCATAGGGTGTGCCAATAAACCCCCACACAATGCGATAAATAAGTAAGCCCAGTAAAACTTGGGCAAACACCATATGCCACTCAAGATCTTCAGTAGCCGAGCGCCATAACAGAAATAATAAGACCGGCAGGCTCCAGTGAAAAACCCGGATTGACCAATCCCAAACCTTTACCTTGTGGTGGGGTGATGCATTCATAAGACGCTCTCCTATAACCTAACTTAAGGGCCATATTAACCTGTTGGTTATTTTTATTTAAGTAACTGCTTAAGATTCTGTGAGCCAAGAGGGTGCGCTTTAGAGTAAAGATGTATAAAAGGGCGGGAATAAAAAAACTATCCCAACATAAGCTGGGATAGTTCAGGTACAACCTAATAAAGCGAATTAGTTGGCTGGCTGGTCGAGCTTAGCTATCGCTTGCTCTAATCCTTGGCGAAACTGGTTGCGAGTAAGGGCGTTAATTTCTTGCCACTTATCACGCGGTGCAAAGTTCACTTTATCTTCGGTCATCACATCTTTGCTTTGCAATGCTACCCAGCGGGCGTCGTAGTTACGAGTTTGCTCTTCATCCCATTCTAATACCTGGCCTACGATAGACTGTAAACGCTTTGGATTGCTCATGGAGTAGGGCGCGATCTTGGCGCCAAAACGCTGGTTGAGTTGGCTGACTGCTTGATGAGCGGTTTGGTCGCCAGACTTATTAGCATCACTGCGGGCGCGTAACTGGGCGGCGTAAAACCAAAAAGTCGCCTGATCCTGATAGTCATTATCAAACATGATGGCTGAGATTAAATACAACACCGGTGGCGCATAATCATTAGGGGTTTGTAAGATATCGTTGATCGCATTGGGGTTGCCACCGGTAATAGTGTCCATCGCGTCTTGTGATTTTTTGATATCAATTTGAGCAAACTCACCCTTAGGTACTACTTCTTGGGATTCTGCGGCCTGGCTAGACTCTGCTTTGGGAGTGGTTTTGGTGGTTTCTTTAGAAGGTGGCTGACTAGAGCAAGCGGCTAATAGCGCACATAACAGCAGTGGATATAGTTTCATTGTGGTACCTCATTAATAATAATGTATTCAGCAAAGCGGGAAATGCGCTTAAGGTCAAGGGTGGACCCAAAAATTGTGTTAATTTATTCGCCCATCGCGCCTACTAGGTCATGTTATAACCAGTTAAGACCCGCGACGCCAAAATAAAAAGATATCTTGTTGATAAGAAGCAGGAATACTCCGAGAGCAGTTTAATACTATACCTTGGGATTTTTTAAGGCCACGAATCGTGCCTTTGATAGGACCCGCTTGCTGAGTTAATTGTTCGCAAAGGCGTATTAACCTACGGGGCGGCTGTCCTCGTTTTACCTTAAACTGCGCGCCTTCTAGCCTAATCAAAAAGCACTCTTGGTAGCGACGCAGTCCATATAAACTCACCCACAACAGCAGTACAACAATTAACATATTACTGAGCATATTTTTCATCCTTGAAAAATAGTAATGTCCATCAAGATAATGACAAGCCAACCTATGACGTGGCCATTAGTTTTACGCGTTGCGACTTTTAATGTCGCATTTTCGCGGGCGCGACCTGTACTACTGACCGCTGATCTCACCGCTGGCCATTTTCAAATGCTGCGAGTCAGTAAAATAATACCGCATATTAGACCCGACATCTTATTGCTTAATGAGTTTGCTCTCTACGGTGTTAAGAAAGATGATCAGCATCTCACTCTACTAAGTGTTGCCAAGCGCTGGCGTGCATATTGTTAGCTTAAGGTGTGAGTTTGCTCACGAATTTATGGATGATAGAGAAAATAATGCGAGCAATATCAAAAACTCGTTTATCTAGGCTGGGCTTTTACTAAGCTAAGGTATTGAATAGACAGCAAGACCCTAGATTGCTTTCGAAGTTCAGTATTCGAGTTAGTGGCTCGAATTAACAGCTGTATTCTTCATTTTGGGCAAGCCGTTTGGCTTGCCCTTTTTCTTGATTGTCTACTGCTGACGGTGGCGTAAAAAGGCGGGAATATCTAAGCCTTCGGGCACCGACTCGGCAGAGGTATGCTCTAGCGTAGATTTTGGCTCGGGTTGCGTGGGGGCAAGGGTTTCTTGTGGTGGTTGAATGCCGGTGGCAATCATAGTGACCTGAATGCTATCAGTTAGGTTAGGATCTAAGCTAATACCCGATACCACAGTAGCAAACTCGCCAACACACTCGGCTACTTGGTCGCCAATTTTCTGGAAGTCATCAAGGCCGATATCCATAGATGCCACCACGTTAAGCAACACGCCGCGCGCACGCTCTAGCTCAACTCGTTCGAGCAAGGGGTTATTTAGTGCCTGTGCGGTGGCATCAGCGACTTTATTTTCACCCTTGCCCAAGCCAATGCCCATTACTGCCTTACCTTGTTGGCGCATGATGGTGCGTACATCGGCAAAGTCGATATTAATTAAGCCGGTTTGGCCGATGATGTCAGCCAGACCTTTAACGGCATTTTGAATCACTTTGCTGCTTTCACTAAAGGCTTGCAGTAGGGGGGTGCGGGCGCCGAGCACTTTAAGTAAGTAGTCGTTGGGTAACACTAATAAGGCGTCGGTGTGCTCAGCTAATGTGGCGAGACCCTCATCGGCAGACTTAGCACGTAACTTGCCCTCAAAAGCAAACGGGCGGGTCACAATGGCCACGGTCATCACACCGAGCTCTCTCGCCACGCGCGCCACAATAGGGGCCGCACCCGTGCCGGTACCGCCGCCCATGCCGGCGGTTATAAAGCATAAATCCGCACCCTTTAATTGGGCACGGATCTCATCAATACTTTCTTCAGCTGCTTGTCGGCCAATTTCGGCTTGGGCACCAGCCCCTAAACCGCGGGTTAACTCTTTACCTAGCTGCAATACACCGACCCGACTTTGTTGTAAGGCTTTAGCATCGGTGTTCATAGCGACAATGCTAACGCGTTCCGGTAGTACACTGTCCGCTAGTAGGTTAACGGTATTACCACCACAGCCACCTACGCCAATCACACTGATATTAATGACATCACAATCCGGTTCGGCCGGGTTAAAAAGGAGGTCGCTCATCCGGTACTCCGTGGAAAAACAAAGGGGCTGAATTAGTCAGCCCCATCAATAACGTTAGATATATAATAGCTTAGTTTAGCTATTTCTTAATGATTCTGGCGCCAGTATTTCAACTTTGCCTGCCATATCTGTTAGCCAGCGACGAAACTCGGGGGAGTCTTTGACTTCAGTTTCGACCATCATGCTCTGCTTGTCGTAACGGGTCAACCTAGGATTATTCCCGGGAATCGCAGCTTCTATCGCCGAGCGATTCGGATGAGTAATGCGTCCCACAAAGTGAATGGTATCGCTTTCTTCGTGATAGCCTTTCTCGCGGATCATCTTGTTGACACTAAATTCGCGAGGCTGGGTAACGGGTAATGTGGTGAGCTCGACTTCTTTAATATTGTCGAAGCTAATCCCGTAAATTTTAGGATCCATATCCGATACGGTACACAGCAGCATAGTGCCATCTTTGCGATTTACGATGCCTAGCGGGTTTACTTGCTCGTAGCGTAACCACACGGTGCGACCTTTAATGACGCGCTTGATCTCGGCGCTAAACTTACGGCCACGCCATAGTGCATCTCTAATGGTGGTTGAGCGACGAATTTCTGGGCTGCCAGCAAAGGGGCGAGGCAAACGGACCACGTTTTCTACCCAGCGCCCTGCCAACTCACTTTTACTGTCAGAAATAACTTGGTTGGCTTTATCAATAATAGGATTGAGCTCAGCTAACACGCTAGCAGGTAATAAGTCAGCAGCTTGGTCATTCCACGTTTTTAGTGCCATCGCTAAGCCGAGTGGCATAAAGTTGGCAAAATCATTTAAACCATTGCGCTCAAAGCACCAGCCATGAGGCTTACTGCGGTCATCGGAAGTAAGGTCAAATAACCCCATACCCGACATCTCTTCTAGATCACGCTGTACGGTGCGTAAGCTAACTTGGATACCTTCTTCTTCTAACTTTTCTTGCAGCTGGCGCGCGGTCAGCTTGTACGGACGATAAGGAACACAGCGCGCCAGGGTCAATTGTCTTAATAGCTTCTTACTCATGGTGATGCCCTCTTGCTTGGTATGATTCTATACTAGATGCAGGCTGCGACAATAGCTGTCGCAATTTTTATGGAGAAGACTGTCGCTGTTTTTCGACACTTACTGTTTTGTGGTCTGAATCTGACGCTACTTAGTTGGCATTATCCAGATGATGAACGCTTTAAGTTGTTGATATTAAAGCTTTTAATCAACTATCGTTATGGAGTTATAAAAGTGTGAATAAACCACAGTGCTCATGACAAAGAGATGTTTCACTGTTAAACGTAGGTGAATATTTTCTTTTTGATTAAAAAAATACAAGAAGCGGTGGGGTACGACACCACAGAGTGCGTTACTCAACTAGATGTTAATTAATGTTCTTACCGATGAGCTAACTGGCAGGCAAAAACTAAGGGATGGAAGGTGAGATAGACAGAAGCCACTCGTGACCTCTGTCAGTTAGCAAAATTTACAGATATAACCAAGACAGTGGCGACTTGGTCACGGCCGCGCCGTAGATATAAGCAAAGATAACGATAGCCGCAAGGGTGGCAATCAAACGCTGCCTAGCGGTTTTTCCGCGTTTAATAGCAATGGTGCCCACTATGATATACAGCACTAAACCAATAATTTTGGCAGCTAACCAAGGGCTATTGCCCATGGGGTTATATTTCATCATGACCGCCAGCCAGACACCTAGAATAAGTAATAAGGTATCAATAATATGTGGCAGTACTTTTAATACTTTGCTTTTAATGCGGGCCGGTGAGGGCACGGCGATCCATGCTCGTAACATAAATAGCACTATGCTGATCAACGCAAACATCATATGGGCATGTTTCAAAGCCATATAAGACATACTTACTCCACCAAAAATAATTAAGTTACTAGCGCCATAATAACAGCTTACTCACGGCAAGCCTTACTCGAACCGACAAAAGACCAGGCTAACCGTCGACTTCGGGAACAAAAGCGATAAAACGATGGCCCCGAAATATTAAGGTACCAGTTTGCTCGAGTTGAATTTGCTCATAGAGCAGCTTACCTACCTCGAACTCTCGCTCATCGTCTCCTTCTAAGGGGCGAAAAGTGACATAGTAATTGACTCTGGGTGGTGGCAGCTCAGTTTGATCCCGTCGGGTTTGGCCCATAAATTCTTGATGGCGTTTATCTAACACTAACACCGCGATACTGCGCTCGGGCTGACTCTGATTATAGTAATAAGTATAGAGTCGTCGCCCTATCACCAGTGCCGCTATGATAATAATGATCCAAAATACGATCCTGCCCATTGCATCCTCCTAGGGTTATGTTCTGCTTACTAACTAAGGACTCCCTGTAACTTTTGATTTAATAAAGGTGGCGCTTGAATAAGCTTAATATCAAGATGATAGGGTATTTTACGCTCTTGCTACTAATGGTATGCAGTAAAATGTCGTGGGCGCTATCGCTACCACCGCAGTTAACCGTCAAAGCTTCTATCGCTGAGGCGCGAGTGCCTGCCTGCCCGAAGGAGGCGGCCAGCGGATTAGCGCTTACCTTACAAAACGGTGAACTTACCGGCAATTTAGATTATCTAGCGCTTGATTTAACCTGTGAACGACCCGTAACTACCACGTCAAGTAACCCCGCTGATGTAGCCCAGATAAGCTCGGTGCTTAATGAGTTACCCGAGCTCGACTTTAAAATAAAACAATTAGTGGTGTATTTGCCGGAAGCTAAGGTAATCGGCCCAGGGCAGTTAGCCCATACTCAAGCAGGTTACCAGCTCAACTGGCACACTAATGTTGGCGTGGCCGAGCTTAATTTAGAATCCAAGCAGCAAGGGTGGCGGTGGCAAGGTAAGGTGCCGGGTTCGTTATTAACTAAGCAACTGGATGGCATAGTAACAGTGAGCGGGCAATGGCTGCCTAAGGCGCCAGCAGAATTGGGGGCGAAAGGCCAGTTGCCCAAACCATTACAAGGCAATTGGCAGCTTGCGCTGTCTGCTCGAGAAACCGAAGTAGGCTGGCAGTTAACACCAGCATCACGGCTCATCGTGCCGCGCTTGCGCTGGCAAGATGCGGAGTTTAAGCAATTGGTGCTTAAGCCTACACAGGCGCTCTCGCTTGCCAAGCCGTGGCAGGCCGAGCTGAGTTGGCAGCAGGGGCGTTGGCAGCAACAGTCCATTCCCAAAGGTACACTCAGCGCCAACAGCGTTAACCATAATCCACTTACGGGTAAGCTGGCGTTGCAGCTGGCGCCTCAAATTACCTTAAAAGGGCATTGGCAGTATGAGAAAGGGCTGGCTTTGCAGCTTCCCCGGCAAACTTTTAATACGCCCGTAGTCTGGCGGTGGTTAAATACTTGGCTCACCTTGCCGATCGGTATCGCGGCCGAGCAAGGAGCGCTCGCCGTGTCGCTCAACGCTAATAATATCTTGGATAATCGCCAACCCATCTTCTTGGATGCGCAGTTAAGCGATAGCCATTGGCGCTATCTAGATATAGAAGCCCAACAATTGGCGGCGCGCTTACAATTGCAATGGGATCATCGTGGGTTGCGAAGTATAGGTCCGCAACCGATATCGCTACAGCATTTAGCCCTAGGAGTGCCCATTACTGATCTGGTGGGCGCTGTGCGCTGGCAGTCCGATGGGCTTTGGTTATCAGGGTTAACGGCTCGCGCGTTTGATGGTCAGCTGGCGTTATCACCCATGGCCTTGAGCACGCCACTACACAGTGAGTTACAGCTGAGTAATATCTCACTCGATAAACTGCTAAGTTACGCCAGTGTGGAAGGCTTAACGGGCAGCGGGCGCTTATATGGTCGATTACCTATCTCACTAGAGCAAGGGATTAGCGTCACCGATGGCAGTGCTTATAGTGATAATGGCTGGATTTCTTACCAAGCCGATGAAGAGTTAACCGCCGCCGGTAACGATAATATTTCCCTTGAATTAGCCTTAGGCTTACTGCAGGACTTGCGTTACGACCGTTTGACGGCCGCCATTACTATGCAGCCCAATGGCGAGGCGACTATCGACAGTCACTTTAAAGGGCGAGCCCCAGTCAAGGGCAAGTTGCACGATGTTAACTTCAATTACCACCATCAAGAAAACCTGTTACAGTTGTTGGCTAGCCTGCGTTACGCTCAAGGACTAACTGAGCGGCTACCGACCAGGAGCAAGGGGGATAAAAAGTAAATGGTAAAATATACGGTGCTGGCGGGGCTGTTGTTATTAAGTGCCTGTACGCCACGGGTTGAGATAATGGTGCCAGATAAGCCGATTACTATTAACTTAAACGTAAAAGTCGATCATGAGATCCGAGTTAAAGTTGATAAAGAGCTGGAACAGTTATTTGAGCAAGAAGACGGGTTGTTCTAGGGAGTAAGTATGCGCTGGTTAATTATCGTAGTAGTGGCCTGCCTGAGCTGGTCGGCTTGGGCATTAGATTTGCAACAGGCTAAACAACAGGGTTATGTAGGAGAGCGGTTAGATGGCTTGGTGGGCGTGGTACGTACCGTGAGCGAGGTGGAGATCATCGTTAACGATGTTAATCGCAAACGACTAGGTAAGTACCAGGAGATTGCTCAGCGCACCGGAACCAGCTTAACTGTGGTACAAAGTCGTGCTGGACAACTGAACATAGAGCGCACCGAAAGCGGTCATTATGTGCAATTAGCGGATGGCAGTTGGCGTAAAAAATAACACTCTCCCTAAAGCGTGATGGCCAACCCCGACCTCACGCTTTAGGTTATTTTGCTTTATCATGACGCCTTTATGCGCTTATCTGCTGCAAGGTGAAAATGTGTCAAACACTCCCCCTATTGCCAAACAAATTCCTCATCTCTTAACTCATCATAACGATACTCGAGTCGATCCCTATTATTGGTTAAGGGATGATGAGCGCAGTGCGTCTGAGGTACTGGCACATTTAGCGCAAGAAAACGCCTACACCGCACAGCAGTTAGCCAGCACTGACGTTTTACAGCAAAATTTGTTTGATGAAATGGTCGCGCGTATACGGCCCGATGACTGTTCACTTCCTTATTTAAAAAAGGACTACTGGTATCAAACACGTTACGAAGCAGGCAAAGAATACGGCCTGTTTGAGCGCTATGCCGAGCAACAGCCGCAATCCATAACGTTGCTATTGGACGCTAATGAACGGGCGAGCGGCCATGACTATTACGATCAAGGCGAGTTAGATATTAGTCCAAACCAGCAGTTACTAGCGTTTGCAGAAGATTTTACTGCGCGAGGCGAGTATGACATTCGCATTAAATGTTTAACCACCGGTCAGCTCTATCCAGAGGTATTGAGCCATACCTCAGGCAATATGGTGTGGGCCAATGACAATCAAACCTTATTCTATGTCAAGCAGCACCCCGACACCTTGTTACCCTATCAGGTATATCGACATCGCTTAGGTACATCGGTCAGAGAAGATGTGTTAGTGCATGAAGAGCAAGATGTGAGTTTTTATACCAGTATTTATAAAAGCCGCTCTGAACAATACGTCATGATCGGAGCGTGGAGCACGCTCACCAGCGAAGTGAGTATGATTGATGCCGATAATCCCGAACAGCCAGCGCGGGTATTTTTATCTAGAGCGTGTGGCCATGAATACGAAGTTGATCATTATCAACAGCAGTTTTATGTGCGCTCTAATTACCAGGGCGCCAACTTTGGCTTTTATAGAGCCCACGAAGGGCAAGATCCCTCGCAGTGGCAAACCCTGCTCCCAGCACGGGCGCAGATATTATTAGAAAGCGTGACATTATTTCGGGATTGGTGGGTTATAGAAGAGCGCAGTCAGGGTATGGCGCTATTGCGTTATCAGCATCGTACCCAGCCCGCACGCAATCAGGTGCTGGAGTTTGCGGATCCGGCGTATGTTACGTGGTTAGGCGCCAATGAAGATCCCAATAGCTCTTGGCTACGCTATGGCTACTGTTCGCTAACGCAACCGGTCACCTGGTATGAAGTGAATATGGATACCCAAGAGCAGCGACTGCTTAAGCAGCAGTATGCGGGTGAAACCTTTGACCCTCAGCATTATCGCAGCGAGCGAATATGGATTACGGCGCAAGATAATACGCAGTTACCAGTGTCGTTAGTGTATCGCATTGAGACCTTTCAACAAGATGGTACCAACCCGCTATTAGTAGCGGGCTACGGCGCTTATGGTGACAGTCAAGATCCAGACTTTTTTGCAGGTCGCTTAAGTTTGCTAGACCGTGGTTTTGTGTACGCAATTGCCCATGTGCGCGGCGGCGAAGAGTTAGGGCGCCCTTGGTATGAGCAAGGGCGATTATTAAATAAGAAGAACAGTTTTACTGACTTTATTGATATTACCCAAGGATTGATTGAGCAAGGTTATGGAAACCGTCAACGTACCTTTGCCTATGGTGGCAGTGCTGGTGGCTTATTGGTGGCGGCGGCGATGAATATGGCGCCGCAGCTTTTTTATGGTGTGGTGGCGGCGGTCCCCTTTGTTGATGTACTAACGACCATGCTCGATGACTCTCTACCCTTAACTACGGGGGAATACGATGAGTGGGGCGATCCTAATTCACCAGAGTTTTATCACTATATAAAATCCTATAGTCCTTACGATCAAGTTGTAGCTCAGCCTTACCCTCACTTGTTAGTAACCACGGGCTTACACGACAGCCAAGTATCTTATTGGGAGCCAGCTAAGTGGGTCGCCAAATTACGCGAGCTAAAAACCGACGATCGCTTATTGCTGTTGCATTGCGATATGGATACCGGTCATGGCGGGAAGACTGGTCGCTTTGAGGCCTACTATGAGCTGGCGCGTGAATACGCTTTTTTATTAATGCTGGCAAAAACATAGCGCCAAGCTCAAGAACTAAACTCTTTTTGCCACGGAACCCACAAAACCACGGAAAAATAAAGATAACATCTGAACATATTTTATAATCCCGTTTGGCGGGATTTTGAAGTCATCCTGCTGCGCTGACTACCGCAGTTAAAGCCGCTATATATTTGCTCTTACCATTAAAGGTGTTTTGCGCTTTTATCTCTGCTTCAACTTTCCGTGGGTTCTGTGGATTCCGTGGCAAAGATATTTTTTAGGTTTGTAGCGCTCAGTTAACTGGTAAATGATTGAATGATCACCACCAGCACTAATACTGGGCACACAAAGCGTACATACCAAGGCCAGATCTTCCAAAATAAACCCTGTGCAAGCGTGGGGTTGCCTTGTTTCATTTCAGCCAAAATAGCATTACGGCGCCATACCCAGCCAGCATACAGCGTAATACATAAGCTCACTAAGGGCTGTGCATATTGCGTGGTAAGGGTAATCACTAAACCAAACAAGCTGCCAAAATTAAACACCACGATGACGCTGACCAGCGTACATATCGTAGTGACCAGCCAAGTGGCTTTCAGACGCGACCAGCGGGTAGCTTCTAATACCAGAGAAACCGGCGCTTCTAACATAGAGATAGCCGAGGTTAAGGCCGCTACTATCATCAGTAAGAAAAAGGCAAAGGCTACTGGGTATTGAGCGGCACCCATGGTGTCAAATAGGGCTGGCAACACCGAAAACACTAAGGTATCTGAGCTGAGTAAGCTGCCATCGTCGGCAAAAATGGCGACGCCATTATGCTGCGCCACATACATGGCCGGCAAAATCAGTAGACCTGCCATAAAAGCCACTCCGGTATCCAGTAAGGTGACTTGGGCGGCGAGGGCGGGAATATTAGCTTGTCGGCTTAAATACGAGCCATAAAGCATCATCACCGCCGCTCCTAGCGATAATGAGAAAAAGCTCTGCCCTAGTGCGCCAATTAGCACCTTGCTACTTAATACCCGAGAAAAATCGGGAACCAAGTATGCGCTTAAGCCAAGCTGCGCCCCTGGTTGCAATAGCATATAACCGGTGAGCAACAGCAGCATTACAAACAGCAGTGGCATTAAGCGCCGTGACCACTTCTCAATACCATTTT
>JAAYRH010000022.1 GCA_012518835.1 Aeromonadales bacterium | reverse complement strand
GCTGATATAGCTCAGTTGGTAGAGCGCACCCTTGGTAAGGGTGAGGTCCCCAGTTCAAATCCGGGTATCAGCACCAGTTTAAAGTTTTGTTTGACTGCCATAGCGTTGTGGAACCACCTGAACCCATGCCGAACTCAGAAGTGAAACGCACCCGCGCCGATGATAGTGTGGCAGATGCCATGTGAAAGTAGGTCACAGTCAAACTCTTATTACTAAGCCCCGCTCATAGAGCGGGGCTTTTTGCATTTAATCTCCTAAATAACCATCTATCTTCTCATTAGCTGATCCTAATTATGGTTTTTGCTACCTTTATTGCTTTATCATGGTGTTATAAATACAAAAATGACCCACAAGTCATTATAGAGTGATCTTAGTCATCTCTTGTCGGGGGGTTTTGCGGCAAAATGGCGCATAATCCGCATCTAGTCTGCAAGTTATCAGTGACTGTTTTTAGTTATCCAGATAAGCTGTTGTAGACAGTTAGAACAACAATGTGAGCAAAATGAACGATAAACAAAAGCAGATAGACATCAAAGATGTCACCGCACCCGTGCGCTCCCATCGCCCTACCGACGATGGCCATATTTATGTGCGCGCCCAAACAGGAAAATGGCAGAGACTACGCAAGTATATCGGCTGGTTTTTAATGCTGTTGTTTTTGGTAGGTCCTTGGCTGGTATGGAACGGTCGTCAAGCACTGCTGATTGATATTGAACAGCAGCGCTTTCAAATTTTCTCTCTGACCATCTGGCCACAAGATCTTACCTTATTGGCGTTGGTGTTAATGGTTGCCGCCTTTGGCTTGTTTTTTATAACCACTTTCTTAGGCCGAGTCTGGTGTGGCTATACTTGCCCGCAGACAGTGTGGACCTTTATTTTTATTTGGTTTGAAGAAAAGTTAGAAGGCACCGCTAACAAACGTAAGCAGCTTGATAAGTCACCTTGGAATTTTAATAAAATATGGCGTAAAACAGCTAAACATCTGGCCTGGATTGCGGTGTCCTTGATCACCGGCTTTACTTTTATTGCCTATTTTGTGCCGGTAAAAGAGCTGGCCATTCAGTTACTGACGTTTTCTACCACGTTTTGGGTAGGATTTTGGGTATTATTTTTTGCTGTTTGTACGTACGGTAATGCGGGTTTTATGCGTACCATCATGTGTACTCATATTTGTCCTTACTCTCGTTTCCAGTCAGCGATGTTTGATAAAGACACCTACACTGTGAGTTATGATACCGAACGCGGTGAAGCTCGTGGTCCTCGCTCCCGCAAGGCGGATCCAAAAGAGCTTGGCTTAGGAGATTGCATCGATTGTAATTTGTGTGTGCAGGTGTGTCCTGCCGGTATCGATATTCGTGATGGCTTACAGTATGAGTGCATTAACTGTGGCGCCTGTATTGATGCTTGTGACCAGACCATGGATCGCATGGGCTATGAGCGAGGACTGATCCGCTACACCACAGAGCATAACTTACAGCACGGTAAAACTAAGGTGCTGCGTCCTAAGTTGGTGGGCTATGGGGTGGTAATGGTATTGATGTTGGGCTTATTTAGTTATGTCGCCGCTAACATTATGCCAATGGGTATCGAGATCATTCGGGACCGTAACCAGCTGTATCGAGAAACTAACCAAGGGTTAGTAGAAAACACGTACACCATGAAAATCATGAACAAGACGTTAGAGGCGGAAACTTATCGTCTTAAAGTAGAAGGTTTAGATGACGTAGAATGGACCGGCCCGCAAGAAGTGCACGTGCGCGGTGGGGAAGTAGTAAGTGTTCCTATTAGTTTAGCGGTTGACCCTTATCTTCTAAAAACACCAGTGAAAGATATTGCTTTTGTGCTAATCAACACCGGTTTAGATGAAGACGATGGCAAGGCCACCTTGCGTAATAAGACTAAGTTCTTTAGCGCGATTAATTAATATTATAAAACCGCAGCTCAAGCTGCGGTTTTTTTGGAGTGGTATGAGTTATTACCAATTAACCCCAGATGTCATTATTGATGCGCTGTCTAGCATTGGTATTCATGTTGATACCGGCTTAATGGCCCTCAATAGTTATGAAAACCGCGTATACCGTTTTAACAGTGACGCTGATGGTCCTTTAGTGGTTAAGTTTTATCGCCCAGAGCGCTGGACCTTAGCGCAGATCCAAGAAGAGCATAATTTCTTGTTTGCTCTCGCCGCTGCAAAAGTGCGAGTGGCGACTCCGGTACAGCGAGAGCAGAGCAGTATTTTTGTATGGCAGGATATTCCGTTTGCGGTGTGGCCCGCGGTAAGGGGGCGTTCTTTTGAAACCGATAACCTTGATCAGTTAACGGCATTAGGAGAGCAGCTCGCCCGCTTGCATCAAGTAGGGGAACATTTTACTTTAAATGCGCGGCCTACGCTAAGTGCAGAGCAAGTATTAACCCATGCACAACAGGTATTAGAGCAAGAAGCGATAATGCCTAACAAGCTGCGTAACGAATTTTTCTCTCAGCTAAGTGCACTCAACAGCAAGGCCAGCCAGTTGTATCAGCCACAGCAACAATTGACTATTCATGGCGACTGCCATGGCAGTAATATTCTATGGCAAGACGGGGTCTGGTTAGTAGACTTTGATGACTGCCGTCAAGGACCTGCGGTACAGGATCTGTGGATGATGCTGAGTGGCCCTCGCCAAGAGCAACTGTTACAACTAGATGCGCTGTTGTCGGGTTATGAAGAAGTACGGGAATTTAATAATACCGAGCTGGCTTTAATTGAGCCACTAAGAGCGATACGCATGGTAAATTACATGGCATGGTTAGCCACACGCTGGTCAGATCCTGCGTTTCCTGCTAATTTTCCTTGGTTTAATACCGAAGATTATTGGTTACAACAAACAAAGGTGTTAGCTGAGCAGCGACAAGCGTTGGATGCGGCACCTTTATCCTTGACCTCTTGGTACTGATTACTTAATTTGAGTCAGCTTTTATTAACTGGAACTATCTATGAAAAAGTACTTATTAATTGTATTGGCGTTAGTGTTTACCCCGTTAGTGGGCGTAGCTGCGGATTTTAAAGAAGGTGTGGAATATACAGTAGTACAAAAAAATGCCAGCAGTAAGCCGGTAGTGACTGAGTTCTTTTCTTACGTTTGTCCTCATTGCTATAGCTTTCAGCCCTTGATGAAAGAGTTAGAGCAACGCCATCCTGAGGTACAGTTTAACAAGGTACCGGTGGCTTTTTTAGGTAAAGACATGGGTCCGGTATTGCAACGTGCGTACGGTGCCGCTGTTTTGCTAAAAGTGGAAGACACACTAACACCTGTTATCTTTGATCAAATTCATAATCAAAAAAACATGCCTAAGGGTATTAGTGATATCAAAGCTACCTTCGTAGAAAATGGGGTCACTGAAAAAGACTTTGATGGCGTCATCAATAGCTTTGCTTTAAACGGCATGATCGCTAAGTTTGATAAAACGACCGATAAGTTTGATGTGCACGGGACACCTACGGTGATCGTTAATGATAAGTATGAGCTGAACATGAGTGAGATTGGCTCGGCAGATCGTTTCTATGAAGTAGTAGACTATTTATTAGCTCAGTAATGATTCCCTCGGCCATGACCGACACGTCATGGCCTTTTACTTTTCTAGTCTTGTAGTTGCCTCAACAATCTATCCATAGCGCGATATCCTAGCGCTTCAATTAAATGCTTTCGCTCAATATGCTCAGCTCCTTCTAGATCGGCGATGGTTCTGCTGACCCTGATTAATTTGTGCCAAGCACGAATAGATAAGCGCATTTTATGTAGTGCTTGTTCCAAAAAAACCGCATCTTCCGCTTTCAGTGGGCAAAAACGTTCTAGCTCGGTGGTGTTGAGTCGGGCATTGGCTTTTCCGGCTCGCTTTATCTGTTGTGCTCGGGCGGCTAGTACCCGCTGTCGCACGGTGGCTGAGCTTTCCGTGGGAGGCTGCTTTTTGCTTAGCTCTCCTGGCGGGAGTAAAGGGATCTCTACCGATAAATCAAAACGATCGAGAAAAGGTCCCGATATCTTATTTAAGTAGCGCAATATTTGCTCAGAAGAGCTGCGGCTATAACCATCTTGATAATGGCCACAGGGGCTCGGGTTCATGGCACCGATCAACTGAAAGCGGGCAGGAAAAGTCACACTATGAGCCGCTCGAGCAATGGCAATGTAATTAGTTTCTAATGGTTCGCGCAGTGCATCTAATACGCGCCGTTCAAACTCAGTCAATTCATCAAGAAACAAGACACCATTATGCGCAAGGGAGATTTCGCCGGGCTTAGGATAGCTACCGCCACCGACTAATGCCACGGCCGAGGAAGAGTGGTGAGGTTGGCGAAACGCCCGTAAATTCCACTGGTCAGGCTCTAAGCTGATGCCAGAGATAGACTTAATGGCAGCAGACTCTAGTGCTTCTTGCTCACTCATCGGTGGCAGTAAGCTGGGTAGGCGGCTGGCTAACATGCTTTTTCCAGGGCCCGGAGGCCCTAGCAGCAGTAAATTATGCTCACCGGCGGCGGCGATCTCTAAGGCTCTTTTACCACCCTGCTGACCAATCACCTCGCTTAGATCGGCACTATATTCTTGAGACTTCGGCACGACTTTTTGTGGAGTAGCTAATTCTCCTTGTTGGTGTAACCAAGCGGTAATGGCGAGCAAATGAGGAGCAAGCAGCGCTGGGCAAGGCTCAATCAAACCTGCTTCATTAGCATTACCTTCGGGTAAGATCAGTATTCGCTGGTGCTCTCTTGCCGCGAGCACGGCGGGAAGTGCGCCTTTGATGGCTCGTAAGTTACCAGTGAGCGCAAGCTCCCCTAAAAATTCCAGCTGTTCTAATGTGGTATGGGGAATTTGCTCGGAAGCGGCCAAAATGGCCATCGCAATGGGTAGGTCAAAACGACCGCCCTCTTTAGGTAAGTCGGCAGGCGCTAAGTTAACAGTGATCCGCTTGGCTGGAAACTCAAAGCCTGAGTTTAATAAGGCACTGCGCACTCGGTCCCGCGCTTCTTTCACAGTGGTTTCGGGCAAGCCCACTATGTTAAAAGCAGGTAGCCCATTGGCGAGGTGGGCTTCTACTGTGACTAAAGGGGCGGCTACGCCCAAGCTAGCACGAGCAAAAACGACGGCGAGCGACATCCTTGTCTCCCTAATATTTTATTTTTAATTATTATCTAAAATCAGTATTTTTAACTATCTTTTTTGCAGCGTTAATTATGATTAATTTAGGTTAGTTATTAATAAAGTCTTGTCTAGTGTAGCCTATCGTGCTAGTTCTATATACAAGATGAGTTTAAGCTTCTGACTCAAGCATTTATTGGATGGTCTTCGGTATGAGTTTTTTAGTACGTTTTGTCAGCATTATTGTGGTCCTAGTGGTGATTATTAAATCACCACTCGGGGCGCTGTGGTCTGACGAAACAAAGTAATATCGACAGACAAGACGCAAAACCCCCGAGCCAAGGCTTGGGGGTTTTTTTTTAATTAGTTTTCGCAGTAAACACGGGCAGTAACAGATGGACAGCAAGCAAATAAGTGGCGCACAGTACATAGTACAGACCCTCAAACAGCAGGGTGTAACGCAGATCTTTGGTTACCCTGGCGGCGCTATTATGCCGCTCTATGACGCCCTCTACGACGGTGGGGTAGACCACCTACTGTGTCGTCATGAGCAGGGTGCGGCGTTGGCAGCAGTAGGCTATGCCAGAGCCAGTGGTCAGGTCGGTGTCTGTATGGCCACCTCCGGCCCAGGCGCAACTAACCTGATCACCGGTCTGGCCGATGCGATGTTGGACTCCATTCCGCTAGTCGCCATTACCGGACAGGTGCCGATGAGCGCTATTGGTACCGATGCCTTTCAGGAAGTGGACGTATTAGGTATGTCTTTGTCTTGCACGAAGCATTCTTATCTAGTGGAAAAAGCAGAAGACCTAGGTGCGATTATTGCTGAAGCCTTTGAAGTCGCGCGCTCTGGACGCCCCGGTCCAGTACTGATTGATGTCCCTAAAAACGTGCAAGTGGCGTTAATAACGCCTCAGGCAAGCCCCGAGTTTAAAGTCGCACCGCATGGCATTGATGCGCAGGCCCTAGCACAAGCTAATGCGTTGCTAGCTACAGCAAAGCAGCCAGTATTATATGTGGGCGGCGGGGTCGGAATGGCGAATGCCACTGATGAATTGCGCACATTTGCAAAGCACACCGGCATTCCGATGGTCACCACATTAAAGGGGATTGGTACCTTAGTACCAGACGATGAATTATTTTTAGGCATGCTGGGTATGCATGGTACAAAAGCGGCCAATTTGGCTGTTCAGCAGAGCGATCTGCTGTTAGTGGTGGGGGCACGATTTGACGATAGAGTGACAGGCAAACTCGATGCCTTTGCCGTTAATGCTAAGGTTATCCATCTCGATAAAGACGCCTCTGAGTTTGATAAAGTCCGCCACGCCGACGTGAGTATGAATGCAGAGCTGACTCAGGTATTACCCCTGCTCACTACTGAGCGACTTAATATCGCCGAGTGGCGTGAGCAGTGCAAGGCGCTAAAGGCTGAACACGGTTGGCGTTATGATCACCCTGGCGAAGCTATTTATGCGCCTTTATTATTAAAGCAATTAAGTGAAGCTCTAGCCGATACCGCTATGGTGAGCTGCGATGTAGGCCAGCATCAAATGTGGGTAGCACAGCATATGCGCTTTACTAGCCCGCGCAACCATTTAAGTAGTTCGGGGTTGGGTACCATGGGTTTTGGCTTGCCGGCGGCGATTGGAGCTCAATTAGCTCGTCCTGAGCACCAATCGGTACTGGTGTCTGGGGATGGATCCTTTATGATGAACGTACAAGAATTAGGCACTCTTAAGCGTGCCCAGCTACCGGTAAAAATGGTACTGCTTGATAATCAGCGGTTAGGCATGGTGCGCCAGTGGCAAGAATTATTTTTTGATGGCCGCTATAGTGAAACCATTCTTGACGATAATCCCGACTTCGTCGCCATGGCCGCCGCTTTTGCAATTCCAGGGGAAACGATTACCTGCAAAAGCGAAGTACAGCCCGCGATTGAGCGCATGTTAGCGGCTGATAGCGCCTATTTATTACATGTTCGAATTTCCGAGCAAGAAAACGTCTGGCCCTTAGTCCCGCCGGGCGTTGCTAATGATCAGATGATGGAGAATCAATCATGAGTCAGTATCAGTTACAGGTAACTGCACAATTTCGTCCTGAAATAATGGAGCGAGTATTACGAATGACCCGTCACCGCGGTTTTAGAGTCGATGAAATGCACATGTCGACCAGCAGCGATGGTCAGCAATTAATAATGGAAATGACGGTTTTTAGCGTTAGACCGATCACTCAGTTAAGTCGCCAATTAGATAAGTTACTAGATGTCCAGCAAGTAGAAGTTCAAGCTGTGGCTCAAGAATTAAAGAAAATAGCTTAAGAGATAGCTGCCAGCTTTAAGCTGTTAGCTTAAGTAAATGGCTTTACGCTATTCGCTGTACGCTGTAAGTAAAGGTGGTATCGCTAGCTGACCTTTGCATACAGCGTAAGGCGTACAGCGGTATTTAAATAAGAGATAAGTAGCGCCAAACGGTGGCTGCTTGTGTTACTCACATTTTGTAGGAAATTTAGAATGCCTAAGTATCGTTCCGCTACCACTACCCACGGTCGTAATATGGCTGGAGCCCGCGCTTTGTGGCGTGCGACTGGAATGACTGAAGAAGATTTTGGTAAGCCGATTATTGCAGTGGTGAACTCTTTTACTCAGTTTGTACCGGGTCATGTACATTTAAAAGACATGGGACAACTGGTGGCTCGAGAAATAGAAGCCGCCGGTGGCGTAGCTAAAGAGTTTAATACCATAGCGGTCGATGATGGTATTGCGATGGGTCATGGCGGCATGTTGTACAGCTTGCCCAGCCGAGATCTGATTGCTGACTCAGTAGAATATATGGTGAATGCTCACTGTGCTGACGCCATGGTGTGTATTTCTAACTGTGACAAAATTACTCCCGGCATGTTGATGGCGGCCTTGCGAGTGAATATTCCGGTGATTTTTGTCTCCGGCGGGCCGATGGAAGCGGGTAAAACTAAGTTATCTGATCAACTTATTAAGTTGGATCTGGTGGATGCCATGGTACAAGGCGCCGATCCTACGGTAGATGATGCGCAAAGTGAGCAAGTAGAGCGTAGTGCCTGTCCTACTTGTGGCTCCTGCTCTGGCATGTTTACCGCCAACTCCATGAATTGCTTAACTGAAGCGCTGGGTTTATCACAACCAGCGAACGGTTCGTTACTGGCAACTCATGCGGATCGGGAACAATTATTTAAGAGCGCCGGTCATCGCATTGTTGAGTTAACTAAGCGTTATTATGAGCAAGATGATGCCTCGGCCTTGCCACGAAATATTGCTACTAAAGCGGCCTTTGAAAATGCCATGGTGCTCGATGTGGCTATGGGCGGCTCTACCAATACCGTACTGCATTTATTAGCGGCCGCCCACGAAGCCGGCGTCGATTTTACGATGGCTGATATTGACAGCTTGTCTCGCAAAGTACCGCAGCTGTGTAAAGTGGCGCCTTCTACTCCTAAGTATCATATGGAAGACGTGCACCGTGCCGGTGGGGTGATGGGTATTTTAGGTGAGTTGGCTCGTGCCGGTTTGCTGCATACTGAGCTGCCGACCATTATGGGCATGACGCTGGCCGAGCAATTAGCTAAATACGATATTATGGTAACTGAAGACGAAGCGGTTAAAAAAATGTTTCGTGCCGGTCCGGCGGGGATTCGTACCACTAAAGCCTTTAGCCAAGATTGCCGCTGGCCTACCCTAGACGATGACCGTGCCGAGGGTTGTATTCGTAGCCTAGAGCACGCCTATAGCCAAGAAGGTGGCCTAGCGGTATTAGCGGGCAACATCGCCGTCGATGGCTGTATTGTTAAAACTGCGGGTGTGTCTGACGATAATTTAGTGTTCCGTGGCCCTGCGCGTATTTATGAAAGCCAAGACAGCGCGGTCGAAGGTATTTTAGGCGGCGAAGTTAAAGCCGGTGAAGTGGTGGTTATTCGTTATGAAGGCCCTAAAGGCGGCCCAGGCATGCAAGAAATGCTCTATCCCACCACTTATTTAAAATCGATGGGCTTAGGCACTCAGTGTGCGCTGATCACCGACGGTCGTTTCTCTGGGGGCACATCTGGCTTATCGATTGGTCACATCTCGCCTGAGGCTGCGAATGGCGGCACCATCGGCTTGGTAGAAAATGGCGATATTATTGATATTAATATTCCTAATCGCACCATAGTGTTAGATGTGCCAGAGGCTGAGCTAGCTCAGCGTCGTGAACAAATGGACGCTAAAGGTGAGCAAGCTTGGACTCCGGTTGGCCGTGAGCGTGAAGTTTCGTTTTCGCTGCGTGCCTATGCTTCGCTAGCAACCAGCGCTGATAAAGGCGCAGTGCGCGACATCAGCAAGCTGGGAGGCTAATAATGGGACAAGCGGTAGTCACAAAGGCGAGCGCACTGCGCTCGCCAGCCGAATACCTTCGCCAAATTCTCTTATCCCCGGTTTATGAGGCGGCACGCGTTACCCCGTTAACCCCGCTAAAGAAAATATCGGAACGGCTTGGTCACCCTGTCTCTCTTAAGCGTGAAGATATGCAACCCGTGCATTCGTTTAAGCTCAGAGGCGCTTACAATAAAATTGCTCAGCTTACCCCCGCTCAGTTACAAGCAGGCGTGATAGCGGCTTCTGCGGGTAATCACGCGCAAGGGGTAGCCTTGTCAGCGGCTAAGCTAGGCATTAACGCCACGATCGTGATGCCAGTTATTACGCCGGATATTAAAGTCGACTCAGTACGCCGCTTTGGTGGCAAAGTTATCTTACACGGCAATAATTTTGATGAAGCTTATGCTCGTTGTTTAGAGCTAGCTAAAGAGCAACACCTAACGCTGATCCCGCCGTTTGATGATGAAGATGTTATTGTCGGCCAAGGCACTATCGGCCGTGAGCTGCTAGAGCAAGATACACGGTTAACTCATGTATTTGTCCCCGTCGGTGGCGGCGGCTTAGCCGCGGGAATTGCAATTTATATTAAGCAATTATTACCTAAAGTGAACGTCATCGGCGTTGAGGCAGAAGGCTCAGCTTGTTTAAATGCCGCGCTGCAAGCACAAGAAATCGTTAATTTAGAGAGAGTAAGCTCCTTTGCCGATGGTGTGGCGGTAAAGCGCATTGGTACTGAAACCTTTCGTCTATGTCAGCAGTATCTCGATGGGGTAATTACAGTTAGCACCGATGAGATTTGTGCCGCAGTTAAAGATATTTTTGAAGATACGCGAGCCATTGCTGAGCCTTCAGGAGCACTAGCATTAGCAGGGCTTAAAAAATATAGCCAAGCGGGTGATTATAGCCATGCACGGATGACCGCAATTTTAAGCGGCGCGAATGTTAATTTTCACTCGTTGCGTTATGTTTCTGAGCGTTGTGAAGTCGGTGAAAAACGCGAAGGCGTGTTAGCAGTCACTATTCCTGAGCGTAAAGGCTCTTTTGTAGAGTTTTGCGAAGTGCTAGGCAACCGTATGGTTACCGAGTTTAACTATCGTTACTCCTCCGATGACAAAGCCGCGGTGCTGGTCTCGGTACGTTTAAGTGATGGGGATCGGGAGCTTACGCAGATCATGATGGAGCTAGAGCAGTCGGGTTATGAGGTCGCTAATATGACTGATAACGATCTGGCTAAATCTCACGTGCGGTATATGGTAGGTGGGCGGCCACCAAAGCCGTTGCAGGAGCGTTTATATAGTTTTCGCTTCCCCGAGCAACCTGGTGCCTTAATGCACTTTTTACATACCTTAGGTACTCGTTGGAATATTAGTTTATTTCACTATCGCAACCAAGGGGCTGAGTTTGGTCGGGTGCTGTGTGCGTTTGATTTACCTGACGCTGATATTACGGCGTTTGAACAACACTTAGCGGAGTTAGGCTATCGTTGGGATGATGTAACTCAAGATCCTGCTTATCAGTTTTTCTTAGCTCACTAGCTTAAAAGCAGCGCCGAGCACTAAGCGCTCGGCGTCTCGCTTTAAGCGAAGCTTTATTTGGTTCTTTGCCCCTTATATTTGCTACACTTATTTAACATTGTGTACATTTTTATTGCTTAAACTCCCACTTCCTGCTTTAATTCTGCTCGTTTCTCAACTTTTCTTCAGGGTTTACGCGTTATGGCTCTGTTGTCTGCATTACTGGCTTCTTTCAGTCAGATCTACTTTATTAATCGCCCATTAGCGGGCTTATTGATTTTACTTGGGGTTCTGTGGGCAGCGCCTTTTATGGCATTGGCCATGGTGATTGCTACCTTAAGTGCCGTGATGGTGGCCGGCGTACTCAAGTTTAATCCCGTATTACAGGCCGAGGGTTGTTACGGTTTTAATGCCGCCTTAGTTGGCTTGGCGCTGGCGCTTTTTGCTCCACCGAGTCTGTGGGTGCTAATTGCCTCAGGAGTGTTAGGGGGGCTATCAGCATTAATTTACTCATTTTGGAATAAGCACGTTAAGTTTCCCTGTTACACCTTGCCTTTTAATCTGTTAGTTTTGCCGTGGTTATATTGGAATGGGCAACGTCTCGCCGATGAAGTACCTAATAATTATGAGTTTTCTTTATCGGCGATAGGGCAGGTCATCTTTTTACCGGATACGGTGCCAGCGTTAATGGTCTGTGCTGCCCTGTTAGTCTCGGGTAGTGCCATGTTGGGCTGGGCCTTTGTCGGGGCGGTGATCACCAGTCTTACTGCTACTTTCTTATTGGTTAATCCTGATTATATTAACTTTGGACTAACCGGTTATAACGGTGTGTTGGCCGCGATTGGCATGTTTTGGCATCAGTTTAAACCTAGCTGGAGCATTGCCGCCGCCGTGCTCGCTGGGCTGATGACCGCCTTGATGTTAAAAGCGGGCTTGCCGATGCTGACCATGCCGTTCGTGCTTAGCTGCTGGCTGTGCCTAGCCCTGCGCAGCAGTATCTGCACTTCTAAATATTTTACGGGTAGGGAGAAGGGATAATGAAACTCGGGTTTATTGGGATTGGACTCATGGGCGAGCCAATGACATTACGTTTGCTGCAAGCCGGCTTTGCGGTCACGGTATGGAATCGTAGCGCCGACAAGTTAGCTACCGTGGCTGCAGCGGGTGCCACTGTGGCAAGCAGTATTGCTGAGCTAGTAGAGCAAGTGGATGTGGTCTTATTATGTTTAGCGAATACTGATGTGGTCGAAACGGTGGTTTTTGGCGAGCATGGGGTGGCAAGCGTGGCGCGGGCCGAACAGTTGCTCGTGGACTTTTCTAGCTCAGATCCGCAAGCAACGAGCCAATTTGCCGAGCGTCTACAGCAAGCAACTGGTATGGCTTGGGTGGATGCGCCGGTCTCAGGTGGTGTGGTGGGGGCCGAGCAAGGTACTCTGGCTATCATGTGTGGTGGCGAAGCCGATGATATTAGCCGTATCGAGTCGGTACTGGTGCCCTTATCTCAACGCTTTACCCATATGGGCCCAGTCGGTAGTGGGCAAGTCACTAAAGTCTGTAACCAGATGATTGTCGGGTGTAACTTAATGGTACTGGCAGAAATGACTGCTTTAGCGAAAGCCAGTGGCGTGGCTGCCGATAAAATACCACAAGCGTTGGCTGGGGGCTTTGCTGACTCGATACCTTTGCAGCTGACTGGGCCCCTAATGGCTGCTGAAGCCGATCCTGAGCCTAAGTGGCATGTGCGTACTTTGTTAAAGGATTTGGATATGGCAGTAGCGCAAAGTTACCGTCAAGGCAGTGCTACACCCATGTCAGGCTTAGCTGCACAATTAATGCGTCAACACGGCAGTAAAGATTACTTAGAGCGAGATCCGGCGACGTTAATTAAGCTTTATACCAAATAAAAAAAGGAGCCTAAAGGCTCCTTTTTACTATCAAATTAATCTTATTTATGAGGCTAGCGCTAAGCTGTGACGATAGTACTCGTTAGCCTGAGCAATATCTTCACGCTGCTCTGCAAGCGTTGCCAGCAAGATATAATCGGCAGCGCTAGGTTGCAGGGCGACGGCCTGTTGTAAGTGAAGCTCAGCTTGCTCTACCTTGCCCTCTTTGACATACAAGTGAGCTAAGGTGGAATGTAGCTCAGCGAGGCTTTCTTTAGCTGCTTTTTTCTCTAAGTTGGTTAACAGCGGGTGATAGTCATTAAGCTCGAGCTTGCTGGCACACACTAACAATCGTGGATCGAGGTTTTTATCTAGGCCTTCGATCAATAACTGTTGGGCTTCTTGGCTGGCATTTAAGTCAATCAAGCGCTCACATAGCGGTGCTAAAACATCGGCGTTATATCTATCTTTACGCGGCAGTGTTTTCCAGACCGTAATTAAGCCTGCGCTGCCCTCGGCGTGAGCCACACTGTCTAACCAACCGATATAAGCCTGTTCTTTTAGTAGCACAAACTCGCTCTGCTCAATTAAACCCTGACTGCGTAGCACATCTAAGGTCGACATCAATAGCGGCCATTCGCCGGTAGCAAGGTACACGTCTTTTTGTAGTTTAAGCAGGGCCGGATGACTGCCATACTCTTTTTCTAACTCTTGTACTTTGATGAGTGCCGGCTCAAATTGACCTTGCTGATACTGTAGTCGCGCCTGAGTTAGGCCTACTGCTAAGCCAGCTTCAGGATTTTTTTCATGAGCTAAGCGCAAGTAGTCATCGCGTTTTTCTTCATGACCTAATGCTTGAGCGGCGGTGGCGGCATTAAGATAGTTCAGCAACGCTAAATCGTTGCCTTTAGTGCCTTTAAGCAGCATTTTCTCGGCGGCGGCGTAGTCTTCTGCTACCAAGGCCTGCATCCCGCTTTGGGTATAGCTGAGCGCTTTACGGCGACGACGGCTTACAAACCAAGTACGAGTGCGATGACTTAAACCAAATAAGCGGCCGAGGATCCATTCAATCAGTAGTAACCCCACATACAGTAAAACAATGGCTACCAAGAAGACGGTGACCGTAGTTTCAATGGTGTAGTGGCTTACGGCTATCATCACGTAGCCCTGTTGTCCGGTAATGCTGGGTCCTATAATGAGGCCAGCGGCGAGGATGGCGATGATTATCGCAAGACGAATCATAATGCCTCCGTTACTGGCCGGTGAGCAGACGTTGCAGTCTGTCATCGAGTAATTGTTTTAAACTATCCTGAGCTGAGAACTGCTCGGGGTAATCTACCTTGATTTGCTGCTTACTTAGTTCATCAATTTGCTCCAGCATAAACTGGCGCACGCTATTATCAGCAAAGTAAGTTTCTAACCATTGTTGTGCTTGAGTAAGAGAACTGTCGTAAATATCTTGCTGATCGCGATACACCGCAAGTTGTGCTTGCAGTAGCTTACCTTTTAGATTTTCATTTAGGTACCAGTGCTGTTGTGGTGACAGTAACGCTTCTACCTGACCGTCGCGACGGCGTACAGTGACAAAGTTATCGCTAAAGCTGGCCCAGCTTTTCTTTAGGTTCTCTTTCCAGTCACTTACCGACTCTGAAACAGTAAAATCAGGCTCTTCGGCACGCGCCATAATGACGCCATCTAGCTCCAGCTTTCCTACTTGGTCGATTAGGCTATTGAGTTTGATGACAATGCCTTCTCTGTCTACGTTTTTAACCGACTTTACATTAGCAATGTCGTCGGCCAGCGCACGACGCACTGGGGTTAGGCTGGGATCGTTTAAAGAAGCGAGGCGCTCATCAGCGTTGGCTAGCATCATGGCGGAAGAGGTGGTGTCTTTTTCTAACCATAACTTACGCCCAGCCATACGCACTAGATATTCTGCTTCTGCCAACATCCAGTCGTTAGGACGCTTGCTGTCGAGATCCAACAGTTTGCGGGACATGCTCGCTAACTGTTCATTTATGCCATCTTGGCTGCTAGTTACCTTAGCTAGTTGCTTTTTCTGATTGGCACTGGCGTCTTGCAGCTGGCTGTCTACTTTGGTCTGCTGCTGTTCAAGGCGCTGTTGTAGCGATTCAATTTGATTAGCTTGTTCTATTGCTTGCTGATGACCGTGCCAATAGACGCCTATCGCTAGTACGATGGCTAACACAATAGCAATAATTGCCAATATTTTAGCCGATGATGAAGACGACTTAGGGCTGTCCGCTTCGGCTTTAACCTTACTGGCATTATCTTTCGTCGGCGGTGGCGTAGGGGGTATTTTTGACTCGGCTTTTGTACCGGCGTCAGTGGTTGGAGCGGCCTTGGGTACCAAAGGGGTATCTTGGCTTGGCTTTTGGTTATTGTCAGTTTTGTCTGTCATTCCGTTTCCTCTCGTCCAAGGCGTTAACTAGAGCCTCATTAGACGCGCCTTCTGCATTAATGATGTGAGTGAAACCCAGTGCTTTTGCTTCAAGCACAACACGTATACTGGGCACAATCAATAAACGGCTTAGCAGCCAGTCCTTTGTCTCTGGGGCTACCAGCTCAACGGTATGGCTTAGTAAACCACCACTGGTCATGATAATACTGTCCACACCTTGGAGCTGCCAGCTTTTCACCAACTTTCGTTGCGGGTCGTCACGATATTGGCGACGATAGACTTCACAATAGTCCACTTGAGCCCCGCGTGCTGACAGTGTAGGCGCTATCATATGTCGGCCGCCATTCCCGCGTAAAATAACCACGCGCCGGCCCTGCATCTTTTCTAAACCGGGCAGCGCAATAATGCCCTCGGATCGGGGGTCGTCCGGCACTGCTGCATCCCTTATGCCTACGGCAGTAAAGGCATCACCGGTAGCTTCACCCACGCCAATATAATGAACGTTTGGCCAGCTTAGCCCCTGTTGTTGTAGTGCCTGATGAGTAAAACTGACCGCCTGCACGCTTACTGCAATAATATAATCACTCGCCGTTAGGCCTTCGAGCAAGGCGGGCAACTGTGCAAGCTCGTTGCCCGGCTCAAAGGTGAGTAGCGGGCAACTTACTGGCTGGTGGCCTGCCGTTATTAATGCTTGGCTGAGGCTGGTTGCCTGTGGCTCAGGGCGTACCACCAATGGGATCATGGCTCATAGACCTCAGCTAAAATTTTATCGGCGCCCCGTGCCAGCAATCGCTTGGCCATTTCGGCACCCATTTCTTTACCTTGGCTGGCTGGGCCAGTCATTTCTTCGTAAAGCACTTGTCGGCCATCGGGATAACCGACTAGGCCGCGTAATCTTAGTTGGTCACCTTGGAGTTCGGCATAAGAACCAATAGGTACCTGACAGCCACCTTGTAGCCCCTGGTTCATGGCGCGCTCTGCTTCTACGCGTAAACGAGTTTCTTGGTGATCGAGTGGGGCGAGCAAGGCCAGCAGCTCAGCGTCATCTAAGCGACACTCAATACCCACAGCGCCTTGGCCGTTAGCTGGTAAGCTGTCTTCTGGGCTCATTAAGCCGGCGATCCGATCTTCTAATTCTAAACGTTTAAGGCCGGCAGCGGCCAAAATAATAGCGTCATATTCGCCATCGTCTAATTTGCGCAATCGGGTTTGGACGTTGCCTCTAAGTACTTTGACTTCAAGGTGTGGGTAGCGAGCACGAATTTGACATTCACGGCGTAAACTGGCGGTACCTACAACAGCGCCGGCAGGCATTTGCTCAAGGTGGGTATAGTGATTAGAAACAAAGGCGTCTCTCGGGTCCTCGCGTTCACAAATTACCGTTAAGCCTAAGCCTTCAGGAAATTCTACTGGCACATCTTTCATGGAATGCACGGCGATGTCGGCACGGCCTTCCAGCATGGCAACTTCTAGCTCTTTAATAAATAATCCTTTACCACCAATCTTGGCCAAAGGGGTATCAAGTAACACATCGCCTTTAGTGGTCATGGGCACCAGTTCCACTTCAATATGAGGGTGCAGTTGTTCTAGTCGCTTTTTAACATCTTCCGCTTGCCACAGGGCTAATAGGCTCTTACGAGTAGCGATGCGAATAATACGATTTGCCATTGAGTCTCTTCCTGATGTCCATTAATTAATAACGATATTATCATTCCTAGAAGCGCATTACAGGCAAGAAGTCCTTCGCTGCTTATGCTACTTAGGTAGATACAACAATATATTGTTCATTTAATGGCGAATTGCTACCATGATCACACTTTTTACCCGCACTGGGTATGTGTCGGTCCACTCAAAGGCCTGAACTTTTGCACGCTAATCTTCACCGGCTCGTAGAGCAAAGTGAACAGTTTAATCAGCAGAAACAAGCCCATGCCCTTGCGGTTATGTGCCCTTATAGTCAGCAAGTATTTCAATTGTTGCCGGTGCTGCTGCATTATCATCACCCCTTGTTACCCGGCTATGTGCCAGGGGGCGTACCCGTGGGCATTTGTAATTTCCAGCCCAATGAGCGCCAGCAACAGTTTATTGATGAGTTGAGCCAACAGGCCGTTAATGAGCCTCTGCAGACGGCAGCCTCTCCAGAAATATTTGGCTTGTACTCCATGGGAAGCACTTCATCTATCGGCCAAAGCCGAGAGTCCGATTTAGATGTGTGGGTATGCCACTCTCATCAAATGGCACCCGAGCGCGTGGCGTGGTTGCAGCAAAAGTGTCTGTTGATTTCCAAGTGGGCTGAGCAGCGCCAAGTTGAGCTTAATTTATTTTTAATTCCTGATAATAAATTTCGTACTGATAATCTTGCCTCAGTAGACGGCGAAAGCTGTGGCAGTGCCCAGCACTTATTATTGCTAGATGAGTTTTATCGCAGTCATATGCTAATAGCGGGTAAACGGTTAGTCTGGTTGTTTGCGCCTCCTAAAAAGCTAGGGCGTGAGTACGATGTGTTTATTGCCGAGCAATTTGCCAATGGCACTCTAAGCCACGATGAATGGCTAGACTTAGGGGGGTTTGCTCGTATTCCGGCAGAAGAATATTTTGGCTCTGCCTTATGGCAACTTTATAAAAGTATCGACTCGCCTTATAAAGCCGTTCTTAAAACGGTGCTGATGGAAGCTTACTCCCATGAGTATCCTGATACTCAATTGCTGTGCCGAGATTTAAAAGGGCGCTTTCAAAGTGCTAATCGGCTCGATGAGCGCCAAGATCACTACATGTTGATGCTGGAGAAGGTGACCGGATATCTTAAGTCTATCGGTGATGAAACGCGGCTAGACCTAGTACGGCGCTGCTTTTATTTAAAGGTCTGCGAAGGTGAGCATAACGATAATGAACATTATCAGTGGCGCCGCACGCAAATTAAGCAACTAACTGCGGCGTGGAGCTGGAGTGCAGAAAAAATACAGCTGCTTAATAATAGAGCTAACTGGAAAGTAGAAGAAGTGAAGCTGGCGTACGGTGAGCTACTTGAGGCATTGATGCAAAGCTATCGTAATTTGATCCAGTTTGCCCAACGTAACCGTATTAGTGAGTCTATTAACCCTGAAGATATTGGCGTCTTATCCCGTAAGCTTTACGTCGCCTTTGAAAACTTGCCGGGTAAAGTGCAGTTAATTAACTTAAAAATTGCTCCTGACTTAAGTGAGCCTCATTTAAGTTTGGTTCAAATCCCCGAAGGACGTTCCAATAAGGCGGGCTGGTATTTATATAAGCCAAGCCCTACGTTTAAAGCTCGTAGTGAGCGCCACGAGTTAGAATATAGCCCTAATATTGCGAAGCTGGTGGCGTGGGCGCATTTTAATGGTTTGCTAGTAAAACAGACGCAACTGGAATTATTTAACCATGACTCTCAGGTAAGCCTGCGCCATCTACAAGAATTTTATGGCGACTTAGCTCGTACCTTCGCGGTTCGCACTCCCGATCCCAGTAACCTCGCCTTAAGCCGCCCCTGTGAAGTGCGCCAACTGTGTGTTTTTCTTAATCTTGAGCAAGATCCTACCGCCAGCAGACAACAAGGGCCCATTGAATTTAATGTTAACAAAGGCGACCCCTTTAGCTTTGGTCGGCAGTTTGAAAACTTAGTAGGCTCAGTCGATATTTTATATCGAAACTCTTGGGATGAAATTCGCTCCATGCATTTTAATAGCCCTATGGCAGTGGTAGAAGCGCTGACCACGATTTTGGGTAAAATGCATCAGGGCGCCACTCCTCCAGAAAGTCTGCAAGTGTTTTGCTATAGCCTCAGCTTTCGCAGTTTGATCCGTACTCGTTTTGAAAAGCTCTTAAGAGAGTGTATTGATTTGCGCTTAGCCAGAGAGGTTGGTAGCACTATAAAGACCTTAGTATTGGGCAGTGAAGAGCACAGCATTTTCTTTGAGCGCCGTGGTGTTAGTGTACAAAAACGAGAAACTCAATTAGCTCCAGCTCAGCCGACGCATCGTACTTTGCCTTTGGCGGATCATGGGGACAAACTAGTTCCAGAAATTGTTGATGTGTATGCCAGTGAAGGTTTAATGCAGTTTTTCTTCGAAGGGGATGGACAGGAGTATAATATTTATATTCTAGATGAAGCCAACCGCATCGAAACCTACTATCAAGTCTCGGGTAGCAAAGAAGAGCTTATTCAAAGTATTAATCGCTTTTATACCTCCCATCAACAACAGGAAGGCCAAAGCTACTTTGCACATTTTAATCTGCCGCAATATTACGACATAGTGCAGGTGGCAGGGCAACAGAAGGTGCTGCCCTACCGCACCGCTAAAGAAGACTAACGAGTGGTGAGGAGAGGGAATTAAATAGGGAGCTCGGTTTCACCTTGCTCTTTTGCTTGGAGTCTAACCCAGCTTAATAACTCATGGCCTTGGCGATTATCTATCCACTTATCACCGCGTAACTCGAAGTGATGGCCATTTTCTCGAGTCGCTAGCCAGATTTGATGCAGAGGTTCTTGTCGATTAATTACAAACTTAACACCGTTCTCAAAGGTGAGGGTCATCACACCACCTAAGGTCTCACAGTCGATATCGAGTTCGTCTTTATCAATAACGTTTTCAATGTGTTGGTAGATAGTATCCGCCAAGGCATGGAATTCACTGTCTTTCATCTTCTGCTTCCTATTGCTTTTGAGAATGTGAATGAGATTATAAGAGTATGGAAACATATTCACAGTCACCCATGAACATATTTAAACTAATTGCACTGCTTACCCTTAGTTTGAGCTTGGTTGCTTGCGGTATCAAGGGGCCATTAACCTTGCCTGAGCCTGAGCAAAAAACACCGCACACTGAGCAATCGTAAAGGAACATATTTTGGATTATTTTAACTATCAAGACGACGGCCGCCTTTATGGTGAAGGCTGCGACTTGAGTTTGATCGCAGAGCAGCATGGTACGCCGCTCTATGTATACTCTCGTGCCACCCTAGAGCGCCACTGGCGTGCCTTTGCCGATGCTGCCGGTGAGTTACCGCATCTGGTTTGCTACGCAGTAAAAGCCAACTCTAATCTGGCGGTGCTTAATGTATTAGCACGCTTAGGCTCAGGGTTTGATATCGTCTCTAAAGGCGAATTATGCCGTGTACTGGCCGCCGGTGGTGATGCCAGCAAAGTGGTGTTTTCTGGAGTAGGTAAACGGGTAGACGAAATCCGCTTTGCCTTAGAGAAAAATATATTTTGTTTTAATGTGGAATCGGTAGCCGAATTGGTGCGTATTAACGAAGTTGCCGGAGAAATGGGGCAAAAAGCACCGATCTCGATCCGCGTTAATCCTGATATTGACGCTGGGACTCACCCTTATATCTCTACCGGTCTTAAAGAAAATAAGTTCGGTATTGCTATCGAGCAAGCGCTAGATATCTATCGCCAAGCGGCGGCTATGGAGCACTTAGAAGTGCACGGGGTAGACTGCCATATTGGTTCGCAGTTAACAGAATTAGCGCCTTTTTTAGAAGCGGCCGATAAAATGCTAGCGCTGATTGATACGCTAGCCACAGAAGGCATTCATATTCGCCACCTCGATGTGGGAGGCGGCTTGGGTGTACGCTACGATAATGAAACCCCACCTGAACCCAAGGAATATGTTAAACAACTTAAAGCGCGCTTAGGTGAGCGAAACCTAACTTTGGTCTTTGAACCGGGCCGCGCTATTGCCGCTAACGCTGGCGTGTTGCTGACTCGAGTTGAGCACTTAAAGCCCGGTGAGGCTAAAAGCTTTGCCATTGTCGATGCGGCGATGAACGATTTACTGCGCCCGGCACTATACAGTGCGTGGCAGGCCATTATCCCTCTGGATACGACCCTAGAGCGTCCGCTAGATACTTACGATGTGGTGGGGCCGGTGTGTGAAACTGGTGACTTTATTGGTAAGGATCGAGAATTGGCTCTGGCCGAAGGCGATTTGCTGGCGGTACGCTCCGCGGGCGCCTATGGTTTTGTGATGGCTTCTAACTATAACAGTCGCCCCCGAGCCGCTGAAATTATGATTGATGGCGACCAAGCGATAGTCGTGCGCGAGCGTGAGTCCTTAGCTGATCTATGGCGCGGCGAACACCTGCTGCCCACATCCTAAGGGAGAGATTGTGATCTATTTTTCCAAAATGCAGGGGCTTGGTAACGATTTTATGATCGTGGATGGCGTCACCCAAAAAGTGTTTTTTAACCCCGAGGTGATCCGGCAACTGTCTGACCGTCATTTTGGTATTGGCTTTGACCAATTATTACTGGTGGAGCCTCCTTATGATCCTGATCTCGACTTTCATGTACGTATTTTTAATGCCGACGGTAGCGAAGTTGCGCAAAGTGGTAATGGAGCGCGCTGTTTAGCGCGCTTTCTACGCCTAAAGGGTTTAACTTATAAAGAGCGGATCTCTGTTAGTACCCAAAAAGGGACCTTGGTGTTACAGCTAGAAAAAGATAACCGAGTTACCGTGAATATGGGCGTACCGGAATTTGATCCTGCTAAAATCCCTTTTAAAGCACAAAAGGCAGAGAAAACCTATTTAGTGCCCTCTACCTCCCAAACGATACTGTGTGGTGTGGTAGCGATAGGTAATGCACACTGTGTATTAGAAGTAGACGATATTAATAGTGCGCCTGTGACCACACTGGGGCCAGAGCTGGCTAATCACGAGCGTTTTACTACACCAGCGCATATTGCTTTTATGCAAATTAATAACGGTCGTGAAATAAAGCTGCGGGTGCATGGGCAGAGCGGCAATGAAGTATTAGCCAGTGGTACTAGTGCTTGTGCGGCGGCAGTGATCGGCATGAGTTGGGGAAAATTAGCAGAGCGCGTAACCGTGCATTTGCCAGGCGGCAGCCTTGACGTGGTCTGGCAAGGACCAGGTAAAGCGGTATATATGACTGGCTCTGCAGAGCATATCTTTGATGGGCAAATAAATTTATGACAATGAATACCGACTATGTAGCAGACGAGATTCGCTGTGGTCACACTGGGCTAAGCGAGCAGCAAGTTGCTGATTACCTACAAGCGCAGCCACACTTTTTTGAACGTAATCGGCGCTTGTTAGAACAGCTGCGACTGCCTCATCATCAGCAAGGCAGCCTATCGCTAGTAGAAGCAAAAATGGCACAGCAGCGTCAGCGTATTTATGATCTAGAAGATGAGATCACCGAACTGATGAGTGTTGCTGGTGAAAATGAGCGGATATTTCGTGTTTATATGGATCTGCTACCCACGCTATTTGAATGTAAAACCGTACAGAGTTTAGAACAACAGATCCGCCATACTTTACAGACTCAATTACGGGTCCCCGCCGTCCGGATAGTCTTGGCCCAAGCTAACGATGAGCGTGAGCTATTAGAACGACTTTATCGTGAGCGGATGGCAGGACAAAGCGTGTATTTGGGTCGTTTAAGTAAAGTAGAAAAAGCGGCGTTATTTAAGGGTGCCCTAGTAGGCTCTTGTGCCTTAGTACAATTAGGGACTCGCGGTGAGCTAGGGTTATTAGCATTTGGTAGCACTGATAGTGGCCATTATCGCTCCGGAATGGACACTTTATTAATTCGCCAACTCGCTAACGTACTGGCGTTATTATTACCTAAGCTGACGTTAGTATCCCGAGTTAGTAATGGCTAACTCTCAACTGCTCACTGCCATTAGCGCTTTTTTAGATTATCTAAGAATTGAGCGCCAACTTAGCCCTCATACTCGAGATGGCTATGGTCGTCATTTGCAGGGCATGGCTGAGCAGCTTAGTGAATTACAACTTACTTGCTGGTCATCACTCACACTGCCCCATGTACGAGGGTTGGCCACGCGTATGCATAAAAGTGGTTTGTCACCGCGCTCGATTGCCACTAAGTTAAGTGCACTGCGTAGCTTTTGTGATTGGTTAATTGTGCAAGGTCAGCTTTCAGCTAATCCGGCGCGAGGTGTCAGCGCGCCTAAGCAAGGGCGACCTCTGCCGAAAAACCTCGATGTGGATGAACTACATCAGCTGCTGGCGATTGATGAGTCAGATCCGTTAGCGATACGAGATCGGGCCATGATGGAGTTAATGTATTCCTCAGGGTTACGGCTAGCAGAATTAGTCAGTTTGGATCTAGGTGATATTCAGTTTACTGAGCGCCAAGTGCGAGTGCTGGGTAAAGGAAGCAAAGAGCGAGTGTTACCCGTGGGTCGTATGGCACTAGATTGGTTAACCAAGTGGCTTGCGGTAAGAGACTCTGTGGCTGGTGCCGAGACGCAAGCGCTGTTTGTAAGCCAACGCCAGCGACGTATTAGCCATCGCAGTGTGCAATTACGCATGGCACAGTGGGGCAATAAACAAGCCTTAGCCAGTCATATTAACCCTCATAAACTACGTCATTCTTTTGCTACCCATATGCTAGAGTCCAGCGGCGACTTACGAGCGGTACAAGAGCTACTGGGCCATGCTGATTTAGCGACCACGCAAATCTATACCCATCTGGATTTTCAGCATTTAGCGAATGCCTATGATCAGGCCCATCCTAGAGCGAAACGCGAGAAGAAATAGCCTTACAGGCAGCGATAAGCTTTTAGCGGTAAGCTGTCAGCTAAATAGAAATACAACTCCTAATAAAAAGGGTTACTTTGGTTAATAGCCGTTTAGTCTGTTGTGAGCTGGCCTTGGCGCTGCTTTAACTGACAGCAGATGGCTTCCAGCTTTATTTTCAGCAAGGATTTTCATGCGCTTTTATAAACGACTGATGCCGGTGAAGGTGCTTAGCTTCGACCTCGATGACACCTTATACGATAATGTACCGGTGATTACCGCAGCGGAAACGTGGTTGTTAACTGCACTAAAACAACAACGCCCTGAGTCTACTTTACTTAGTAAGGACAATTTAGCGGCTATTAAACGCCAGATCTTGTTGATTGAGCCTGAGTTAGGCCACGATGTAAGCGCGTTGCGTTTGCGAGTGTTAACTCAAGGTTTACAGCAGCAGGGCATGCAAGTTGCTGCTGCCACGGCTTTGGCTGAAGAGTTTTATCAGGGCTTTTTAACGGAACGTAGTAAAATTAACGTGCCAAAAACTAGTCATCAGGTGTTATCTGAGCTCGGCCAGCGTTATCCACTGGCGGTGATCACTAATGGCAATTTACCCATTGAACGTACTGCCTTAGCACCGTACTTTGATACTGTACTGAGAGCAGGAGTGGATGGTCGCATGAAGCCTGCGCCTGATATGTTTTATGCGCTTGCTAATCAGATGAAAGTAAAGCCTGCTGAAATACTACATATTGGTGATCATATTCATACCGATGTAGCGGGGGCGCTACACAGTGGTTGCCAAGCTATTTGGCTCAACGACCAAGGACGTAGCGCTGCCGATTTGCAGTCTTTACCTCAGGTAGAGCTTGAGCGGTTGGAGCAAATGTTGGAGCTGTTATAGTCCTTGAGCAGGTCGTTAGGGGAATGAGGTGTGAAGAGGAAGATCAGGCCGCGATGTTTTAGGTAAAGCTTCATGGTAAGCGTCCGTGGCTACCGAGTTTGATGAGATAGATATTGTTCAGGTTTTATCTTTGTTTTTCCGTGGCTTCTGTAGATTCCGTGGCAAATATGTTTTTAGTCTTGAGGCTTTAGAATTAGAGCTTTCATGATAAGTCAAAATAAACCCAGGAGTTGTAATGGATGTATCCAGTCTGCTTGACGGCATGAATGACAAGCAACGGGAAGCAGTGGCTGCCCCGTCCCAGAATATGTTGGTGCTGGCGGGTGCCGGCAGTGGCAAAACTCGGGTGCTGGTACATCGCATCGCTTGGTTAATGCAGGTAGAGCAGGTGCCCGCCTCGGCTATTTTAGCGGTGACCTTTACTAATAAAGCGGCCGCCGAAATGCGCGGCCGAGTAGAGCAACTGTTAGGTGGGCGTTTATTTGGCTTGTGGCTTGGCACCTTTCATGGTCTAGCCCACCGACTACTGCGCGCCCATCATCTTGACGCTAACTTGCCCCAAGATTTTCAAATTCTCGACTCCGATGATCAATTACGGTTATTGCGCCGTATTATCAAAGGCATGAATCTCGATGAAAAACAGTGGCCTCCTCGCCAAGCTGCCGGTTTTATTAATGCCCGCAAAGATGAAGGATTACGGCCCAAAGATATTCAAATCTTGCACGATCCCTTGTTGCAAACTTATCAGCAGATCTATCAAATTTATCAAGAGACCTGTGATCGCGCGGGGCTGGTAGATTTTGCCGAACTGTTACTGCGGGCTCACGAGCTATGGCTCTATAAACCGCATATTTTGGCGCATTACCAGGACCGGTTTCGTCATATTTTGGTGGATGAGTTTCAGGACACTAACAGCATCCAATACGCTTGGTTACAGATGTTGGCCGGTAAGCAAGCCAGAGTCATGATAGTGGGCGATGACGATCAGTCTATTTATGGCTGGCGCGGCGCTAAAGTAGAAAATATTAGCCGTTTCTTGCGAGATTTTGCAGGGGCTGAGACGGTACGGCTTGAGCAAAATTATCGCTCCACCAGCACTATTCTTAAAGCGGCTAATACCTTAATTGCCAATAACGCCGAGCGAATGGGCAAAGAGCTGTGGACCGAGGGCGAAGCCGGTGAGCTGATTTCAGTGTATGGCGCCTTTAATGAAGTAGATGAAGCCCGCTTTGTGGTGGAGCGCATTAAACAATGGCACAGCTTAGATAATGACTTAAGTGAAACTGCTATTTTATATCGTAATAATGCGCAATCACGAGTATTAGAAGAAGCGTTGATCCAAGCTCGCTTGCCTTATCGTATTTATGGCGGCCTGCGCTTTTTTGAACGCCAAGAAATAAAAGATGCGCTGAGTTACTTACGTCTTATGAACAACCGAGGAGATGAAGCAGCTTTTGAGCGCATTGTGAATACGCCTACTCGTGGTATTGGTGAGCGAACTTTAGGGTTAATTCGTGAGGCGGCTCGGGCCAACGAAACTACCTTGTGGCAGTCGGCTTGGACTTTGGTGGAAGAAAAGACCTTAAGTGGCCGTGCTGCGACGGCGGTGAGTCGCTTTTTAGCACTGATTAATCAACTTGAAGATGACACCCGTGATCTGCCGCTGCATGTGCAAACGGACCGAGTGATTGAGTCTTCAGGCCTGAAAGCCATGTATCAGGCAGAGCGGGGCGAAAAAGCCCAAGCCCGGGTAGAAAACTTAGAAGAATTAGTAAGTGCAACGCGCCAGTTTTTGCCTGCAGAAGACGAGGATATGTCACTATTATCGGCCTTTTTGTCCCATGCGGCGCTCGAAGCCGGCGAAGCGCAAGCTGATAAATTTGAGGATGCAGTGCAATTAATGACGCTGCATTCCGCTAAAGGCTTAGAGTTTCCCTTGGTGTTTATGGTGGGGGTTGAAGAGGGCATGTTTCCTAGCCAACAGTCGGCAGAAGAAAGCCAACGCTTAGAAGAAGAGCGCCGTCTTGCCTACGTAGGCATGACCCGAGCCATGAGCAAACTCTATATCAGCTATGCAGAAACACGGCGCTTATACGGTAGAGAAATGTTTCATCGCCCCAGTCGTTTTATTAAAGAGATGCCCAACGACTGTTTAGAAGAAATTCGCCTTAAAGCCAGTGTGAGTCGCGCCATGCCCAGCGGACGCTTTAGCCACGACCGCGTACGAGACACCTTTAATGAAACCGGTTTTAACTTAGGACAGCGAGTGCTGCACCCTAAGTTTGGCGAAGGTGTGGTATTAAACTTTGAAGGTGCCGGCGACCATAGCCGAGTACAGGTAAACTTTGACGCGGGCGGTAGCAAGTGGTTGGTGACCGCCTACGCGAGGTTGGAAGCCTTGTAAATATAGCGACCAGCGCCGAGCGCCCAGCACCAAGTTAAAAAGAAACACCGAGCCTAGGTTCAGTACTTTTTTTTGGTTTTAGTGGGTGCTGGTGGCTTGGCGCTTAGCGCTGATTTTTTTTTCGTTGTCTAACACCATCTAACGTATAAATCAGCAAAGAGCACCAGATCAGTGCGAAAGTAATGGTTTTATCTAGTGTTAAGGGTTCGTCGTAAATTAATACTGCTAACAAAAACATGAGGCTAGGACCGATATATTGAAAAAAGCCCAGTGTCGATAATCTAAGCCGCTTAGCGGCGCCAGCAAACAGTAATAAGGG
>JAAYRH010000174.1 GCA_012518835.1 Aeromonadales bacterium | reverse complement strand
TTGCCACTGGCAAAACTAGAGCCGTTTTTAGCCCAGCTAAAAGCTTTAGATGATTTGGTGAAAAGCTTTGCCGTATTGGATACCTCTGAGTAAAAAGCGCTACGCCGTACGTGATGCGCTTTACGTATCGCGGTCAGCGTACGGCTATGTTTTATCTGTAGTCCCGCGCATTAGGTTTTAGCTTGGCGCCGGGCGCTTGACGCTGTTTCTCCTGCTTCTTCTAGGCTTTTCCAGTCGCTAAATAAATGCACCGGATCGCAAATCTGACTCATGGCATGCAGGGCGGTGGCGTAGCCTAATTGCAAACCAAATAAGCGCACACCTTGCTGTTCTTTAGCCTGCTCTACTTGGCTTTTTAAGGCGGCGTCCACTTGAAACTCGCCATCGCTGACCAGCAAAATGTCGGCTTGCTGCCAAGCTTGTTCGCTTAAATTGCTCAGCGCTGCTTTAAGGGGGGTATTGACATCGGTACCGCCACTAAAAGATCCGCGTAACATCTCTAATAACTCGGGTAGGGTGAGGTTACGGCTATCGAGGACGAGTAACTCGTCTTTACCGCCAAATAAATAAACCAAGCAATCGCGGCGTTGTTGATTGGCAGTGCGCAGCGCGGCGAGTACCAAAGCTTTAGAAACTTGCTCGGCTAGGCCATGCATGGAAGCGGACGTATCGAGACATAAGATAATCGGGCCCATTTGTAAGCCTTGGCCAGCACCACTGCCTTTGCCGGAGCGCGGTGAGGTCCAATCATTACCGGCATCAATGGGCATCACCCCCGCCACAGCATAACTTAATAGGCCATGCTCGGCGCGTCGGGCATGCCACAGCATATGCAAGCTGCTGTGGCCTAAGAGGGCGGCTTCTAACGGCAACATACGGGCAATATTATCAGAGCGAGTAATGCCTTGGGTCTCCATAGGAATACCCGGGATCTTATGCTCTTGGGGGCCGCGCTCTTTTGGGCTCATTTTTTGTAATAATTGACTGAGACTGGCTTCTTGCTCGGGATCGGACCGTTGTTGACCTAATATTTGCAATAGTCGCTGCAACGGCTGAATTTGCGCGACCCAGTCGGTGAGCCGCAACAGATCAAACCAGGCGCGGTCTCGAAGCTCTCCACTATTTTGATCGGTCCCAATCGCCGGTGCTATCCCTAACTCTTCAGCTACTTGATCCATTGATTGCCATAAACTGACTCGGTGTTGCCATTGCTCAGCGAGTTTGCTTATGGCTTGGCGAGTATGACGAGCTCGAGCGGTTTGCTCCGCTTGTGGCAGTGCCATGCCTTGGTGTTGTAAGGCCTGCGCGGTAGCGGGCCAGTCTAGCTCTACTTGCTCTAGAGTCAGTAAAATATCTTGGACCACTGCTTGAGCGACTTCGGGGGTGTCTTTGCTGTAGCTCAGCGCACCGGAGCGCACCAATAACTGGCGTACCCGTCGTTGGCTGCTGCTATTAAGCCAGGAATGGTCGAGCTCGCTTGCGGTAACGGAAGTTAACGCGCCTTTGTCTAATTGAGCCAGCTGTTGTAATACCCAGTGGGTTCTTGGCAATAAACTGCCCAGTGAGTGAGTTACTACCAACGAAAATAAGTTCTTTGGTAGTGCCTTGAGTGGTGTTAACCCAGCGGGTAACGGGGCGGCCATTAGTCTTTCTCTACCGGTAATTCGGCGAATTTTTCACGAAGCTGCGCTAAGCGGGCGGCTTGTTGCTGTAAGAGCTGCTGTTGTTGCACTAATTGCTGGTGTGCCACATGAGCTAAGTCGGCGTCTAACCATAAATGCTGGCGCAGTCGCTCATCTAAATCACTAAGCTGTAAGTTTAACCAGTCTAAGTATTGATTAAGCTCCGTGCTGCGCTCATCGAGCTGGCGCAGTCGCGCTGCAATATGGCTAGCCGGCCAAGCCTTAGGCTTAAGGGCAGTAGGGCGCTGATAAGTTTCTAGTAATGGCTCATATTGATCGAGCTGACTGCCTAGGTTTTTAATTTCACTGGCGGTAAAGCTGACATCGGGCAGGCGAGGCTGGCGATAGAGTAGCTCCCCTTGGCTATTGCGTTTTTGTCGTTGTCCTTGGGCTTCTAGTACTGGCTTGCCGTTTTCGTCTTGATACAGCTGATAACCCAGCTCAGTGAGTGCGGGTAGCACCGGATCGGCATCTTGATCTAGCTTTTGCTGCCAGCTATCCACTAGGTCTTGCATGAGTTGCGGGCTAAAGCCGGGATCGGTCGCGATATGCTGCTCTAACCATGCAGATAAAGGCCCATGCTGCTCGGGGGTTTGCCATAAGCAGTGAGGCAATAGCCAAGCATCAAATAACCCTGCTTCTGAGTCGTTGTTACAAAAGGCGGAGACTTTTAGCAGCTTGACCACTTTGCGCCAACGCCTGTCTGAGACATTAATTTCCTGCTCGGCTAAAAATTGGCGCAAGCTATGTAATAAGCGAATTAAGGCTTCAGATAAGGGTAACTGCTCGGCCCCTTGGCGGATCGCAGTCAGCTCTTCCTCGCTTAAACGCTGCTCAAAGGGCGGCGCTTGGTAGGGTTGATTTAAGGTCAGCAGCTGCGTAAAGCTTTCGTCTTTAATGGGCTCCACTTGAAAGCGCAATAAAAAGCGGTCGTACAACGCGTTTAGCTCAGCACCTTCGGGCAGCTCGTTACTGGCGGCGATCACTGCAATCAGCGGCACGGTTAATCGCTCACTGCCGTTATCAAATTGGCGCTCGTTTAATAGGGTTAGCAAGCTATTTAAAATAGCGCTATTGGCTTTAAATATTTCATCAACAAAGGCAATCGACGCTTGGGGTAAATAACCGCTGGTTTGACGCTGATAGCGGTCTTGCTCTAGTGCTTTAATAGAAAGCGGGCCAAATAACTCTTCGGGTACCGAAAAGCGGGTGAGCAGGCGTTCAAAATAATGACCTTGCTTCACCATGGTATGGAGGCGGCGCGCCAGTTCACTTTTTGCTGTGCCTGGTGGGCCTAATAATAATAAATGTTCGCCAGATAAGGCGGCTAATAACGCCAGCTTAGCCGGTGTATCCCGCTCTAACAGCCCTTGCTGTAAATGGGCCGTCAGTGCTGCAATTCGAGACTTTACCGCCATGTGTCAAACCTGTAAGTTAATTGTATTAGATATATATGATTATTGTACTCAAAAAACTAAGGGAGGCCAGCAGCTTAAGGCAATAAAAAAGGGCCCAAGCAGTGGCTTGGACCCTTTAAGGTGCCTAAATAACGGAATAACTTACGTTAGCGTTAAAAACTGCGAGGCGATATATAAGTATATAACCACACCGGACGCATCACATACTGAGGTAATTAACGGTGCACTGGCACTGGCGGGGTCAAAACCCATTTTATTCAGTATAAAAGGTAAGCTCATACCAATCACACAACCAATCATCACCACGGCCATCATACTCAGCGCTAATACCAGCGACACCACTTCGTCACCGCGGATGTAACCAATAATAGAAATCGCCACCGCCATGGTGCCACCCAGTAATAGGGCGACGAGGGCTTCTCGACCTAACAGTGAAAACCAATCGCGCATTACCACTTCACCGGTCGCTAGGGCTCGTACCATTAAGGTGGCGGACTGGGAACCGGCGTTACCGCCACTGTCGACCAACAGCGGCAAGAAGAACACCAGTACCAGGTTGGCGGCAATGACATCTTCAAAGTGGGCAATACCGGCGCCAGAAAATAAGTTGCCGAACACTAAGAGTACCAACCAAAACACCCGTTTTTTATATAAAACGCCAATACTGATGTCTTTAAACTTACCCACCATAGTGGCGACACCACCCGACTTATGAAAGTCGTCGGTGGCTTCTTCACTGGCTACGTCCATGGCGTCATCGTGAGTCACAATACCCACTAAGGCGTCATTTTCATCAACGATGGGTAACGCAATCAAGTCGTAACGTGCGACGGTTTTTGCTACATCTTCTTGGTCGTCGGTGACTTTACAACTAATGGGCGAGCTCACCATAATGCTGTGCATTAAGGTATGCGGCGAGGCCAAAATAAGCGCACGCAGTGACACTACACCCAGCAGCTTGCGTTCCCCGTCGATGACATAGGCGTGATAAATCGTTTCGGCATCGGGCGCTTCGGTTCTAAGAGCCGCCAGTGCTTCACTGACATTCATATTGGCCTCAAGAGTGGCATAGTCGGAGCTCATTAACGCTCCTGCCGTCCCTTCTTGATATGACGCCAGCTTTCTAATGTCTTCGCGCTCGGCTTGTGCCAGTGCGGGTAACAGCGCATCTCGCTGACCTTGGTCGAGTCGCTTATAAAGATCCGCTCGCTCATCAGAGGGCATTTCGCCTACCAATCGGGCTAAGCTGGCGCGAGGAAATGCGCGCGCTAGCTCATCTTGCACGTCGGGATCAAAGTAAGAAAAGATAGTCGATCTATCTTCTAGCTTTTCTAATAGCCGCCATGCCAGTGCGGGGTCGATAGCGGCTAGTAGATCGGCAATATCAATAGGCCTAAGCTCACGCACTAACTCTAAGGCGGTTTCAAATTGTTGCTGCTCAATGGCGTTGCTTAATACCAACGCGAGTTCTTCATTGCTCATCTAGTTACTCCGCGTGATACCAAGGGAATGACAAAACGGATTAAAGTAAATATTAAGGTGGCTGTAGGGCTGCAAAACAAGACCACAGCACTTATCGCAGGCCGATGCTAAGTGATAGACTTTTTATTAGCAAGTAAACTTGGGGAACCTTTGATAAAAGCGATTGTCGTGCTAATAAATCGCCGATAATTAAGTAGCTAGCAAGTTTACTTAATTATCGGCGCCGTAAAGAAAGGCCAGTTAGAGTAATTACGCGTGCTTGCGCACCGCTAATTGTGCAGGCTCAAAGTCATCGACATTAATGGTGCGCAAACGACTCACTTCGGCTTGGCTTAACAGGCTCGCTTCTTCTTTAGTAATAATATCGACACTGAGTGCCTCCGCTGCCAACGCATCTAAATTTGTGAAGGGGCGTCTGCCTAGCACCGCAATGATTTTTTCAAATATCGGCTCCGCTTGTAAAACGTCACTAAAAGCCTGCTCTAGCATCCCAATTGGATTAGTTGTCTTAGGTGTTAAATATAAACCGGCACCCAGTTGCTCACGCACTAGGCCTGGAGTTTGTAAGGCGCGAGCAACTTTATGTGCTAAGCGATCTGAAGGGGGCGTTAAGTTGGCTCCCCATGGCAGCAATAATCCTTTAAGTAAATGCGCACTGACACGGGCCGGAAAGTTATCTAGCAACTCAACTAAGGCCGTTTGTGCCTGATATAGACCATCTTGGCAGGCCCAATGTACTAGCGGTAAAAGTTCGTCTGGGCGGCCATCGTCATTAAAGCGCTTTAAGGTGGCCGACACTAAATACAGCTGGCTTAATATATCGCCTAAGCGGGCCGATAAGCGCTCTTTACGTTTTAACTTACCGCCTAGGGTGGCCATGGCGACATCGGACATTAAGCTTAAGTTGGCGCTCAAACGATTCATTTGTTGATAATAACGTGCAGTGCTGTAGGCCACCGGCGTGGAGCTAAAGCGGGCATGAGTTAAGCCCAGCCAAATGCTACGCACCAGATTACTCATAGCAAAGCCAATATGGCCAAACACGGCGGCATCAAATTGCATCAATGCCTGTTGTGGGTTTGGCTCTTGAACGCTGAGCATCTCAGCAAGCACATAGGGGTGGCAACGAATATCCCCTTGGCCATAAATAATCATACTACGAGTAAGAATATTGGCGCCTTCTACAGTAATGGCAATCGGCGCGCCTTGATACCCACGCGCTAAGTAGTTGTTAGGGCCCATACAAATGCCTTTTCCACCATGAATATCCATGGCATCAATTAAGCTTTGTTGGCTACGGTGAGTTAAATGGTATTTAACGATAGCGGAAATCACCGAGGGTTTTTCGCCTAAGTCGATACCGGTCACCGTTAATAAACTGGCGGCGTCAGATAAATAAGCATTGCCACCTAAGCGGGCTAGCGGCTCTTCAATGCCTTCCATCTTGCCAATGGGCAGCCTAAATTGACGGCGAATACGACTGTAAGCGCCGGAGGTGAGGGCCGAGACCCGCGTGCCGGCGGTGCCAGTAGAGGGCAGCGTAATGCCTCGCCCCACCGATAAACACTCGGTTAGCATGCGCCAGCCCTGACCGGCCATCTTAGGACCACCAATAATAAAATCGAGAGGTACAAAAATGTTGTTACCCTGAGTGGGGCCGTTTTGAAAGGGTACGTTTAGCGGAAAGTGCCGTCGGCCAATCTTAATACCCGGTAAATTGGTGGGAATAAGGGCACAGGTGATCCCAAGGTGTTCTTTATCCCCTAATAAACCGTCGGGATCGTGTAATTTAAAGGCCAATCCTAATACCGTAGCAATGGGGGCTAAGGTGATATAGCGCTTATTCCAAGTGAGATACATGCCCAGCACGCGCTCTCCTTGCCAGTCGCCATAAGCTACTATGCCTTTATCGGGAATAGCGCCGGCATCAGAGCCCGCTTCGGGTCCGGTTAGCGCAAAACAAGGAATGTCAATGCCTGCTGCTAAGCGGGGCAGGTAATAATCTTTTTGTTCGCTAGTGCCATATTGCTGTAATAACTCGCCAGGGCCTAACGAGTTAGGGACGCCTACGGTAGAGGCCAGCACGGCACTGGTTGAGCACAGCTTTTGTAAGACGCGCGACTGTGCATAAGCCGAAAATTCTAACCCACCGTATTGACGCTTAATAATCATGGCAAAAAACTGATTGTTTCTTAAATACTCCCATACTTCAGGAGATAAGTCGGCCAGCTCATGAGTAACTTCCCAGTCTTGGGTCATGGCGCAGACTTCTTCTACTGGACCGTCAAGAAACGCTTGTTCCTCGGCAGTGAGACGGGGGGCGGGATAGTGATGTAAAATTTGCCAGTTAGGTTTGCCACTAAATAGTTCGGCTTCCCACCATACCGTGCCTGCTTCTATAGCGTCACGCTCGGTAGACGACATTTCGGGCATGATTTTCTTATAGGTCGCGAACAAGGGGTTACTGAATAACGCGGCTCGCAAGGGGGCTAAGTTAAGCACGGCAGCTAACACCGTAAACACTAACCAGCCGCCGGCATTAACTTCCCCTAATAGAGTGCCGAACACTACCACTAAGGCACTTATCCAAGTAGCGGTCCATAAACGACGGCGCTGATAAAGTAATAAGCACCACACTAACAGTAGTAGCAGTAGGGTTATCATCAATAACTCCTTAAATCGGCATAAAGTAATGTCGGCACACTGACGATCGTACTCAATAAAACGACAGGTCTGACCTTTGTGGTTAATCCAGTTTTAATTGAAACGGTTGTTTAAAGCAAGTCTCCTGTCGCCGCGGACTTTAGCCGCGATATTCGGCGTAGCCGAATCATATTGATACATAGCAATTAAAATATCGCTTCGCGATATACCCACAGCTAAAGCAGTGTCTACACGAAAGGCTGGCTCCTGCAGCCACCTCGGACTTGCTCTTACTATTAAATATCTCTTTTCGCTCTTATCTTTATTTTTCCGTGGGTTCTGTGGATTCCGTGGCAAAAGATCTTGATCTTAGTTTTTGCTCTTGCCCTTACTCGACTTGGTTTGTCTGGTACTTAGCTTCCTGCTTTGCCTCACTTATGCCAAAATGGCTTTTTACCCAGAGAATAGAGGCAATTTCATGTACCAGAGTCTGATCCGTGCTGAACTGACCGAAGCCAGTGACGTGCTTAATCGCTTTTTGGCTGATGAGGCTAATCTGAATGCTATTCAAGATGCCGCTAAATTATTAGCCGAACGCTTTAAAGCGAAGGGTAAAGTCCTGTCGTGTGGTAATGGTGGTTCTCATTGTGATGCTATGCATTTTGCTGAAGAGCTAACGGGTCGCTATCGAGATAACCGCCCCGGCTATGCCGCGATCGCTATTTCGGATCCCAGCCATATCTCTTGTGTAGGTAATGATTTTGGTTTTGATTTTATCTTTTCACGCTACGTAGAAGCGGTGGGCCAAAGTGGCGATGTGTTATTTGGCTTATCGACCAGTGGTAATTCTAAAAATATTATTAATGCTATTCACGCCGCTAAAGAAAAAGGCATGAAAGTGATTGTGCTGACCGGCAATGACGGCGGTGCTATGGCGGGTTTAGCAGATATTGAAATTCGGGTCCCACATACTGGCTATGCGGATCGTATTCAAGAAGTACATATTAAGATTATTCATATTGTGATCCAGTTGATCGAAAAAGAAATGGAGTTTGCGTAACCGCCATGTGTGAATTGCTAGGGATGAGCGCCAATGTGCCCACGGATATTTGCTTTAGTTTTACTGGCTTAATACAAAGAGGCGGGCGTACCGGTCCTCATAAAGACGGCTGGGGCATCGCGTTTTATGAAGGTAAGGGATTACGTACCTTTAAAGATCCTAAGCCTTCAAGCCAATCACGAATTGCTAAGCTAGTACAAGAATATCCGATCAAAAGCTGTGCGGTGATCAGTCATATTCGCCAAGCCAACCGAGGTGGGGTAGCACTAGAAAATACCCATCCTTTTACGCGCGAGCAATGGGGACGCTATTGGACTTTTGCTCATAATGGCCAGCTAAGCGATTATCAGCATTTACCTACAGGTCGCCATAATCCAGTAGGAGATACTGACAGTGAACTTGCTTTTTGCTGGATATTAGAAGAGCTAGAGAAAAAGTATCCTACTCAACCGCAAGATATGACGGACATGTTTCGTTACGTGGCCAGTCTTTGCGACGAGCTTCGCGCGCTCGGGGTATTTAATATGTTGCTCACTGACGGTGAGTACTTAATGACGTATTGTACTAATCACTTACATTGGCTAACGCGTCGAGCGCCGTTTGGTCCGGCGCGGTTAATTGATGAAGAAGTGGAAATCGACTTTCAAAAAGAAACCACGCCCAATGATATTGTGACTGTGATTGCCACTCAGCCCTTAACCAATAATGAGCAATGGCAAAAAATGCAGCCAGGCGAGTTTAATTTATTTCACTTAGGTGAGCTCATTGCTAGCAGCCCTAACGAATGATGAAAAAGGCGGTAAGGAACCACCATGGATAGTATTGGCATCATTTTTGCCATTTTAATGGCTATTTTAGCCAGTGGTGCTTTGGTAAGAGTGATCCCCTTCAGTATACCGCTGCCCTTAATACAAATAGTTTTAGGGGGGATAGTGGCGGGGGTATTTAAAGAGGGGGTAGTGTTAGATCCCCATGTATTTTTTCTCCTCTTTATACCGCCATTGCTATTTTTAGACGGTTGGCAAATGCCCAATAGCGTGCTTAAAAAAGAGCGGGTCAATATATTCCAATTGGCTTTTGGGTTAGTGCTGTTCACTATGCTAGGGCTTGGCTATATTATTCACTGGATGATCCCCAGCATGCCATTACCCATTGCTTTTGCACTGGCGGCTATTTTATCGCCTACGGATCCGGTGGCGGTGGCAGGCATTGCTCGTAAGTTAGCGGTGCCCGAGCGGGTAATGTCAATTTTAGAAGGCGAAGCACTGTTTAATGATGCCAGTGGTTTAGTTGCTTTTAGAATGGCGGTGTTGGTAGCGGTTACTGGCTCTTTTTCTTTTTATAAAGCAGCCACTACTTTTTTATGGGTAGCCATAGCAGGAGTATTAGTTGGGATAGCGACCACTTGGTTACTGTCTTATGTACGTCGTAAATTTACTAACAAATATGGCGAAGAGCTGGGCTCAGAAATATTACTGAGTTTATTAATGCCCTTTTTTGCCTATATGATCGCCGAGGCGATTGATGCTTCAGGGGTATTAGCGGCGGTGGCAGCAGGTATTACCATGAGTCGCTTAGAGTTAACTGGTGGCATTGAGCCCATGACCCGTATGCGCCGAAGTGCTATTTGGGACACGGTGCAGTTTACACTTAATGGCGCTATTTTTGTGCTCTTGGGTGAGCAACTGCCTGGTATTTTTAATAGTGCGGTAGAAGTAGTAACACAGACTGGCCATCAAAGTGTCTGGTGGTTGTTAATTTATGCGTTTGTGATTTGCTTCACTTTAATGGTGTTTCGTTTTGCTTGGGTCTTTGTCTCTATTAATATTACTTATGCCATTAAACATAAACGACGATTACCACTAACCCATCCTAATATAAGAGACATGCTCGTGCTTTCTATTGGTGGGGTTAGGGGTGCTATTACGCTGGCGGGGGTCATGACATTGCCATTGTTATTACCCAGTGGTGATGAATTTCCTACTCGGGATCTGGCTATCTTCTTAGCCGCCACCGTGATTATTATTAGTTTACTGATGGCCAGTATTTTATTGCCGATTTTACTAAAAGATGTACAGGCCGAAGCAGATATTCAGTCTCCACTGGCATTACAAAAGAAAATCGCTATAGCGGCTGCCAAAAAATCTGGTGAAAAGCACATTGCCGAGTTATTAGCCAAGCTACAGCATACTCATCCCCAAGTTACAGATGATTATTATCAGAATTTAACTCAGCGACTATGGGTTGAGTTTGAAAATAGTTTTGATCCCTATCGTGATCCAGATAATATCGCCCATCAACATTATGAAATCGAGCGCAGCATGCGACTGGTGATCATTGACGCAGCTCGCCAAGCTATTTTTCATTTAGCTAAAGAACATAAAATATCTGACGATGTGTCGCGAGAAATGGTTAAGCAATTAGACTTTGATGAAGTACGCATTAGCTAAGTGTGGTATGGCTTATAAAAATAAAAGGAGTGGCTGAATGCCACTCCTTTTTTTGTTTTTATGTTAAGTAGTTCGGCGTAACAGACGTGGCTTTATGCTACTAAGTAACAAAGGAAACTAACCCTTAAAGCTTTTTTTGCCACACTTCTTTATTACGAGAAGCACAAAAACCACGGACGAAGCATAATAAGGAAAGAGCTTACCCAGTATTTGTTCGTTTATATCTTGATTTTTCTGTGGATTCAGTGGCGAAGATGTCTTAAGTTTTTAAAAGCAAGCTTAGGACATAATTCATATTAGTTTTAAAGTATTACTTAGTGAAATGAACAACTCCCACTAAACGCTGCGCGTTTTGAAGGAGTTTCAAAAAGAAAGCCTAAGCTACCTTTTTAGGCTGGTTCCCAGCCTGAATACCTAACGCCCAGTTTAAGTTAACTTGCGCACTGG
>JAAYRH010000173.1 GCA_012518835.1 Aeromonadales bacterium | reverse complement strand
AGCCAAGTGGTCAATTGTGCGTCAGTAGGCAAGCCTGCTTCGTTAGCACAGGCTACTTGGACATCTAATAATACCTTCATGAGGCAGGCTCAGCTGGCGCGGCATTGGTGGTTGGTGACTCGAGTTGCTGCTGCTGATTATCTAAAGCTTCATACGCACGCACAATGCGCGCTACCACGGGGTGGCGTACCACATCGTCGGCTTGAAAGAAGTCAAAAGATAAACCTTCTACACCATTAAGTACTTCAATGGCATGGCGCAACCCCGACTTCGCATTACGCGGTAAGTCAATTTGGGTAATATCACCGGTGATCACGGCTCGGGAGTTAAAACCAATACGCGTTAAAAACATTTTCATTTGTTCAACGGTGGTGTTTTGGCTTTCATCTAAAATAATAAAGGCATCATTTAAGGTACGTCCGCGCATATAAGCCAGTGGTGCAACTTCAATGACATGACGCTCAATAAGCTTTTCTACTTGCTCAAAGCCCAGCATTTCAAATAGCGCATCGTATAAGGGGCGCAAATAAGGATCGACTTTTTGGCTTAAGTCACCAGGTAAAAAGCCTAACTTTTCACCGGCTTCTACGGCCGGGCGGGTGAGTAGAATACGGCGTACTTCTTGGCGCTCTAGCGCATCTACCGCTGCGGCGACGGCGAGATAAGTTTTACCAGTACCTGCAGGGCCAATACCAAAGGTAATATCGTGACTTAAAATATGGGCGATATAATGAGCTTGGTTTGGCGTACGAGGTTTGATCAAGCCTTTTTTGGTTTTGATCACCACTTCTTTACCGTACTGATACCCCTCGCTTGGGCCGTCCCCTTGCTCTAACACACCACTTTCTTTAATCAAGAGGTGAACGTCTTCAGGAGTAATATCAGGCACTTGTTGGTCGCGCAGTGGCTGAGTCTCGCGATACAGCTGCTTCAGTAGCTCGGCGGCCACCTTGGCAAGGTGGGAATGACCCACGACCGTGAAATCTTCGTTTTGGTGATTAATTTCTACCCCTAAGCGACGTTCAATGTGCTGTAGGTTGTCGTCAAAGGGGCCACACAAACTGGCAATGCGTTTGCTATCGGCGGGTTCTAGCACTAGTGCTAAGGTGGTGACTGCTGCCAAAGTAACTCCTGCTGTTAATACAATAAAAGCTGATAGCGAATATGCTATCAGCTCACAATAAACCAAACTCATCTAGACGCAAGTTGAACAAGAGCGTCTTAGTTAATTAGGGGGTAAAGCTGGCGACACCCACGGCATCGGGTACACCGTCGGGGCGATGGGCTAAAATGCTCTTAGGTGACATTTGTACCCGCAAGTTCATTTCATCTTCGCCGCGCAAGAAAGTGCCGCGCAAGCTGTTAGGCCTAACTTCGGTAATTTCTACATCGGCAAAACCACCGATGAGGGTATGAGGGCCTTCAAAGTTAACCACGCGGTTATTCTCGGTGCGCCCGCGCAATTCCATGGGATTCATTTTCGAAGGACCTTCGACCAAAATACGTTGGGTGGTGCCCATCATTTGGCGACTGATCAGCTGTGCCTGATTATTAATGGTGGTTTGTAAGCGATACAGACGCGCTTTTTTCTCTTCTAGTGGCACATCGTCGGGTAAGTCTGCTGCTGGCGTACCGGGGCGCGCACTGAAGATAAAGCTAAAGCTCATATCAAAGCCCACGTCTTCGATAAGCTTCATGGTTTTTTCAAAGTCTTCAGCATCTTCGCCAGGAAAGCCAACAATAAAGTCGGAGCTAATAGTGATGTCCGGGCGAGCTGCTCTAAGACGGCGGATCTTCGACTTATATTCTAAGGCGGTGTGGGGACGCTTCATCAGCGTCAAAATACGGTCAGAACCACTTTGCACCGGCAGGTGTAAAAAGCTGACCAGTTCAGGGGTGTCTTTATAAACCTCGATAATATCGTCGGTAAACTCAATTGGATGACTGGTGGTATAGCGAATACGGTCGATACCATCTATCGAGGCCACTAACCGTAATAGCTCGGCAAAGCTACAAATCTCACCGTCGTGAGTCTCGCCGCGATAGCCGTTCACGTTTTGCCCTAATAAATTGACTTCTCGTACCCCTTGCTCAGCCAGTTGGGCGATTTCGTATAATACATCATCCATAGGGCGGCTAACTTCTTCGCCCCGGGTATAAGGCACAACGCAAAAGGAGCAGTATTTAGAGCAACCTTCCATAATAGAAACATAAGCAGTAGCGCCTTCGGCACGCGGCTCGGGAAGACTGTCGAACTTTTCAATTTCAGGAAAGCTCACGTCTACCTGAGTGCCATCGCCAGACAGAACCGATTTAATCATGGCGGGCAAACGGTGCAGGGTTTGTGGACCAAACACCAGATCTACGTAAGGGGCACGACTGCGAATAGCTTCACCTTCTTGAGAAGCCACACAGCCACCCACACCGATCACCAGATCGGGGTTTTTAAGTTTAAGTGCACGCCAGCGGCCCAATTGGTGAAACACCTTTTCTTGGGCTTTCTCGCGGATCGAGCACGTATTGAGCAGCAGCACATCGGCCTGCTCGGCGTCGTCAGTAAGCTGGAAGCCATGGGTGACGTCCAGCAGGTCGGCCATCTTAGATGAATCATATTCATTCATCTGACAGCCCCAAGTTTTGATATGAAGTTTTTTGCTCATGGAACTCTTTGAATTACGGCAAGGATGATGCGATAAAGATGAAGGATTCTACTCTTTTATAGGGTCAGTGACCAGATAATATGCAATTTCGACCCTAAGTCTCATTAGAGGATTTATCCCTAAAACAGGGCTTCATTTGCGCTAGAATACCTAAAAAGTACAAGGGGTTAACCAATGGAACAGTGTGATATTGCCATTATTGGCGGTGGTATGGTGGGTGCCTTAGCGGCGGCATTACTCGCGCCTACTGGCTTACAAATTCGACTCGTTGAAGCTAAGGCACCTACACCCTTTGCGCCCGAGCAAGCACCGGATTTACGGGTATCGTCGCTAAGTGCGACTTCAGTGCGTTTACTACAACAAGCTAATGCTTGGGCGTCTATTATGGCCATGCGCGCTTGGCCCTATCAGCGATTAGAAGCTTATGAATGGCAGGGCTTTAATACCACCTTTAATGCCGAAGATATCGACTGTGCCTTTTTGGGATACATGGTGGAAAATCGCCTGGTGCAACTGGGGTTATGGCACGCTCTAGCCGAATGGCAAAACGTGCACATAGACTGCCCTAATGGCTTAACGGATCTTAAGCAAACCGATCAGGGCGCCACCTTAACCTTAAATAATGGCCAAGTATTACAGGCCAAGCTGGTACTGGCCTGTGATGGGGCCGAGTCGCACACCCGCTCTTTTACCGACATTGGCATGACCGCGTGGGATTATGCCCAAAGCTGCATGCTGATCAGTATGCAAGGCGATGCCTTAGAGCCAGATACTACTTGGCAGCAGTTTACTCCCAGCGGCCCCCGTGCCTTTTTACCGCTGGGTTTAACCACTGGCTCATTGGTGTGGTATGACCAAAAACATCGTATTAAGGCGTTAGCCGAATTAGATAATGAAGCGTTAGCTGAGCAAGTTCGCCTGCATTTTCCTGATCGCATGGGTCATTTTAAGGTATTAGATAAGGGGCAGTTTGCACTACGCCGCCGCCATGCCAATCAATATGTGCAAGGGTGTGTGGTGTTATTAGGCGATGCGGCCCATACCATTAACCCACTGGCAGGGCAGGGAGTGAATTTAGGCTTTAAAGATGCCCAAGCATTGAGTGATATTATTCATCACGCGGTTGAAGGCGGTTTAGACTTTACTGATGCTAAAGGACTACAGCGATATCAACAGCAGCGGCGCGGTGATAATTTATTGATGCAAGGCGCTATGGATGTGTGCTATCACACCTTTAGTAACGACTTGTTGCCGTTAAAAATCTTGCGCAATTTAGGATTAAGTGTGGCCGAGCGCAGTGGGCCCTTAAAAAATAAAGTAATGAAATACGCCATGGGACTTTAAAGAACAGCCGTAAGCCATACGTTGTACGCTTTACGTAAAGCATGACACGTATGGCGTACAGCGTAAATTTTAGACATTAAAAAGCCAACCCTAGGGTTGGCTTTTTAATATGGCTGGGGTACCAGGATTCGAACCTGGGAATGGCGAGATCAAAACCCGCTGCCTTACCGCTT
>JAAYRH010000172.1 GCA_012518835.1 Aeromonadales bacterium | reverse complement strand
TGGCTGGTTTAATGGTCTGGCTGTTACAACGCACCACTCGGCCTTTAAAAGAATTAGCTCAGCAAGCAGAACGACTGGGTAGAGGCGATAAAGTGGCGCCTATTACTGAACGCGGGCCGCGAGAAATCCAAGATACTCTTAGCGCATTTAACCGTATGCAAGCTCGGCTCGATCGCTTTGTTTCTGATAGGACACGCATGTTGGCGGCGATTTCTCATGACTTACGTACCCCTATAACTACCTTACAATTGCGGTGCGAGTTCTTACCTGAAGGGGAAGATAAACAAAAAATTCAGCAAGATTTAAAACATATGGAGCACATGCTGAATGCTACCCTGCACTTTGCAAAAGACGAAGGCAGTGCCGAGCCTTGGCAAGATCTTGATATACCGAGTTTGCTAGAAAGTCTATGTGATGATCTGCAAGACAATGGGTATGATGTTAGCTTTATCAGCTCGGTGCCGTTAGTTTATCGCACCCGTGCTACTGTCTTGCGCCGCGCATTACAGAACTTACTTGATAATGCGGTTAAATATGGCAACACCGTTACTGTCAGCTTACAACTAGCTTCTAAGTGGATAGAGATCCTCATTGAGGATACCGGCCCTGGTATTCCAGAAGAACAGCTGGAAGAGGTGTTTAAGCCATTTGTTCGACTCGACTCGGCAAGAAATATAGAAGATGGCAGTATAGGGCTAGGACTAGCCATAGCCCGCACCTTGATCCACCAGCAAGGAGGCGAGCTGCACCTGAGCAACCTAAAGGCTGGCGGCTTATTAGCTCAGATCTCACTGCCCAGAGAAAGGGACAGTACACACTAAGCACCGTGCTGCCTTTACAGCTTAACTAAAAATTTTTACCTTACCCTAGTTCCCCACAATAAGGATGTTCTGATAATGAAAGACGAAACTCTCGCGGTTCACTACGGCTACACTACCGATCCCACCACTAAATCGGTGGCAGTGCCCATTTACCAAACTGTCGCCTATGAGTTTGATAGCGCTCAACACGGTGCTGACTTATTTAACCTAGAAGTTCCGGGCAATATTTATACCCGCATCATGAACCCCACCAACGACGTCATCGAAAAAAGAATGGCCGCTCTCGAAGGTGGGGTAGCGGGCTTAGCCGTCTCGGCAGGCAGCTCTGCCATTCATTATGCGCTAATAACTCTGGCACAAAACGGCGACAATATCGTCACTACTCCGCAGCTCTATGGCGGCACTTATACGTTATTTGCTCATATGCTACCGAGTATGGGTATTGAGGTACGTTTTGCCGAAGATGCGAGCCCAGAAGCCATTGCTAAGCTCATTGACGATAAGACCAAAGCAGTATTCTGCGAAAGCATCGGTAACCCCGCAGGTAATGTGACCGACTTACAAGGCCTTGCCGATGTCGCTCACGCTCAAGGTGTGCCGATGGTGGTAGATAACACCGTTGCCAGCCCTATTCTATGTAAGCCCATCGAGTTTGGCGCCGATATCGTGGTGCACTCCCTTACCAAATATGTTGGCGGCCATGGCAACTCTTTAGGCGGCGTGATCGTTGATAGCGGTAAGTTTGATTGGGTCAAAAATAAAGAGCGCTTCCCGCAGTTTAATAATCCAGAGCCGGCATACCATGGCGTGGTCTATACCGAAGCTTTTGGTCCAGCAGCCTTTATTGCTCGCGCCCGTACTGTGCCGCTGCGCAATACTGGTAGTGCTTTATCTCCTATGAATACCTTCCTACTCTTACAAGGCTTAGAAACTTTAGCGCTGCGCATGGAACGCCATGTAGAAAACACTTTTAAAGTGGCAGAGTATTTACAAAACCACGACCAAGTCGCGTGGGTAAACTATGCCGGCTTAAAAGATCACTCCGACTATGAGCGTGCTCAGCGTTACATGAAGGGGAAACCATCGGCGATTATGTCGTTTGGTTTAAAAGGCGGCTATGAGGCGGGCGTTAAATTTTATGATGCGCTGCAGTTGATTAAGCGCTTAGTGAATATCGGCGATACCCGCTCACTGGCGTGCCACCCCGCGTCGACCACGCACCGTCAAATGAACACCGACGAGCAAGCGCAAGCCGGTGTCACACCAGAGATGATCCGCTTATCGATTGGTATCGAGCACATCGACGATATCATTGCCGATATCGAGCAGGCGCTAAACGCTAAATAACCGAAGCAATATAAGCGAATAACTTACGTTAAACCCTACCACTGATAATAGCGCCTAGCTTATAAACTAGGTGCTATTACTGAGCGTCCAATAATTCTATCCAGTGCTTGACCGGTACGCTTGACTTGCTCCCTAGGTGGAGTTGGCATCCTACGTTAGCTGTGACTATCTGCTCTGGGGTATCGATAGTTAATGCCGCTAATTTATTGTCCAATAATGTTTGACTTAACTCTGACTGAAGAAGCGAATAAGTACCCGCGGATCCACAACACAGATGCCCATCCTTAGTGCGAGTAAGCTCAATACCGGCTTGCTGTAAAAGCAGCTCAACTTGTCCTCCTAGCTGCTGAGCATGTTGCAAAGAACAGGGACAATGCACAGCCGTTTTTAGCCCTTTATTCGGCAGCTGAAGCTGACTGAGATCTTCTTTAAGCAATACTTCACTCAAGTCCTTCGCCAACTCACTGACTCGCTGCGCCTTAGCGGCATAATTTGGATCTTTTTTAAGTTTATCTCCATATTCTTTCACCATAGAACCACATCCTGAGGCACTAATAACAATAGCTTCTACACCCGCTTCAATATGAGGCCACCACGCATCTATATTGCGACGCATAAAGTCCAAACCTTCCTCATGGGCAGACAGATGATAACTCACCGCCCCACAGCATCCTGCTTTAGGCGCAGTAAACAGGCTGACACCTAACTTATCGAGCACGCGGGCCGCTGCGATGTTGGTATTAGGCGTAGCCGAAGACTGAGCACAGCCTGCCAAGGCTAACATACGGCGCGTATGACGCGAGGCTGGCCAAGCAAGTACGGCTTGCTTCATTGGCACTTTGGTCTTTAGGGCATTAGGTAACAAAGGACGACCTAGTTGCCCTAAGCGTAATAAAGGCCCAAAACGACTAGGGTAAGGCAATACCTTACGCAATAACCAATGCGTCAGTTTTTGCTTAAATGGCCGCTCTAGCTGCTCTTCCATGATCCCTCGGCCGATCTCTGCCAAGCGACCGTACTTTACGCCAGAAGGGCACGTGGTTTCACAACTGCGGCAAGTCAGGCACCGATCTAGATGAGTCTGAGACTTTTCCGTAATATCACCGGTTTCCAGCAATTGCTTAATGAGATAGATGCGGCCACGCGGACCATCCCGCTCATCTCCTAGTTCTTGATAAGTAGGACAAGTCGCATTGCAAAAGCCACAATGTACGCAACTACGCAAAATTGCATCCGCTTCCTGAATATCAGGATGGTCTAGGTATTTCACATTAATTTGGGTACGCATAATGTCTTCCTATTACGTCAAGCTCGGTTACATCCAACTATAGAGACGGCCAAAGTTAAAAAGCCCATCAGGATCAAAGGCATTCTTAAGTCGCTGATGAAGCTGCTTCAACGCCTCGCTTTGGGTATGAAAAACCTCTTGCTGTCGATCGCCTCCACGATAACGGCTAACTTGACCGCCGGCGACTTCGGCTAGGCTTTCTAACTCATCAGCGGAGAAGTTGCCCCGCAGCCAGCGCTGGCTACCGCCCCAATCAAGTAACCAAGCTTCTTCAGGTAATAAGTGCTGAGCATGACTATTGACTGAAAATCGCCACAAGGGCGCTTCGCCAGAAAAGTAATCTAATTGTTGCTCTCGTAGCCTTTGCCACAGTGCATCAGCCTCTTCCACCACCGTGCCCGACCATTGCTCAACGCTAGCGTCCACCGCGCTGGGCGCACCCGCAAGACGTAAGTAAAGGTGGTTATCAAACCAACAAGCGCCGGTTAGTGGCTTAGATTGGCCCGCTAGTCGATTCATTTCCTCAATCGCCTGTGCTGCATCCATTTTTTGGCACAGCATGCTGGTTGCCACCGGCTTGGGCATCACCTTCAAACTCACTTCGCTAATGATGCCCAAAGTGCCCATGGCGCCAGCCTGCATTCTTGACACGTCATAGCCCGCCACATTTTTCATCACTTGGCCACCAAAACGCAGCTCTTGCGCCTTACCATTGATTAAGCGGATCCCCAAAACATGATCTCTGACTGAGCCCGCCCAAGGTCGACTAGGTCCAGAAAGATGGCACGCTAAAGTGCCACCTATGGTCGCTTGGCCATTAAACATAGGAGGCTCAAACGCTAGCATTTGATTATGTTCGTCTAACGCGGCGGTGATCTCACTGAGCTTGGTCCCACCCCGAGCCGTCAGTACCAACTCAATGGGTTGATAGCTTAAAATGCCGCTATGTTCAGCAACATTCAGTGGTTCACCAATGGCTTCTCTTCCCATAAAATTCTTACTGCCACCGCCGACTATTTGCAGTTTAGTGCCATCGGTACGAGCTGACTTGACTCGGTCAATCAGCTCCTGACTGATATCTTTCATAATTGGCCTCCCTGCTGATGCTTTGCTTCCATATTAGGCTTCTCGAGCGCACGATATTCTTGGCAGTTTTTTAGAATAGGGATCCCTTTACCTGAGTTGAGCGTACCCGGTGGGTCAAAAGCGTGTTTTATCGCCCAAAACTGGCCTAGCTCTTGCTCATTAAATTGCACTGACATTTGCCTAATTTTCTCAATGCCTACCCCGTGTTCACCGGTAATACAGCCGCCGACTTCTACACACAGCTCTAGAATACGGCCACCAAAGGCCTCTGTTTTTTCAAACTCACCCGGCACGTTGGCATCAAATAAAATTAACGGATGCAAGTTACCGTCACCCGCATGGAATACGTTGGCTACCCGTAGGCCATAATATTCTGAGAGCCGCTGCATTTCGGTTAGTACATGAGCAAGCTGACCCCGCGGAATAGTGCCGTCCATGCAGTAATAATCAGGTGAGATCCGACCTACGGCCGGGAAAGCGGATTTACGTCCTTTCCATAACAACGCTCGCTCTGCTTCACTTTGCGATACTCGAGTTGAAGTAGCGCCTAGCTCGATAAATAATTGCTCTACCACAGCTATCTGCTCTTCTACCTCAGCGGCCATGCCATCAAGCTCGCATAGCAGTAAAGCTTGGGCATCAATCGGGTAGCCCGCTTGAGCAAACGCTTCTGCGGCGACAATGGCGTGGCTATCCATCATTTCTAATCCGGCCGGAATAATCCCTTTAGCAATGACCGCTCCTACCGCATCTCCCGCCGTCTGCACACTATCAAATGCCGCCATAATCACTTGTGCCTTTTCTGGGCTCGGCAACAATTTAACCATCACCTCAGTGATCACGCCTAGCAACCCTTCCGAACCCGTGATCAGCGCCATGAGATCAATGCCGTTACTGTCTAGCCCTTCACTACCAAGAGTTATCAAGTCTCCTTCAACCGTGACCATCTCCACTTTCAATAGATTGTGCACTGTTAGCCCGTACTTTAAGCAGTGCACTCCCCCGGAGTTCTCGGCCACATTACCTCCGATAGTGCAAGCAATCTGTGAGGAAGGATCGGGGCCGTAATACAAACCATATTCAGCTGCCGCCTCACTAATGGCTAAGTTACGCACTCCGGGTTGTAAACGGGCGGTGCGGGCAAGAGAGTCAATATTAAGAATGTGTTTAAAACGTGACAGCGATAGCAAGACACCATCAGCATTTGGCATCGCGCCGGCACACAAGCCGGTGCCAGCTCCACGAGCCACTACCGGAATGTGGTAGCGATAGCAAATACGCATGACTTCTTGTACCTGCTCCACTGTATTGGGTAGCACCACAATTAAGGGCATCTCACAATACATAGACAAGCCATCGCACTCGTAAGGCTTTTGAGTTTCCTCATCGCTGATCACATATTGCGGCTCAATAAACGCCCGAAACATGTCTACTAGCTGAGCTTTATCTGGGGTGTCGTACTGTTCCATATCGCCGCTCTCCCTAGCACTTTGATTTAAAGTTTATGTGCCATTACTGGTAACAATAACGCCAACAGGCACTCTGCAAGACAAAACCATGGCCTTTGCTAGCCACACAGTCCACCATTAACTAAGGTGGTAGAACCAGTTTTTACAACAAGCATGCTTTTTATCACTAAAAATAATCTTTAAAATCAGTTTATTAGTGAACATTTTTCTTTACGGGATTAGCAGAAAAGACTGGTAGTACCAATTACCAATGAATTAGAGGCAAAGAGAAATATGTATGGAAAGTAAATCACTATCTAGCTCTATTGCCCGACGGCTAGAGCAGTTAATTTTAGATGGCACATTAAAGCCTGATAAGAAAATTCCTTCGGAGCGACAGCTAGCAGAACGGCTGGGAGTATCTCGTTCTATATTGCGTGAAGCACTCAAAGAACTAAGAGGTCGAGGCCTTATTGAAACTCGCCACGGCCATGGAACCCGAGTCACTGGCTTGGTACCCGACTTAGGGTCTAACCATCCACTGCTTTATCTCTTTCGGGACCATCCTCGCACTCTGTATGATTTGTTAGAAGTGCGCGAACTGCTCGAGGGGCAAGCCGCTTATATGGCAGCGTTAAGAGGAAATGAGCAAGATTTTCACCGTATTACTCACGCTTTTAATGCTATCAATAGTAACTCGGCTGATGCCACTCAAGCAGAAGCAGCCCAGCTCGACCATGCATTTCACCAGTCAATCTGCGAGGCCTCTCACAATCCGGTGTTAGTGCATACCCTACAAAACTTGATGCAATTAATGCTAACCACGGTACTCACGTCTGTTAATAATCTCTATCATCACGCTCCTTATAAAGAGCAGATCGATAAACATCATAAACAAATCTATAAGGCGGTACTTGAGCGTAAACCTGAGTTGGCGCGCCGAGCAGCAACCGCACATATCAAAAATATTCGAGAGCGATTGCTAGAGTTAGAAGCAGAGGGGTTGCGACTAGACCGCTCAGGTGGCTGGGAGCGCATCATAGAGACTAATCGCGAGTAATTCGCACACATAAAAAAAGCCCCGCGACCGAAGTGGCAGGGCTCTTTATAGAGCGGTCTTGCTTACTTACATTCTAAACTTATTTAATGCTGGCTGCCTTAATCAGGAACAGCGATGGCTGATGGCCGCACACCTAGGCTATGACAAATCGCATAGGTAAGATCCGAGCGGTTTAAAGTGTAAAAATGAAAGTCTTTTACACCTTCTTGACTGAGTACCCGCACCTGATCCATAGCGATACTTGCGCCCACTAGGTTACGAGTGTTTTGGTCGTCATCTAAACCCTGAAAGCGCTGATGCATCCAGTTAGGGATCCGTACATTAGAAAAGCCAGCGAATTTCAATAAAGTCTTATAGTTAGAGACGGGCAAGATACCGGGAATAATTTCAGCTTCAATACCCACAGTGGCACAGCGATCGCGAAACCGTAAATACGACTCTACATCAAAGAAAAACTGCGTAATGGCGCTATCTGCCCCGGCATCAATTTTATGCTTCAAGCTAAGCAAGTCAGCCTGCGCACTTTTTGCCTCGGGGTGTACTTCAGGATAAGCTGCAACCGCAATATCAAAGTCTGCTTCTTCCTTAAGTAAGCTCACCAGATCGGCAGCATACATGTCGGGCTTGGCCAATCCTTCCGGCAAGTCACCGCGCAAGGCAACAATTTTACGAATACCGTTATTCCAGTAATCACGAGCAATAGCGCGTAACTCATCTCGGCTGGCATCAATACAGGTTAAATGGGGTGCAGCAATAAGCCCCGTTTTATCTTGTATGTCTTTAATCACCTTGTGAGTTCTATCGCGCGTTCCGGAGTTAGCACCATAAGTAACGGAGACAAACTTGGGCTCCAAGGTGGTCAAGCGCTCGATAGAGTCCCATAAGGTCTGCTCCATCTTTTCACTGTTTGGCGGAAAAAACTCAAATGAGACATTAATGTCGCCTTTCAGCTCAGACATTGTCTGATTGAGCGCATCTACATGACGCGCACTATGAAAACCCATGGTTATTTCTCCTGACTACTTAAATTTAAATGACTCTGCTCTGTCTGGGCTTAGGCGTAGGTGTACGCAGCGCTTTAGTGGAGACCACCTGGTTAGTTAAGATAAGGTACTTTTTCTAGTGACAGGTTTTTCAATCCATTTCACTATTGTTCTATAATTGATGGTGGCTGGATATCATACACTCTAAGATCCATCTTGTTGGGTAAGAAGGTTTACAGCTACCCTACCAATAATACTTTATCTTATCGCCAAGCTGCAGCACTTTATCCATCAGTCACCTCCTAGCCACCTCTCAACCTGTAAGGGATAACTTGCTAGCCTAGTCTAAATTATCTACTGAAGATAAAAAATAGACACAAAAAAAGGGCAGAACCAAAACTCTGCCCAAAAAACTGTTGAGACACCTTGCCTCGCAACCCACAGCTTACTTTTTAAAAGCGGTACCCTACGCCAACCATTAACCCAACAGGGTTAATTTTAGTTTTCTCAACCACAGCACCATTCACTGTAACGTCAGACTCAATATTCATATACCAAATCGACGAGTTAACAAACAAATTATCGGTCACCGCCATGTCAATACCGGCTTGTGCCGCTACACCCCATGAGCTGTCAACATCAACCTTATCACCATCAAGAGGTCCACGGCCTTTTTCATCAAAGAAAAAAGTGTAGTTAACACCAGCCCCCACATAAGGGCGCACTTTGCTTTGTGCATCACCAAAGTAATATTGTGCCATTAAACTCGGTGGCAAATGTTTAACTTTCGCAACTTCTACACCGCTCATCTCGACACTGTGAGAAAAAGGCGTAGCACCTAAC
>JAAYRH010000171.1 GCA_012518835.1 Aeromonadales bacterium | reverse complement strand
TTAAGTGCATTAGCAAGAATAAATGGCTTTCAATTTAAATAAAGGTCATAAAAAACCTGCATATTACTCGCTGCCTCAAAAGGGAACTTTGTTTATACGGTTGTGCATTACGCTTTATAACAAGTTGCTGCAGTGGAAAAAATCACGCGCTTGCGCTCGCACTTCTCCGCTAAGCAAAACGTGAGAGCAAGCTTAAACAGGCATTCATGTTCTACCGAATGGCTATTAAAAGGCAATTTTTGCATGGGTGGCCGGTTAGCCTGATGATGCTTAATTTAAAAACAAAAAATCCATAGCCAGAATATCTGACTATGGATTTTGATGGCGCTAGAGGATCGGTAAACTGAACCCGAAAATATCTTTTAACTGTTCAGCGTTATGCTAAATAGTACGGCTTTTTCACCTCTTAAAAAGCATAGTGGGTGGTCACGCCAAACATGCGCGGTGCGCCTAACTGCACAAATTCATCAGTGGTATAGCCGTTGCGAGGGTCGTTACCAAATTCAAAGCCCCTTATCCCGTATTCTTCATTGGTGAGGTTTTTGCCCCATAAGGTTACCGTCCAATTATCTAACTCATAGCCAACACGCGCATTTAAAAGTGTATAAGCGTCAGAGCTTGCGTTATGACTGTCGGAATAGTAAAACTCGTCTTTCCCTTCTACATCTAGGCCAGAAAACCAGCCGCTGCCATGATCAAAATTCACGCCAAAGGCAAATTGATACTCAGGTGCGTGAGCGGCGTCACGGCCGTCAAACTTAGCACCCGACTCTTTTAACTTCGTTTGTAGCAAGCCTAAACTGCCGTATAATTGTACAGCGCTAGATACTTTCCACTGCGCTTGTGCTTCCAGTCCATAACTATAAGCGTTATCGGCATTGGCCGTGTAATCTACAAAATCACCCAGACCGATAATACGCGAGCCCTTAATTTGTGCGTTGTCACGCTGCTGAAAGAACACTGCCACTTGGGTATGCAAGGTGTCGTCTAATAAGTTGTGCTTGGCGCCCAGTTCGTAGTTCCACAGGGTTTCAGAGTCAAAACTGCGCAAGGCCTCAGGTAAGCTGTTGGTTGAATTATAGCCGCCTACCTTGTAGCCACGCGAGATCAAACCATAAAGCATCTGGTTATCGCTGGTTTGATATTCCAGCGCCATGCGTCCACCCCATAACAGCTCGGTGGGCTTGGCTTGGTGGCCATCACTGTCCCTATAAAGAGTATGATCTTCTTCTAAACGTAGGCCATTGATCCAGATGAGCTTATCGGTCAATTCCGTAGACAGTTCGCCATAGCCAGCATAACGATTTGCCTCGTATTCACTGGAAAAAGTGGGCTTGCCTGTGCGCTCGCGAGTTAAATCTGAACTACGATGAAAGTAATATAAGCCGCCCGTCCAATCGGTGCTGTCATTAAACAGCCTCGACTCTTCGGTAGAAATAAAGCGTACATCCACGGTGGCGCCTTTTTCATCCCGTTGATAATTATCGAAGGAACTGTATTCATCGGGGTGAAAACCGCGATAGGTCCAGTCCTCGTCAAAGCCATATTCCATTTTATTCTTATTAACGCTAATAGCGGTTTCTTGAGTAAAATGGCGGTTGCCATACCAAGTGCTTTTACCGGACAAAGCCACCGTCTCTTGGCGATCGTGGCCGGGATTATCCGCTAAGGAGTGGCGGTCATTATTCAGCGAGAAAACATCGTAACCATTATCCACATTGGCATAAAAGGCACTGAGGTCTAAGTCTAAGTCATCACTGGCCTCTATGTGAAACTTAGTGCGCAGCAAGGTTTCATCTATATTGTTAGTGTCATCGCGTTTGAGATAATCGTTTTTAGTCGCGCCATCGCTGCTATTGTGCTGGGCAGCAAAGCGATAACTGACCTTGTCGCTAATAGGTCCACCTACAGCGGCGGCTAAATTCTGGGTGTTGTCCTGCGCTACCGTTAGCTCCAGATCACCAGTCAAATAATCAGTGGGTTCATTAGCGCTGATATTAATCAGGCCAGCTAGCGCATTGGCACCATATAAGCTACTTTGCGGGCCACGTAATATCTCTACTTGCTTAGCATCAAGCAACGTGGCGCCTAAGGTTGCGCTGCTCATATCGATGCCATCCACCAATACACCTACCGACGGATTAACGGCGCCAATAAACTGGCTGCGCTCACCCACACCGCGAATTTGATAATACTTACCGCGTGACGCTCCAGCGCTTACGTTCACATTGGGTGCGAGTGCCAAGACATCTGCAAGATGGGTGTTGCCGGGTTTATTAAGTTCTGCTTCATCAATCACGCTCACGCTGGCCGCTGTTTCTTGTAAGCTGTCATCTCTAAAGCTGGAGGTCACGGTGGTGGTTTCTAAGGTATAGACACCACTTGGTTGATCTTGCGCGATAGCAGGGAAGGCGACCATTAGGCTTAAAGAAAGAGCTGAATATAAATATGGGGGTACAAAAAGGGTTGGTTTGGGCATTTCAAGTCTCCGCATAATGCATAAATACGAAAACCGGGTAATGACGAGAGCAGGCAGGTGAGAGCAGAGCATTGCTGCTTCCTATTCCTACGCCGGTATTAGCCGGGTCAGGTTCAAAGGGTTCGCATCAATGCATCTCAGGCAGTTACTTCCTGCCACCCCTTAGGATATTACTTAATGATATAAATCGAGCGCTATTATACTCATTCAGATATATAAATCGACATATATGAAACAGGCTGTATAGAAAAAGATCGTATCCTAAGGGGTTAGATGATTAAATCAATTGATTACACAGGCCACTCAGGTAAATTCGATGTGATTGGTTTTGTCATGCTCGGACTATTAAAGAGCTAGCGCTTTTATTGTTGAGGAAGCACGCAGGCCGAGACTTCTTTTATCCACGTCAGCTTAAAAAACGCTTTTTAGCACGGCGTGAGCGATCTCGCTCTAGGTGCCGTGCTGATACATTATAGCGACCACAATGAACTTATTCCTTGCTGAGATCTTCTTCTATTAACCATTTGTATCGGTTAACTTTTTTATTCGCTGCTGTATCTACATAATCCACTATGTAGACGGTAGTGGGTCTAACGGTTTCTATGGTTACTTCGGTGTTTTTCATACCTTGCTGGTGATCGGCAGAGGTCACTACTTTATCACCTACGTCAAAGGCCACGTCATTTTCATCTACTAATTCTTCATTAACAATCCATTTATAATCGCGTACCTGTGCACTGCCGGTGCTAGGGGTATAAGAAACAGAATAAGCAATCGTATCAAAGGCAGCCACTACCGTACCGGTAGCGCCTTTTATACCTTTAATAGGCTCACTATTAATAACTACTTTACTGTTAGTCGGGAAGGCAGGGTTGTCGGCGGTTTTATAATCGCTAAAGCCTTGGTCACTAGGAAGCGATTTCATTTCTGTATTGTGCTCTTTATCTACCTTGGGCTCGTAAGGTTCCTCGCAGCCTGCGAGCAATAGAGCGCCGGCCACGGTGCATATAAACATTAAGTTTTTCATCATTTCCTCCTATACAAAAATCCACTAGTGAATGTTTGTGTTAAAAGTGTGTATTTATTTTGTTGGCTTTTAGTTAACCATGCAAGTATAGGTGCTGGCAACGGTGGGAAGGGCGTTTAAACCCCACGCTTTGTTTAACGACTGGCATGTAGGCTCCCAGTTCAAGTCACGCTAGTTGCCACTGCGAAATAGTCGGGCTTTATCCGCGTTCAGCAACGTATTAAGGCGTCTCAGTCAGTACCTTTGAAAGTAAAAACAAAGTAGTTTTATAGTCAAAGTCACCTTTATATTTTCTTATGCTTCGGTCACAAAACAAAAAAATCCTATATATGTTAGTATGTTACGGTTGTAAGGCCTATCTGGAGTTGTTCTGTAACGCTCCCAAGAGAGCCGAAGGTGGGTCTTCGACGACGTAAATTATTTTTTCATGAAGGACATGATCTGATTTTTTATAGAAAGGAAGCAGCATTGAATAAACTGAC
>JAAYRH010000170.1 GCA_012518835.1 Aeromonadales bacterium | reverse complement strand
TCCTCCACCAAAAGTAACACCGCAAATTTCTCCAATCGCATTTTGTACCCACTCACCACTAAACCCTTTAAAGCGAATCTCAGGCACTTTTAATACTGAATGCTGAGTGATAGGTGCTGAGTTAGTTAATTCAGCATTCATCATTAATAATTCATCATTCATCATTCATCCCTCAGAATTCTTTTCAGCTCAGCCAAGCCCTGCATATCAAATTCATTGCCCGTAAGTTCGCCCATCATTTCCGCTAACTCTTGCTCAGTGGTTGCTATCTCATTCGCCACTTGCCCGTAGGTCATGGCGTATTTATCGGCAAGGGCTTGAACCTTGGTGGTGAGCTGGCTAATCACATGGCTTGGCAAGGCGGCAAGTTCGCTGCTTAAGGGCGCAATCCATTTTAGGTGTAGCAGCTTGTGCACTTGTTCGTCGGTTAAGCTTTCTATGGTGGTCTTGGTTTTTAAATGCAGTTTGGCAGCCGCTTCTTTGACCGCTTTTTTTAGGGCTCTTTCTTCATCAATCAGCTGGTTGGCGTGAATGATTTTGGCTTTATAGCTTTCTTCTGGCTCTGGGCTGTCTTCGGAAAACGTGGTTTTGTTATCTTGCTGTTCTTTCAAGAAGGCTCTCGCCGCCTTGGCGACTTCGGCATTAACAAAGCCGTCTTGGTTTTCTTTTACGGTGTCTTGTTCTTTATCTTCTTCGCTTAAGGATTCTAGAATTTCTTCCAGCAGGCTGGCGATTTCTGCCAAGCGGTTTTCTTTGGTGGCCAGTGCTTGCAAGTCAGCACTTAAGTAGGTTTGTTGAACTAGATCAAAGGGGGAAATGTGGCCTTTCCAGCCTTCTTGTACTTCGGTGTCTTTGCCATTTCTCTTTTTGATAACAATGTTGGGATCAACTTGCTTGGTCGCAGCAAAGCCTTCGGTTTGCATCATTTCTAAATCGGTACTGATAATTTGCCATTGATCATTGAGCAATTGATAGGCTTGGTATTTGTCGATTAAGGCAATACTGCTTAAACGTTTAAATAGCTCAGTACTCAATACAGCTTGTTGCTGATTACGCTTAACGCTGGCCCAGCCTTGAATAAGTGCTGTATTTAAATAGTCGTCGAAGCCGGCAAAGGCTTGATTGAAAGCGCTAAAAAACGCCACCACTTGCGGGTGTTGCGTAATGGTGGCGTTAACCTCTTCTTTGGCGATAGCAAGGGTACTGTACGCGGTGGACTTGGGCGTAAACAAGGCGCTGTGCAATTGCGGAAAGACCTGCCAGTAATGATCTAAATTGGCAATTTCACTGTTGGGAATGCCGCCGAGCATAGTAGCGTGTAAATCCCAGCTTTCGGTAACCGGTGAAGAGTCTACATAACGCGGAATATTTAAGTTATAGCCATTGTCGCGCAGGGTTTGTTTGCTTACTAGCTGTGAGAACTTGTCGATGCTTTCTCGGCTTATTACCGTATCGCTAATGCGCTTAATATCACTGGCTTGCAGCTTGTTGTTTTTACCTTCTTTAACAAAGTGCTTGGAGGCATCAATCACCAACACATCGGTATGCTGGCGTTTTTGTTTAAGTACCAAAATCACCGTAGGGATACCCGTGCCAAAGAAAATATTACCGGGTAAGCCAATAACGGTATCAATGTGGTTTTGCTCAATCAGCTGCTTGCGAATTTCGCCTTCTTCTCCGCCACGAAATAGCACACCGTGAGGCAGAACAATAGTCATAATGCCGTCGGGCTTTAGGTGGTAAAGGTCGTGCAGCAAAAAGGCAAAATCGGCCTTGGTTTTAGGTGCCAAGCCAAAGCGCGAATAACGGGGATCGTTTTCTTTAAAGCTCGGATCCCACTGTTGTGAGTATGGTGGGTTAGAGACCACAGCATCGACATACAAGGCTTCATAAGTGCCTTGCGGGTCGTTTTCATCAAAATAGGGCCAATCATCTTCTAGGGTATCGCCGTTACGGGTTTTAATATTGCTGGCTTTAATACCGCGCATGATGAGGTTCATACGGGTGAGGTTATAGGTGTTGGCCTTTAACTCTTGGGCGTAATAAGTAATGCTGTCTTTATTTTTAGCGTATTGCGCCACAGCTTCACCAATATTGATCAGCAGCGAGCCTGAGCCAGATGTTGGGTCATAAATCTCGATGGTGTCTTTGTGTTTTAACTCATGGGCAATAATGTGCGACATGAGCACCGAGACTTCATGGGGCGTGTAAAACTCACCGGCTTTTTTACCGGCATTGGCGGCAAATTTTTCAATTAGGTATTCGTAAATGTAGCCCAGCACGTCATAGCCTTGTTGGCCATTCATGGGGATGCTTTTGATTAAATGCAGTAAATCGCTAATGGCTTTGGTGCGCTTGCCAGCATTTTCACCCAGCTTGCTTAGGCCGGTTTCCAAGGTGGTAAAAATACCTTCAAAGAGTTTTTTGTAGTTAGGCGATATTAAGCGGCTAAAGGCTGAGAGCGCATCACGCACGTTAGACTCATCAAAGTCAGACGTTGGGTCTACCCAAGTAGAGAACAAATTATCGTAGGCAATAAAGTAGCCCAAGTTATCTTGAATATAGTTAACCGTGTCGGCATCTTCTTCGTTTAGGGCTTTAATGTCGGCGGCGGTCATGCCCTTTTTGGTGACAAATTGCACCAGTTGGTCGCTAAGGTATTTGTAAAAAATAAAACCGAGTATGTAGTCTTTGTATTCGTTGGCTTCAATTTTAGAGCGCATCTGGTTGGCCGATTCCCAGATTTTGGCGGCTAATTGTTGTTTGTTCAACGCTGTGTCCTTTTTTCTGCTGTACTGCCTAACACTAGGCAGTAAAATCAAGTATTTACTTCATAAAGTCGGAGCAAGCCAACTTTTTATTAGCCGAATGCAATAAGCAGATATTATCATTTTTTGCTTAGCAAAACGCGGCTTTGTCGTATCTTGTGATTTGAATGTTAGGCAGGTAAATAAGGCGCTTAAAAGAGTGGTAAAGTGGAAAACGCATTGCATTTTAAAGTTAGCCCGCAGCGACTTAGTTCACTGAAAAAAGCCTTAACGGTTAAGTTAAGACTTTTGCTTTACTAAGGGCAATAACCACTCCTTAACCTTGCTCATTAGCGCCTTGTTTGCGTTTATCAACTTTTCTTTTGTATATAACACCGCCACTAACCAGTAATAGTAATAAGCCCACTATGGTAAGAATAGTGGCCCAAGGGGGGCTCGAGGCAGGCGTAGGATCAATAATGGCTTCTGGGTGCGGTGGTGGGCTAATGCGCACTACTTTTTTAGGCAAGTTTAATGTTACTTCCCTGCCCTCTTTGGTATTAACAAACGCTTGGCCCTGCCAATAATAATTGCCCGGCAGCTCGGCGTTAGGTAGCACAATATGCGCCCCTGAACCCGAGATATTTATTCGCTCTTGATCGGGGGTCGTTAACTGGCCGGTAATAATTAAGGAATCAGCAAGTAACTCTTCTGCTACGCCAAGCTCTAACCGCCACTGGCCATTCTCGTCTGGCTCAGAAAAGGACACACTCAGTGGCATAGGTTCAATTTGTATTTTTTGCTCTTTAGTGCGCGCCAGCACTTCGTTACTGATCTGGGTTTGAAAAACATAGTTGCCAGGCAAGGCATCTAGCACCACGGCAGCGGTCAGCTTGCCATCGTTAGGGTATTCGTCTAACCCTTGGCCATCATCGAGGTATTCGCCGATGACTTTTGGTGCCGGCGCAAAATTGCCGCTGTAGTCCACACTTTCGTCGAGTAGTTGTGCCTGCAAGGATAAATCTTGTAAGTAGTACTGACTGTCGAGGCGCGTTTGGCCGTGGCGTAACTCTGCGCTGAGTTTAAGCATTTCCTGCTGATATAGCTGCGGGGGCAGTTCGTTAACTTTGAGCTCAAAGGGACTCACTAGAGTGATGCCGCGCTGGTTATTAATTTTACCGGTGGCTTGCCATGGTCCGGGCTCAGGCTGCCATAAGGTAATAGTGTCGCGAGTAGGCGTGCTCGCCCACTTAATATTATCTGGATGCTGCTGATGGTAATATTTACTGCCATCGGGGCGGATCAGCACCACCGGCGTGCTGTTGTTTTCTCGCTCTATTAATAAGGTCACACTGCTAATTGAGGGATCGATACGAAAGGTATGACTTAACCAGTGCGACGCTTGCTCTGCTGCCTGCGTTGGGCCGGTAGCGAATAGGGCTATGAGTAATAACCACAGACCTAGCCTAGGCTTCACGACTGCGAGCGCCATAAGCAGCTGCCTCCTTTTTCTACTACTAAATCTAGTCGTGCTTCGTGGGCGCTAAGTTCATCTTCACCGGCGCGGATCACCGTTAATGGCGCACGGTTTGCATTTAAGCGACGAATAGCGCCGGTGTCATCTTGCTGGCTGCCGTCTCGTTGTAAGTTCAGCTTGGTTTGGCCACCGGTCATTAATAAATAAACATCGGCCAGTATTTCGGCGTCTAATAATGCGCCGTGTAAGGTGCGGTGGCTATTGTCGATGCCGTAGCGCTCACACAGAACGTCTAGATTATTACGCTTACCCGGATAGAGCTTACGCGCCATGGCTAAAGTATCGGTAACATGGCAAACATCGGCAATGCGCTCGGGTCGTCCAATTAAGCCTAACTCATAGTCTAAAAATCCCACGTCAAAGGGCGCGTTATGAGCCACTAGCTCGGCGCCCCGAATAAAGTCGAGCAAGCTGTCAACTTCATCCGCAAACAGCGGCTTATCAGCCAGAAACTGCTCGCTAATGCCGTGTACTTCAAACGCTTTTTCATCGATGGGTCGGTCGGGCTTTAAATACACATGAAAATGGCGACCGGTTAAGCGGCGGTTAATAACTTCAACGCCACCAATTTCAATGACTTTATGGCCCATATAGTGCGGGCCTGAGTCCACATTAAGACCGGTGGTTTCAGTATCGAGCACAACTTGTCGGGTATGGTTAGACTGGATCATGAGCATTTTCTCCTGTGGCGCGTCGCTCAGTATAAATAACTGCTGCTAGCGATGCTAGCCGCCTTAGAATAGTCGCCCGTCGCAGCGCTTAGCTAGTGCGTGCGCGGCTGCCTTTTATCAGCGGCTGTGGCAAACTGCCGCTCCGTTATGGTGAGTGACTTGATAAAAAATGAAAAAAATACATCTGTATACCGATGGTTCGTGTTTAGGCAACCCAGGCCCGGGCGGCTATGGCGCGGTATTAGTTTATAAGGCCCATCGCAAAGAGCTCAGTGGCGGTTATCGCTTAACCACCAATAACCGCATGGAGTTAATGGCGGCTATTAAAGGTTTAGCTGCATTAAGCGCCCCTTGTGTGGTGGAGCTTACCACCGACAGTCAATATGTGCGCCAAGGCATTACCCAGTGGATTGTTAACTGGAAACGTAAAAACTGGCAAACCTCAGCCAAAAAGCCGGTTAAAAATGTCGACTTATGGCAGCAACTAGATGCCTTATGCCAGCAGCATACGGTGAACTGGCACTGGGTTAAAGGTCACTCTGGCCATCCTGAAAACGAACGCTGTGACGTCTTAGCACGTCTTGCTGCCGAGCAAGATGCCATAGCAGAAGATGTGGGCTATTCGGCCTGATCGCGCCGAGCTGGTTGATGAGGATGACGTTGGCACGCCATGCTGGGCTGTAAGCGGGCTCGCACTGGCGGGCGGCTGCGCAGCGGTGTGAGGGGATAGCGGCGCTTGCGCGCTAAAATAACATACACCGAGGCCAATGACGGGCAATAGTGTGGATATAAACGCCGACGTACTGCGCCCAGCATGGGGATCTCGAGTAAGCCAGTAAAGCCAAAGTAATCCCGTTGCATCACTTCAAAGCCCAGCAGTCTTAACCAGTCTTCTAATCGTCCCGGCGCTAACATCTGCCGCCACGAGGGCAGCTTTTTGTTAATACCCGGTACTAAACTTAATAAGCCCGCACAGCTATAAGGATTAAAGCCGGTAATGATTAACCAACCGTCATCGCGCAGCGTAATTTCAGCTTCGCGCAAAATATCATGACGGTGCTCGTTATAATCCAGCACATGAGCCAATAAGCAGGCATCTACACTGTTGGGCGCAAACGGCATTGCAGTGGCCGCGCCCAATAAATCGGCTCCGTCATGCTGATGCTGGTTGAGCTGTACTGATTGTTGCAAGCGGCTGCTGGCTAATGATAAAGCCTCACTTAGCGGGTCTACCTTAACTAGGCTAAAACCAAATAACGACGGCCCCCACTCGGTGAGGCGTTGTTGTAATTGCTCAACAAGGTAAGGGCCGCGTAATACCTGAGACCATTGGCTGGGTGTAGTAGTGAATTGCATATACCCTCTGTTAAGCTAATAACATTCATGATGGACGTAGTGACCGAGCGTGGTTAATTTACGTCCTTATTTATCTAATTATCTTTAAAGGATCACACCATGCTCAATATCAGTGCTATTGCTGCCTTTCAAGACAACTATATCTGGCTGCTAACCAATAACAACCAAGCAGTGGTTGTGGATCCCGGACAAGCAGCACCGGTGCAAAAAGTATTGGCCGAGCGCAACCTCACCTTGGCAGCTATTTTAATTACTCACCATCACCATGATCATACCGGTGGCGTAAAAACCCTAGCAGCCCAGTGGCCCGAGGCAGCCGTCTATGCCCCCGCCAAAGAGCCGCTACCAATCAACACGGCAATCGCGGTTGATGAAGGCGATCGCGTAAGCCTCCCCGCCCTCGACTTAGACTTTGAAGTCATGGCCACGCCCGGTCATACCTTAGGCCATATTGCTTACTATGAGCCTAATGGTACAAAAGGCGAACCGTTATTATTTTGTGGTGATACCTTATTCTCGGGTGGCTGTGGTCGTTTGTTTGAAGGCAGCCCGCAGCAAATGTATGACGCCCTTAGCCGCTTTAGCCAACTGCCCGAGAATACCCGAGTTTATGGTACCCATGAGTACACTCAAGCTAATTTAGCCTTCTGTTATGCCGTGGAGCCTAATAACCAGGCGTTGCAGCAATATATGCAGCAAGTGGCTAAATGGCGCCAGCAAGGTATTCCTTCTTTGCCCAGCTCCATTGGTCGCGAACGTGCGATTAACGTCTTTCTTCGTGCCGACATCCCCGAGGTGAAAGCGGCGATGCAAAATCGAGCTGGAGCGGAGTTAACCGAATCTGTTGAGGTGTTCGCTGCACTTAGGCGCTGGAAAGACGATTTTTAACACACTTGATTAAGCTGTTCATAAAGCATACACTGGCCGCCGCTTTTTTTGAGACGCGGACACCATGAGAAAACTCTGTATTTTATCCAGTGTTTTACTCCTGGCCGGCTGCCAAGGAATATCGTCGGACTCAACGCGATCTTCCGCAGACCTCCAGGAGTATACTGGCAAAACGGCGCATTTTAGCCCCAGTAAGCAGCAAGTACCTACCTATACCTCGTTGCAAATACATAAACACAGTAGCCACTTAGACAAAACTTACAGTCTAGTGCGCCACTCTAGTACTAGTCGCCAAGCAGAGCAGCCTGCAGATTTGTGGCTGGATCTGGCGAGCAAAATGCAACTGACCACCTCAATAGAACATCCCAGAGTGGTCGCCCAGCGTAACGCCTATTTAAAACACCCGGCATATATGCGCTCGGTTTCTGAGCGTGCTAGACCGTTTCTCTATCTCATCAAGGAAGAGATAGAAAAACGGAACCTGCCAATGGAGTTGGTGTTATTACCGGTGGTAGAAAGTACCTTTGATACCAAAGCTTATTCTCATGCCAGTGCCGCTGGCTTGTGGCAAATGCTTCACGGCACCGGCAAACACTTTGGTTTGCATTATGACCGTTGGTACGACGGCCGTTACGATGTGATGGCGTCTACCCGAGCTGCTTTAGACTATTTAGAATACCTGAACAAGTTTTTTGATGGTGACTGGCTGTTGTCTTTTGCCGCTTATAACTCTGGTGAAGGCACCGTACAAAGAGCGATGCGCGCTAACAAGGCTCGTGGTAAAGCCACCGACTATTGGTCGTTATCG
>JAAYRH010000169.1 GCA_012518835.1 Aeromonadales bacterium | reverse complement strand
CACCCGGCCAGTACATAACCATAAGTCGTATTCTTCACCCGGTATTTCTGGGGGAGCTTCGTAAGGTGCAGAGATAATCAGTGCCTTGCCATCAGGGTAGCCATAGAAATCGCGGCCTTCACGTTTAGCATAAGGGTCGTACTCAGGGTTAAAGCGCCATAAAGTTTCTTTACCATTGACCACCGGCCAGCGTAAGCCTCGCTCTTGGTGATAAACATCATAGGGAGCTAAATCATGACCGTGTCCACGACCAAACTCGGCATACTCTTCAAATAACCCTTTTTGTACATAGAAGCCGGCCGACTGAGCATCATCGTTTAACTCTTGCGCTTCACTGAGCGGAAACTTATTCACCTTGCCATTGCAAAATAAAACGTCATACATAGTTTTACCCTGCAGCTCAGGGGCCTTCGCCATTAACGCTTCATCCCACACTTCTTCAATCTTAAAGCGCTTAGCAAACTCCATGATTTGCCATAAATCGGATCTTGCTCCCGCAACCGGCGCGACTTGCTGATACCAAAGTTGAGTGCGACGCTCCGCATTCCCATACCCTCCCTCTTTTTCTACCCACATCGCGGTTGGTAAAATAAGATCCGCCGCCTGCGCGGTCACAGTGGGATAAGGGTCGGAGCAAACAATAAAGTTGTCTGGGTTACGATAACCTGGCAAGCGTTCGGTATTAATATTAGGACCTGCTTGCATATTGTTATTACACATCACCCAGTACGCATTGAGCACCCCGTCTTTTAACATGCGATCTTGTTCGACTGCATGAAAACCCGGCTTCGCAGGTATGGTCCCCGCGGGTAACTTCCAAATTTTTTCGGCGATTTGGCGGTGTTCTGGGTTGGCTACCAATAAATCTGCCGGCAGACGGTGGGAAAAAGTACCTACTTCGCGCGCAGTGCCGCACGCTGATGGCTGGCCGGTTAAGGAAAAGGGACTGTTACCTGGTTCCGAGATTTTTCCGGTTAATAAATGCAAGTTGTAGACCAGGCTTTGCATCCAGACGCCACGAGTATGTTGGTTCATGCCCATAGTCCACAGCGACATCACTTTAGTGTTGGGGTCTGCGTATTGCTTAGCCAGCGCAATTAAATCAGCAGGCTGCACCCCTGACATTGTTGCGGCTTTCTCTACGGTATAGGGCGCTACTGACTGTTTATACTCTTCAAAGGAAATATCAGACATTTCCCCGGAGTTAGGGTGTTTAGCGGCTAGTTGCAGTGGATCATCATCACGCAAGCCATAACCGATGTCTGTTTGTGCCTGTTTAAAGTGGGTGTGCTTGTCAACAAAATCCCAGTTAACGGCATCATTTTCGATAATATAATTAGCGATAAAGTTAGCAATCGCGAGATCTGACTGGGGGTGAAAAATCATGCCACGATCGGCGAGCTCAAAGCTACGATGATAATAAGTTGAAAGTACGTTGACTCGTACATGAGGATGACTTAATCGCCGATCGGTGATGCGGGTCCACAATACGGGGTGCATTTCTGCCATATTCGAGCCCCACAGCACAAAAGCATCGGCATGCTCAAAGTCATCATAACAGCCCATCGGCTCGTCGATGCCAAAGCTGCGCATAAAGCCCACCACCGCCGAGGCCATACAATGACGGGCGTTAGGGTCGAGGTTATTAGAACGAAAACCGGCTTTCATTAATTTAGCCGCAGCGTAACCTTCCATAATGGTCCACTGACCCGAGCCAAACATGCCTACACTCGTCGGTCCTTTTTCTTTAAGCGCCGCCTTAAACCTATCTGCCATTACATCAAATGCTTGATCCCAAGTGACGGGAGCAAAATCACCGTCTTTGTCAAACTGACCGTTCTTCATGCGCAGCAAGGGCGTGGTTAATCGGTCTTCGCCATACATGATTTTCGACAGAAAATAGCCTTTAATACAGTTTAATCCTTTATTAACGGGAGCTTCAGGATCGCCTTGAGTAGCCACCACCCGGCCATTTTGAGTGCCCACTAACACTGAACAGCCAGTGCCACAAAAGCGACAAGGAGCTTTATCCCATTTAATGGCCGTTTCATCAGAGCTAACAATTAAGTTAGTGGCTGAGGCCGAAAGAGTAATCCCCGCCACTGCCGCCGCAGAAGCGGCCGCATTAGCCTTTACAAAGGCACGTCTGGTTATTTTCATAGTTCATCCTTAAGCTTTGAATTCACGGTAACGGGAGCTGAGCTACTAATGTCATCTTCTTCTAGATCACGCTCAATTTGATGAAATACTAGCGCAGTGCTTAAGACGTGCTCGAGTTGATTTATCACCTCAATCACATCGGTTATATAACCTTGGTTTTGTGTTTCTATGACCACCACTAATTTTCCTTCCGCACTTTCACCATAAATTTCTGCGCCGGCCAACCGCTCGATCTGTTGCTTAATCGTGTTTAAATAAAGTGGCTTTACATGTACCACCAAACTGGAAATATGCACTTCATTAAGGGACATTCAGTTTCTCTAATTAAATATGTTTGATGATAATTGCCGCCGTTGGGCATACCGATACACAGGCACCACAACCCGTACAACTGGACAAGTTTATTCGTGGCTCTGCTACTCTGCCCACCGCCAGCTTAAAACTAATGGCAAACGGCTCACAACTGTCACCGCAGCTTCGACAGTCAATATTTTGTTTGGCCAAGCAATGCTGTTCAATCACCGCTTTGGCTTGCCAAGGAGGCTCACTACTAAGCAAAAATAAGGGCTCAGGACATACTGCTGCGCATTGATAACAAAAAGTACACTCGCCGTGCTGAAAATCTATGCTAGGAAAGCCCCCGTCAGATTGACGAACAATCTGCTCTGGACAGTGTTTAATACATTCTCCACATTGAGTACAAAGCTCATGAAACTGCGCTGTCTTTAACCAGGGTAATGCTGACCTATCTACTGCCTGTCGCCGAGTAAAAAGCCGACGCCGAGAATGATCACAACCAGAGGCTGACATAGTTAACCCTTTACAAAAATAGACAGTTAAACGCGCTATAATCTTTTTACAATCAATATTTTATTATTACTAATAGCAAATAAATCCAACACATAGTAGCTAAAACAGCGCAATAAGAGTTATTTAAGATACACATTTGATCTGGATCAAAAGAGTACGCTTTCTTAGTTCATGCTTAAGCACCGATATTATTTAAAATAGTATTTTCATTTTCAGAGCCTAGGGCTAGCACCGCTCAAAAAGAGCGACATTAGAAATTATCCTGCGTCCCCTAATTCGCTTCTTGCCCTTACGCCTGAGCGGCCATTCGCAGCAGATACAGAAGCTTAAAAGCCCACCTGTTTGTTGTTAATTCGTTATGCTATGGTTAAAAGTCAATTACTTGCAGGAGGTGTTTGATGTATTACGTAGACATGCCAAGCATTGAAGAAATTGGGAACCTAAACTTGGTTCGTTCTGATTCGTGCATCTCAATATACCTGCCGACCACGCCGATAAGCCGTGAGATCAAGCAGAGCCGAACTCACCTTAATAGTCTACTTAAAAAGGCCATTGCTCAGCTAGAAGCCGCCAGTGTTGATAAACGTCTTATTCAACAAGTACAAGAGCAGTTTGAACCCTTGTTAGCCGACGACGCATTTTGGGATCATCAGGCTAATAGTCTGGCGATTTTGGCAACGCCTGAGTCAATTCGCACCTACCGCTTAGCCAATAAGTTACAAGATATAGTGGAAGTTTCGGATCGCTTCCACCTAAAGCCGCTGTTGCGCGCCATTACTTTTTCTCATGCAGCGCATATTTTGGCTTTATCAGAAAATGCGGTGCGCTTAATTCAAGTATCACCCGACTTGCCCGCCAAAGAAATTCAGGTCAGCGGTCTGCCCGAAGATGCGGCAGATGCCAGCAATAAAATAGCGGAAAAAAACTTTAGCGGCACCGGAAACCGTTCCGGTATTAAAGGCAGTACTGCTTATCTCACAGGCTATGTACGCAGTATTAATGCGGCGTTAAGGCCTCTTCTGCTCCATAGCAATCAACCATTGATCTTGGCAGCGACTCAACCGTTAGAAGGTATATTTCGTTCCTTAAATACCGCCAAATTATTACCGCAAACCATTAGCGGTAACCCCGAACATTTAACACCAGCTGAATTAGCCACCGCCGCGCGTCCGATACTCGATGCGCATTATCAGAGTTTGATCCAAGACTTCCATCGCTTATATGAAGAGCGTACCGGACAAAGCAGAACCACTACCGACATTGCGCATGCCGCGCGACTGGCCACCTTTGGCGGCATAGAGAAGCTATTAGTCGATATCGACAGCGTCGTCGATGGTTTAGTAGACGATGAAACCGGCGAAGTGACTTTTTCTAGTGGTAAGCCGGATGCCATCGATTATGGTGTGGTCGATGAAATTACCTGTCGGGCGCTACGAACTGGCGCTAAGGTGATGGCAGTGCGTAAAGAAGATATTCCGGGTAATCACGACTTAGCCGTGATTGCGCGCTACGCTATTTAATCACTCACATTCATTTCTATTAACCCATATCCTAGCCGCCAGTCTTCCTGCAGTAAGAGGATTGGCGGCTATCAGCATTATTATTTTAGCTCCAGATGTTCGTTATTAATTTTCATTATTTGCTAATTTATTATCCCTGCCCCGCAGGCAGTCCTGCCACTTCTATTCACTGTTAGACTTTAATTGATTTACTTGTAAATCAAGCAGCTTACTCACTAGCAGAGACATTGACTGACACACTACATAAGATAAGTGACAATTTTAAAATAGGTGGTATTTTTAAAACGCAGTGGCTCTATTATCAATATCTCCTCTATCAACGGCTTAGTAAGCATTTGTCACGCACATCTCTTGGCAACGGCTTG
>JAAYRH010000168.1 GCA_012518835.1 Aeromonadales bacterium | reverse complement strand
TTTTCAACCACCTTAAGCTCCGACTCTCTGCTGCCTATTGTCTTACTAATGACACTTTGTTCATTAGGTGCCACTTTGCTAGCAGTAGGCGCGCCTACCGCGGTACGTAGAGAAACGGCGCGTCTAGCAGAACTAGAAAGCTCATCCTAAATTAATACCCAGCACCACCTAATGTGAGTGCTTGGTTAGCCTCAGGAGAATCACTATGAACCAGCAAAAAATAGTATTGATTACCGGTGCCTCTAGCGGCATTGGTGCGGCCACGGTAGATAAAGTGATCGAGGCCGGACACAAAGCGGTGATCACCGCCAGAAGTACCGATAAGCTCAACGACATCGCTAACCGATGGGGTGAAGATAAGGTGTTAGCGGTTACCGCCGATGTGTCTAAGCTAGAGCAAATTGAAATGGTCGTGAGCAAAGCCAAAGAAAAGTTTGGCAGAATCGATGTGGTCTTCGCTAATGCGGGCACCGGGGTTAACACGCCCGGCATTGAGCATGGGGATCCTGAAGAATGGCAGACCATGCTGGATGTGAATATTAATGCTTTGCTGTTTACCGCCAAAGCCAGCTTGCCTTCATTAAAAGAAACCCAAGGGCACTTTATTATTACCAGCTCCATTGCTGGCAAGGTGACACTAAAAGGCTCGGTGTACGGCGCCTCTAAATGGTTTGCTTACGGGTTTGGCCAAAACTTAGCTGCCGAAATGGCCGAGTGGAATGGCCGCTGCACCACTATCTGCCCAGGCATGGTGAACACGCCTTTTTTTGATGAAGCTAAACCCGATAAGCTAGACCCATCTGATGTAGCAGATGCAGTGGTCTATGCCATGGCGGCCAATCCAAGATGCGATATTCGCGAAATTACGCTGATGCCCACCCAATAATGGGTATATAAACAGTAGGCTAAAGTGATAAATACCATCAGCCCGCAACGTATCTCCAAATAAAAACGCCCTTCTCACCGTACGATTAATACAGTGCTAAAAGGGCGTTTCCTCCAAGCTGATTTTAGCCAATTTACATAGGGCTTATATCGGTAGCTTGTTAATTTTAGGTGCCAATAATACCGCCATCAATACGGGTGATCATCATCACGCTAGAGCGTGGCGTGTGCTCTCCACCGTATGGAAAATGCGAGCCGGCGAGCTCTTCCCCTGGGTGCTGCACCCCCACAAATAGCGTTTTTTGATCCGGTGTAAAGGCAAGACCGGTGATCTCACAGGCGATGGGTCCCGTTAAGAAGCGCTTAATTTCACCGGTAGAAGGATCCGCACACAGCATTTGATTATTGCCTTGCCCGGCAAAATCCCCTTGGTTTGAATAGTTTCCATCCGTTTGGATCCACAAGCGACCCGCCTTATCGAAGCCAATGCCGTCTGGACTGTTAAACATATTGTCGGCATTAATGTTAGCAGAACCTGCATAGGGGGTATCGGGGTGCACTGTGGGGTTACCGGCCAGCAAGAATAAGTCCCAATTAAAGGTGGCATCCGTATGTTGGCCTGCGCTGGGCTGCCAGCGCACAATATGACCGTAATGGTTTTCACTTCTTGGATTAGGACCATTAAGCGGCTGATTTTCATTCACGCCACGATTTTTATTGTTGGTTAGAGTACAAAATACCATGGGCTCTGTGGGATGTGCCGCTACCCATTCTGGTCTGTCCATGGTGGTCGCGCCCACCTGAGTAGCAGCGAGACGGGCATGAATTAATACCTCGGCTTGACTGGTAAAACCGTTTTCTGGCGTTAATCCCTGTTTGCCAAATACCAAAGGTATCCATTCGCCAGTGCCAGACAACTCGTCGCTGTTACTTTCATCATTGTTAGCACTATTAAAGCGGGCTACATATAAAGTACCATCATCAAGCAAGTTGCGGTTGGCGGCCGGATCATTAGGGTTATATTTATCTCGGCTAACGAAGCGATAAATATGCTCACCGCGCTCATCATCTCCTAAATACACCACCACGTGGCCATTGCTCGCTATCACCAGCTCAGCATTTTCGTGTTTAAAACGACCCAGCGCACTGCGTTTTATAGGGGTAGCTGTAGGATCGTTAGGATCAATTTCAACCACCCAACCAAAGCGATTACATTCATTGGGATGCTTAGCAAGATCAAAGCGCTCATCAAAATTATGCCATTGCCAACCGGCATCCTCACTCCCGATGCCATAGCGCGCTTGCTCTGGGGTTATCTCTACGTGCTGAGTACTCCCAAAATAACCGTTAAAATTTTCTTCACAAGTTAAATAAGTGCCCCATGGTGTCATGCCGTTAGCGCAATTATTAAAAGTGCCCAAGATGTGCTTGCCCTTAGGATCTGCGCTGGTTTGTAACAGTGCATGACCCTTGGCAGGTCCGCTCATTAACATGGGAGTATTGGCATGAATGCGGCGATTATAAATACCGTCTTTTTTAAACTGCCAGCCCGAGTCGGTATGTTCTAAAGTGAGTACAGATACGCCGTGGGCAGCTTGAGCGCGCTTTACATCTTCTAGCGCCATCTGTTTACCTTGATGAGGAAACATCAGCTCGTAATTACAGTATTCGTTATTTACCGCTAAAATGGCGGTACTGTCATCAACAGCAAATATGCTCATGCCATCGTTATTATCACCAAATTGCCTTAACTGATCGGCGGCACTATTGTTGCCGTCTTCGCTAAATTCAACTCCATTGGCAAACATGGCATCGCCCCAAGAAATCAAGCGTTCAGCTTTATAGCCCCTGGGCACCACAACAGTGTCGGCGGTACTGCTAGCTACCGCACTAAAGCCCAATAAAGGGCTGCTGCCAGTGGTGACAGCGGCGATGGCGCGAGAAAGGGGGGATACACTAAAGAAAGCGGCAGCACTTACAGCGCCGGCGGCACTTAAGAAACGACGGCGGCTAAGCGCCTGCTCCACCATTTGACTAAATTGTGGATTTTTGGTTCTGGGGTGGTTTTGTTCATCTTTGCGTTCAAACTGACTCATGATTAATTATCCTTACTCGTGCCGGTGAAAACGAAATATAAGTTTCACACTAAGCTAACCGTCGGTGATGACGGTTTGATGACAATAGTTTGATGACAATAGTTTGATAATGACGCTTGCAGATTTGGCTTTTAAATTGGAGAGGAGTAAGTCAATCCAAGATGTAGTATTCGTGAAATTACGCTGGTGCCCACTCAGTAATAGGCAGCAGTAACACGCTTAGCGTGCATCGACGCTAAATAACCATAGAGCGCAGGTAGACAGATAATCATTAGCAAGGGAGTGCCCAACCTGGGCACTCTAAAGAATTAGCCTTGAAGCGTGGCGTCCAAGGTAATGTCAGCATTAAGTAGTTTAGAAATGGGACAACCCTCTTTAGCTTTGTTGGCTATTTCATCAAACTTAGCCTGCTCGATATTAGGAATACGCGCTGTCATCTCTAGATGCACGGCGGTCACGGTAAAGCCATCGCTTTTCTCTTCTAAGGTCACAGTGGCATTAGTATCAATGCTGTCGGGAGTAAAGTTTTCTTCACCCAGCAGCATAGAAAACGCCATTGAGAAACAACCTGCATGGGCCGCGCCAATCAACTCTTCTGGGTTCGTACCCGGCTCATCTTCAAAACGGGTATTAAAGCCATAAGGATTGTCTTTAAGCGCGCCGCTTTGGGTCGAGATGGTGCCTTTGCCTTGTTTAAGATTGCCTTGCCAATGGGCTGATGCTGTTTTTTTCATCATTTGCTCCTCTTAAGGTCGTGTTAACGATAAGCCAACTTTCCTCTAGACTACACTGTAACAAGACAGCGTATACTGCCGTTAGTGCACTTAGCGGCTACTTAGTTTCGTAGTCCACACTGTATTCAATAATACCGCTATGTTCTAACTCGATATCGACTTCAATGCTCTCTTGTTCTTTAATGAACTTCAATTCAACGTCGTCATGATCAGCCTGCTCCCGATGAAGCGAAAAGCCTTGCTCGTTGTAAAAGTTTTTTACTTCGTCACTAAGATTACTCAAGGTATCATTTGACACGTTAGCTTCTAATTCAAAGCCGCCAAACCGCTTTTGTTCAGCTTCCACGATCTCAGCATTCTTGGGCACAAAAATAATATTAGGGATCGGATCCTGAGCGGCCTGCGCCACAATAGGTAAAGCGGCGATGATAAAGCCCAATAGCATCTTATTTTTCATAACAACTCCCTTAGTTATATAGGATCGATAAACAGCTTTTTTACTACCTCTCTTACTTACACCATTATACTAGCAAAAGCACGCTTAAAATTTAGCCAGTATTGGCTTGACGACTTCGCATTAACTGCTTTATCAGTTTGTAGCGCCAACTGATACTAAGAACTTTATTAACCAACCAGACCCGGCTAATGGCGTTTAAGCAAGGAAACGTTGTTAAATTATGGCAGGATAACAGCGCATCAATAGTTTCTTAACGGCGGATTATTCATGAATAACACAGTTAAGCCACGGCCAGCGCCCGTCAATCTGGTTCGGCAGTTTTTTCTGTTTGCCTTTCGGGTAATACGTCACTTTTTAAGTAACCACGGAATTTTGCTGGCGGGGGGCGTAGGCTATAACGTCTTGCTATCGGCAGTGCCGATGCTCGCCTTACTCACGGTGTTACTGACTCATGTGGTAGACGAAGCGCAGTTATTGGAAGTGATCTCGATACAAACCCAACATTTTGCTCCGACCCATGCCAGCCTGTTATTGGATGCCGTGCAGGCATTTTTAGACTCTCGAGACATTATTGGCATAGTGGGCTTGCCGGTGATGTTATTTTTTAGCTCGTTTGCCTTTCGCATGCTCGAAGAATCATTGGCTATTATTTTTCATCGCCCCAATACCCCGCACCGAAATTTTTGGATATCCGCTATTTTGCCCTATGCCTTTATTTTGATATTAGGTGCCGGCCTCTTGGCGCTAACCCTAGTGTTTAGCATGATCAACGCCTTATATGAGGCCCCCAGTATTTTGTTATATCTCATCAGCTTTGTGGGAGTGTTCATCTTATTTAGCGCCATTTATAAGGTGCTGCCTATCGTCCATATCTCGTCTAAGCGCGCTGTGGTGGGCGGTTTGGTAGCTGCTATTTTATGGGAAGCCACTCGCCTACTATTAATGTATTACTTTATTAATATCTCCTTTGTAAACGTTATTTATGGCTCTTTAGCTACCATTATCGTGATATTAATCAGCTTAGAAGTGTCTTCGGTTATTTTACTGTTGGGCGCTCAAGTGATTGCCGAGCTGGAACGCAGCGAGCGCCATGGCCTACCTTGGTACATGGCGCCCCCCTAACCGCCGCTCAAGCATCAAGTGGGTTAATCACACTGTGCCCAAGTTTCAATAAAGCGATGGTAGCAGCCCACTATCATATCGGCTTCATGAGCATAATCAGGAACGGTATCAGGAAAATATAACGCACAGCGACTACCGGCATTTTGGGCAGTTTGTAAGTCAAACAAATAATCACCTATATATAAAATCTCGGTCGGTGCTAACTGCCACTGCTGACAAATAAGCTGAATACCTTCGGGGTGTGGTTTAGGTTGGGCATCATGGCGCGTTAATACCAACTCGATATCGATACCCAGTCGGCTAATAGTAATGTGGGCCGCTTCGGGGATATTGCGCGTTAAAATAGCTAACGGCAGCGATTTTGCTTGTAAATATGCAATCAACTCCCGCGCCCCCTCAACCCAGCTAGACGCCTGCGAGCTGCTTTTTTCATATTCATGAATAATCTCTAATGCGGCTAAGCGCGCGCTTTCTTCACTTAAGCTATTGGCATAGGCCAGCACATCGGTGTTGGGCGCAATACCTAGCTCACGACGTAACCCAGGAAAATCTGGATTAGAATGCGCAAGGGTGCCATCGAGATCGAAGATAACGCCACGAATATCTTTAAGTTGTAAATCGCTAAGTCGAGTAATCACTGATGATCCTATGAGTAACGTCTTCTTCTAAAAAATGTCGCCTGACCAACACTAGGCTTGGCAAGCGCAGCCTAGTGTAACCAAATTAGCAGTATCTTCTATCACTTTACTAGCTGCAGAGTGAACACATTACGTCTTGCGCCACACGCCAGCCCACAATGTTGAGGGTAATAAAAAGCCCCGACCTTAAGTCGGGGCTGTTCATCGCTAGGCTAAAGGCAAAGGCTTAACTCACTTAGCCAAAAGCTCTTCTCGAACAATAGCTGCGCCAGCGCTTAAGGCATTTAACTTGCCTCTGGCCACTTCACGAGATAACGGCGCCATACCACAGTTAGTGCAAGGATAGAGCTTATCGGCATCCACAAATTCCAGTGCTCTTCGTAGTGTATTGGCTACTTCTTCTGGTGTCTCAATGTGATTAGTGGCCACATCAATCGCCCCTAACATCACCTTTTTACCGCGAAGGAGTTCAAGCAACTCAATGGGCACATGGGAATTTTGACACTCTAATGAGATAATATCGATGTTAGACTGTTGCAGCTTAGGGAAGACTTCTTCATATTGTCTCCATTCAGAACCTAAAGTCTTTTTCCAATCGGTGTTAGCTTTAATGCCATAGCCATAACAAATATGCACCGCTGTTTCGCACTTCAAGCCTTCTATGGCTCTTTCTAAAGCAGCCAGCCCCCAATCATTTACTTCATCAAAAAACACGTTAAAGGCCGGCTCATCAAACTGGATAATATCCACCCCCGCTGCTTCTAACTCTTTAGCTTCTTGATTCAGTACCTTGGCGAACTCCCACGCTAGCTGCTCGCGACTTTTATAATGGTCATCATACAGGGTATCGACTATGGTCATCGGCCCTGGCAACGCCCACTTAATCGGCTGGTCGGTTTGCGCTCGTAAAAACTTAGCATCTTCCACAAACACCGATGTGGGACGACTAATAGGACCGACTACCGTGGGCACACTCGCCTCGTAGCGATCACGGATTTTAACGGTCTGGCGTTTTTCAAAATCAACACCGTCAAGATGCTCAATAAAAGTGGTCACAAAATGTTGGCGTGTTTGCTCGCCATCACTCACTATATCAATGCCAGCAGCTTGCTGCTCTTGCAGCGCGATACGCAACGCATCTTGTTTGCCTTCTATTAGCTCTTCTTCTGCCAGCTTCCAAGGTGACCACAGTTTTTCAGGCTCGGCTAACCACACAGGTTTTGGCAAACTGCCTGCCGTTGCAGTAGGTAATAATTTTTTCATCATAAATACCGTGTTATATCCTCGTTAATGATTAAGCGTACTCAGCAGACCACTGCTCAAGAATAGACTGATAGGGTTTGATAAAGTTTTGTTCAGTAAATTTACCTTGCTGAACGGCTAACTGGCTACGCTCATCTCGATCATAAGTAATTTGCGTGAATGAATAGTCCTGGTTTTGCAATTTTGGCTGATAAACATGGCCAGCAGTGGCATTGGCATTATAAATCTCTGGGCGGTAAATCTTCTGAAAAGACTCCATCGTGCTGATGGTACTGATCAACTCAAGATTATTGTAATCATTAAGCAAGTCACCAAAGAAGTAAAAAGCCAGCGGCGCAGCGCTATTAGGCGGCATAAAGTAACGAACCTCTAACCCCATCTTTCTAAAATACTGCTCAGTCAAAGAGGATTCATTGGGCTGATACTCAACCCCTAATATAGGGTGTTGATTACCGATTCTATGATAGGTCTTATTCTCCGATACGCTGAGGCAGATCACCGGTTGTTTAGTAAACTTTTGCTTATAGGCATCGGAGTTAACAAAGCTTTTGAAGAGCTTACCGTGCAGATCGCCGTAATTTTCTGGAATACTAAAGTTAGCTTTATTCTTATTATGCTCCATTAGCAATACGCTAAAGTCGTAATCTCGCACGTAAGAGGAAAAGTTGTTTCCTACAATGCCTTCAATGCGCTTGTTAGTTTGGTGATCAATAATGTTTGTTTTTAATATTTCAATTGCAGGAAAAGTTTTTCCATTACCCTCAACATCCATATCCACAGAAACAATTTCTAGCTCAACAGAGTAACGATCACCAGCAGGGTTGTCCCAATGCGCCAAATCATTAAAACGATTGTTAATCATCTTCAAGGTATTACGCAAGTTTTGCTGGCGGCTTTCTCCTCTGGCCAAGTTCGCAAAGTTGGTGGTAAGACGCGTATCGTCTGCGGGGTGATAGTTTTCATCAAAGGCAATGCTATCTATAACAAAGGTAAAGTCGTTACTCATGTTGATCTGGTATCCCATTTTCTGCGATAAAACCTGAGCCTACTCTTTGCTGTTACTAGGCTTTTATTCCGTCGCCGGCAAGGCTGTTCAGGTTTGCGCTTAATTGATGATTAACTGCAATGTCTTCTAGAAGGCTAGAAGTCTGCGGCTAGAAGCTGAGTATATTTATACACGGCCTCTCACATGAACAAAAATGACTTTACTTCATCAATACATGCAATAAATTCATAATTTCAATAAATGGCAGCAAGCGAACCCCATATGAAGCAAGAAGAAGGAGTTACTTGATACTCTGAGCCTGAACAATAAAATCATTCAGATAGTTAATCTGCTCTTCGCCTTTGCGCATGCCTAAAAAAATCTGTTTGCTAATGCCCTGCTTGCCAAAGCGCAAGCTTTTAATAGCCATGGTTTTAGCAAACTCATCCACCAGCCAACCCGGCAATGCCGTTACACCGCGCCCCGCCGCCACCATCTGCAACATAATTTCTGTGGTTTCTATGGTTTTATGCGCTTTTACCGCACATTTTGCCGGGTTTAAAAACTGACTAAAAATATCCAGTCGCTCTGGATCTACCGGATAGCTAAGTAACACCTCTTCGTTTAAGTCTTCAGGCATAACTGAGTCTTGCTTAGCGAGCGGATGAGCAGAGGAAACAACCAGCCGATGCTCATAGTCAAATACCGGTATAAAGGTCATGTTAGGTTTAAATATGGGATCCGGTGTCACTAACAGATCTATCTCGTAGTTATGCAGCGCTCCCAGTCCGCCAAACTGAAACTCCTGTTTTACATCAACGTCTACCTCTGGCCACTTTTCCAGATAAGGCTCAATCACCTTTAATAGCCATTGATAACAAGGATGGCATTCCATACCAATACGCAGTGAGCCCATTTCACCACCGGCAATTTGGCGCAATAAATGCTCGGTGTGTTTAAACTGCGGCAACACTCGATTGGCCAATATTAAAATTTGCTCTCCGGCATTGGTGAGGCGTAGGCTTCTGCCCTCCTTTTGCCACACCGGCGTATTAAGCAAGCCTTCTAATTTTTTAATGCTGTGGCTAAGCGCCGACTGGGATAAATTTAACGACTCTGCCGCCTGAGTCAGCGTACCCTG
>JAAYRH010000167.1 GCA_012518835.1 Aeromonadales bacterium | reverse complement strand
CGCCCGTGCTAGCCTAATGTTAATTAAATATTGCTGGCAGAGTTCCTCCGCCGAACTCTCCCGTTCATGCTGAGAGTATTATGATTAAAAAAATTAAACCTTATCAAAGCCCGGCTGGGGGCTGGGGCTCCTTGGTCGCAACAACTCGTTCGGTACTACGCAGTAAAGAACCTGCTGCCAATATCCGTAATTTACTCAGAGCCAACCAAGTTAAAGGCTTCGATTGCCCCGGTTGCGCGTGGGGCGATCAGCCGGGCAAGCATTTTTCTTTTTGCGAAAATGGCGCTAAAGCCATCAGCTGGGAAGCGACTAAAAAACAAGTGACACCGACTTTTTTTAAAAAATACTCGGTTAGCTGGCTACAAAATCAAAGTGACTACTTTCTGGAGTATCAAGGGCGCCTCTCTCAGCCGATGTACTTTAATAGAGCCACCGATCACTATGAAGCTATCTCTTGGGAGGCAGCGTTTTCCTTAATTGCTCGCCATCTTCAGGCGCTGGAGCACCCTAATCAGTTAGAGCTTTATACGTCGGGTCGCGCCAGCAATGAAGCCGCTTATCTTTATCAACTCTTTGGCCGCAGTTTTGGCACTAATAACTTTCCCGACTGTTCTAACTTATGTCATGAAGCGACCAGTGTGGCCTTGGCGCAGGGGATTGGCATTGGTAAAGGCACAGTAACCCTTCAAGACTTTGCACAAACCGACGCTATTTTTATCTTTGGCCAAAACCCTGGCACTAATCATCCGCGCATGCTGCATAGTTTGCGTAACGCCTCCCGCAATGGCACCGCCATCGTCAGCTTTAATAACCTAAAAGAACGCGGTTTAGAGCGGTTTGCTGATCCGCAAAGCCCGGTAGAAATGCTAACGCCGTTAAGCTCGCGTATTTCTAGTCATTATTTTTGTCCGCGGTTAGGCGGTGATATGGCGGCGGTGCGCGGCATGGTTAAGCTGTTGCTAGAGTGGGATGAACAAGCCCTCAGCGAGGGTAAACCGGGTTTATTAGACCGAGACTTTATCGCAGCACACACCCACGGCTTAGCCGCCTATCAGGCCGAGGTAAAAGCCACTTCATGGGAGCAGATTGTAGAGCAGTCGGGATTAAGCAAAGCTGAGATCACCGAAGCCGCCAAAGTCTATGCTAAAGCTAAACGAGTCATTATTACTTGGGCGATGGGTATTACTCAGCATAAGCACTCGGTGGCCATGATCCGCGAGTTTGTCAATTTACAGTTATTATTTGGCCAACTAGGTAAGCCTGGTGCCGGTTTATGCCCCGTACGTGGCCACAGTAATGTGCAGGGCAATCGCACGGTTGGCATCAATGAACAGCCCAGCGACGCCTTGTTAGCGCAACTTGAGCAGCATTTTAAACATCCTATGCCCCGCCAGCATGGTCATAACGTGGTAGCCGCTATTCAAGCTATGTTAGATGGTCAGTCTAAGGTGCTGATTGCACTGGGTGGTAATATTGCGGCGGCGGCCCCTGACACTCACGCCACCGCGCAAGCATTAATGAACTGTGACTTAACGGTACAAATTAGCACTAAGCTCAATCGCAGCCACTTAATGGCGGGCAAGGAAGCGTTGATTTTGCCCTGCTTAGGGCGCACTGAAGAAGACTTACAAGACGGCCAAGCTCAATACATTACTGTCGAAGACTCATTTAGCATGGTGCAT
>JAAYRH010000021.1 GCA_012518835.1 Aeromonadales bacterium | reverse complement strand
TGTTACTTTTAGTACAGAAGGTATGGAAGCGGGTGGCGACTATAGCTACTTCTGCTCTTTCCCTGGCCACGTAGGCATTATGAACGGCAAATTCGTTATTACTGAATAAGCCAATCACAAGTGCCCGTCCCGCGGGCACTTGGTTATTAAAACTGATAATCCACACTTAAACCCCAATTTCTACCCGGTTGAGTATCTCTCGCACTTCCCCCTACACTGTGATTGGTGTCTCGCACTTCATTATATACCCAGTACTTTTTATCCAAGACATTAAATAACCCTGCACGCAGTGTGATATCTGGCGTGGGTCGATAATAGCTAGTGATATCCACTAAGCTGTATCCAGAGGCTTTATTGTGATCCGCGGTTTGCCAATCGCTTTTACTATCGGTCATGGTCAGATTAATCACCCCGCCGTATTGCTCTCTATCTAAACCTAACCCAATCACTGCGGTAAGCGGCGCGACACTGTCTAAAGAACGGCCAGTTTTTTTATCTTCTCCTTTTGCATAAGCGATTGAAAAGCGACTATAAACCCCTTCGGGGGCTGCAAAAGCCTTATCTAAGTTAACTGTCGAACTAAACTCGGCGCCATAAATGGTCACGTCATCTAAATTCTGCTTAGTAATAATATCGCGTGCTTGTCCGCCCTGCTCCTGACCCACCACAACGTCGGTAATAAAGTCGCTGTAGTCCGTATAAAAAGTCGCTAACTCAAAACTAGTACTGTTATTTTGTCCACGCAGTCCTAATTCATAGGCCACGCTTTTCTCGGCTTTTAGATTGGGATTAGGGTTAAAGACCGCGCCCATATCATAAAAATAATACAAATCTTCCACGGTGGGCGCTTTAAAACCTTGGCTTACTTGGCCATATACCGATAAATTATCGTTAAAGTGGTACACCGAGCCCAGCTTGAGGGTTAGGGCATCGTCTTGATTCTTATCAAAATCATTCTCATAACCAGCATCACTGCCCGGGGTGGCTTTATAACTGTCGTATCGCGCACCGGCGGTGACCACTAACTTATCGTCCAACAAATACAGCTGATCTTGAGCAAATATGCCCCAACTCGTTAGATCCGCATCGGGCAAGCCCGTATTGCCTGGGGTGGCGGTGTTAGCGCTAAATTTATAATCAGTATTATCTAACTGGAAGTCATTATGAATAAAGTTAGCGCCATAAGTAACTTGATGCTGATGTTGACCCAACTCTAGCCATTTCTCTAACTGTACATCTGCTTGCCAAGTACGATCACTGGCGTCCCGCTGGCGCTGACGAGCACCATTAAATTCCGTGGTATCGTAGTTTTTATAGATAGACTCTGAGTCTTGGTAATTTGCTGACCACTCTGCGGTATCGGCCAACCCACTATCTAACTGCCATTGGTGCTCAACGCCTAGCCGCAAGCGCTTTCTATTATCTTCATTGTAATTATCGGTGTAGGTAAAGCCGGGCATAATGCTATAGCCATTATCGCTTAACTCATCTTCATCGTATTTTTTTTGGTAGTACTCTAGAGTGGCACCCACTCGATGCTCATCATTGATTTGATAATAGGCTTTAGCTAGCACGTTTCCTAAATCGGAGTCGGCGGGGTTAGCAGCACCACGACCTGGACCTTCGATATCGGCGCCGCTGCCATGAGTTTTAGTTTCATGTCCTTTAGCGTAGGTGGCCATTAATAGCGTTTCTAGTTGATCTTGGCGCATCGCCCAGGTGAGGGTATTTTTAAATTGTTTATCTACCGAGGTGTAGCTGGTTTTAAGCCCAAAACGGTGTTCATTGTCTTCAGTGATCAGCACATCAGCGGGATCTTTGGTTTTTAATAATACCGCACCGCCAATAGCATCAGAGCCATAAAGTGTAGAAGCCGGCCCTTTGTTGATCTCAATGGCTTGCAAGGTGTCAATTTCAATAGCGTTAGGATAACTGCGCTGCTCATTTGCGCCTGGATTATAAGGTACCGGCTGTTGCACCCCATCAATCATAGTTTTAACGCGACTGCCATCTACCCCACGAATATTAAAGCCCGATAACCCAAAGCGACCATCCACTTCGGCATGCACCCCTGGGGTATAACGAAACGCCTCTGCTAAATCATGAGCCATAATTAAATCTAACTCTTGGCGAGATTCTGTTGCTATGGCTGCAGACACCTCTTTTTTCGCTTGCGCACTACGAGTAGCAGACACCACTACTTCATCCAAATACGCCACACTCTTTGCGTTAGCCACTGGTGCTAATGCTGCCATAATCGACATAGATAACAGGGTTTTACCGTACATGAGGGGACACCTTTCTTCCTAAGTGTTAAGTAAGGCGGACAAGACTAATAGATCTAAACGATAATTACTATCAATTGCATTTGCTTTACGCTTATTATGTTTTAGCATATAAGCTGCTATTGAGATCTAAGACAGAGCGTTAACTCGCCCCGATCCTCGCCATGTCTTGTGGCAATCACTTTTTGTTGCTTAGCCTTTATAGGCCTGTATAATCCCCGATCCCAAGATCGACACTGATCTTGGTTGCGATCTCTATTAGCGCTTGACTGTTAATTTTTGAGGTCGTCAATCAATCCACGCCATGTCGATTGACCTTATATGCAGAACTGTTTAGAATTCGGCCTCTCATTTGGTGGCCGTCTTGTTGGTGATGTTTATGCGTCTTCGAGTACATGGCTAACCTGTATACAAACTTAAAACAGCGGTAATAACTATTATGAAACGCACTTATCAACCTTCAAATTTAAAGCGCAAGCGCAGCCACGGTTTTCGTGCTCGTAAAGCCACTGTAGGTGGCCGTAAGGTACTGGCTGCTCGTCGCGCCAAAGGTCGTGCCCGTCTAAGCGCCTAATGGCCCGGCATGATTTTTCACGGGAGTTACGCTTGTTAACTCCCGCACATTTTAAAAACGTCTTCGACAATCCAGTCCGAGCGGCCTCACCACATCTCACACTTCTTGCTAAAGCAAACGAACTAGGTCACCCACGCCTTGGATTAGCTGTACCTAAAAAAGCCCTTAAGCGTGCGGTTTGGCGCAATAGAGTCAAACGCGTTACGCGCGAAGCCTTTCGTTTAAAACAGCATGACTTGCCTAACGTAGATATAGTGGTGATTGCCAAAAAGGGTGTCGGGGATGTGCCCAATGACGAGCTGTTCGAGCTGCTGGATAGGTTATGGCGCACGCTTTCTCGCCGCTGCAACGACTCAGCGTAGGCATAATTCGCCTTTACCAACTGGTCATTAGTCCACTGCTTGGGCCCAGGTGTCGCTTTACGCCCACCTGCTCGCAATATGCCATTGAAGCCATTCGGCTCCACGGTTTTTTAAAAGGCAGTTGGTTAACACTCAAACGTCTATTAAAATGCCATCCTTTAGGTCCAAGCGGCCACGATCCGGTCCCGACAAAGCGAAGATAATAAACTATGGAATCTCAACGCAATATCTTGATTATCGCTCTGCTGCTGGTGAGCTTCCTCATCTGGCAACAGTGGGATAGTGATAAAAATCCTCCAGAAACGGCACAGCAAAGCACGCAAACTGTTACCGCCACCGGTGAAAACGAAGCAGGTAATTTCGTTCCTGAGTCGGATCAAGTACAGGTTGGCAATGATATTCCAACAGAAGCCGTGGCGAGCAATCATAAACACCAGTTGATCACCATCAGCTCTGATCTGCTAGAAATCACTATCGACAGCCAAGGTGGGGATATTGTTAATGCCGCGCTGCTTGAGCATGACGATACCCTAAAATCGGTAGATAAGTTTGTACTGCTGATCAATAAAGACGGCAGCGACTATGTCAACATTGCCCAAAGTGGTTTAATTGGTGCCAATGGCCCTGATGCTAATCCAGAAGGTCGTCCGGTTTATAAAGCGGAGCGCAATAAATTTGAGCTTGGCCAAGGACAAGACAGCATTACCGTACCCATGACCTTTACTAACGAGCAAGGAGTAGTGTTTACTAAAACCTTCACCTTAGCCCGTGATAGTTATGTGGTTAAAGTGGCTTACGATATTGATAATACCACTAGCGAGCCTGTGCAGGTGCAGCTCTATGGCCAGTTAAAACAAAGCGTCGATAAACCAAAACGTGCCGACGAAAGTGGCGGTATGTTAATGGCCTCTGCTTATCGTGGTCCGGCCTACTCCAATGAAGAAAGCCGTTATAGCAAGTACGACTTTAAAAAAGTAAAAGACACCAACATTAACCAAACCACCGAAGGTGGTTGGGTGGCCATGTTGCAGCACTATTTTGTGTCAGCTTGGATCGCGCCTAAAGATGGCCAAAACCAGCAGTACAGCCGCTTTCTCAACAACCAAGGCCAAGCTATTATTGGCTTTAAAGATACACCTATTACAGTCGCTCCTGGTACCGAGCAAGTAATAGAAGCGGATTTATGGTTAGGTCCTAAGCTACAAAAGAAAATGGCAGCCACCGCTGATAACCTCGACTTAACCGTCGACTACGGCTGGTTATGGTTTATCGCCCAACCGCTATTTAAGCTACTGCACTTCTTGCAAAGCTTTGTAGTGAACTGGGGTCTGGCTATTATTTTAACCACTTTTGTGGTGCGTGGTCTGATGTATCCGCTGACCAAAGCACAGTACACCTCTATGGCTAAAATGCGTATGCTGCAGCCAAAAATCACCGCCCTGCGCGAGCGCTACGGCGACGATCGCCAGAAGATGTCTCAGGCGATGATGGAGATGTACAAGAAAGAGAAAGTAAACCCGCTGGGTGGTTGTTTACCTATCGTCATCCAGATGCCTATTTTCATCTCTTTGTACTGGGTATTAATGGAGTCGGTTGAGCTACGTCATGCGCCCTTTGTGCTGTGGATCCATGACTTATCTGCCCGTGACCCCTACTTTGTGTTACCGGTGCTAATGGGTCTGAGCATGTACCTGATCCAAAAAATGAGCCCAACCACCGTAACTGATCCCATGCAACAGAAGATAATGCAGTTTATGCCGCTGGTATTTACTTTCTTCTTCTTGTGGTTCCCAGCCGGTCTAACCTTGTACTGGTTTGTCAGTAACTTACTGACCCTAGCCCAGCAGTGGTATATTTTCCGCCAGCTAGAGAAAAAAGGGTTGCACGGTAATAAAGCCGAGTCTTAACTAGCCCTTTACTGGCTGAGCAAGTCATAAATCAATACACTAAAGGCGACCTTAAGGTCGCCTTTTTATTGTGTGGAGTAACAGTAGTGATGGCGAACGACACCATAGTCGCACCCGCCACCGCCCCAGGTCGGGGTGGTGTAGGTATAATTCGAGTCTCTGGCCCAGCGGTAGAAACGGTCGCACAAGCGGTGCTTGGCAAGCTACCTAAGGTACGCTATGCCGACTATCTGCCTTTTAAAGATGAACAAGGCCAGGTGCTTGACCAAGGTATCGCCTTGTTATTTAAAGGTCCCAATAGCTTTACGGGTGAAGACGTACTTGAGCTCCAAGGTCATGGTGGTCCGGTAGTGCTCGATATGCTGACCAAGCGTATTTTAGCGCTGCCAGGTGTGCGCCCAGCGAAGGCGGGGGAATTTAGTGAGCGTGCTTACCTTAACGATAAGCTCGACCTTGCCCAAGCCGAAGCTATTGCTGACTTAATTGAAGCCTCTAGCGAACAAGCCGCCCGCTCAGCACTGCATTCACTACAAGGTGAGTTTTCTAACCATGTCCATGGCTTAGTGGAAGCGCTAACGCATCTGCGCATTTATGTGGAAGCCGCTATCGACTTTCCCGATGAAGAAGTCGACTTTTTATCGGACGGCAAAATAGCCGGTGAGTTATACGCCATTATCGACCGCTTGACCGAAGTAAAACGTCAAGCGCGCCAAGGCGCTATTATGCGTGAAGGCATGAAGGTGGTGATTGCCGGTCGTCCTAACGCCGGCAAATCCAGCTTGCTAAACGCGCTGGCTGGTAAAGAATCAGCCATTGTGACCGATATTGCCGGCACCACCCGCGACGTATTGCGCGAATACATTCACCTCGATGGTATGCCACTGCATATCATCGACACCGCGGGTTTGCGCGAAGCCACCGACGCCGTAGAGCGCATTGGTATTGAGCGGGCGTGGAGCGAAATTGAACAAGCGGATCGGATCTTGTTTATGGTCGATGGCACCACCACCGACGCACTACACCCTAAAGACATTTGGCCAGACTTTATCGATCGTCTACCCGTAGATATTGGACTTACCGTAGTCCGCAATAAAGCCGACTTAAGCGGCGAGCCACTCACCGTGATCAGTGACGGCGAACATGAGGTATATCCTATTTCTGCCACCTCGGGCCTTGGCGTAGCAGCCCTTAAAGAGCATTTAAAAGACTGTATGGGTTTTAAAGGCGGCACCGAAGGTGGCTTTAGTGCTCGTCGTCGCCACCTAGATGCCCTAGATCATGCCGATGAGCATTTGCTCATGGCGAAAGAACAACTGGAAGTCTATGAAGCCGGTGAACTGGTCGCCGAAGAACTGCGCTTAGCTCAAGAGTCGTTAAGCCAGATCACTGGCGAGTTCACCTCCGATGATTTGCTCGGCAAAATCTTCTCGAGCTTTTG
>JAAYRH010000166.1 GCA_012518835.1 Aeromonadales bacterium | reverse complement strand
CCTTGTTTACGTAGCCCGCTGCTTTTAAAGCAGCTAGTGCAGCACGGCTAACTTCTTTATTGCTTAGCGTAGTGTCGTGCTCGAAAAATATTGGAGTAACACCGCGGTACAAGCTGCTCCACGCCAATGTTTTATCTTCACCCGACATTGAGAAGATTGGCAGACCTGAGCTAATACGCGAGAGCAGTAAAGGAGTGGTGCCAGAATGGGTCAGGGCCACAATCGCTTTTACGCCTTGCAGGTGGTTAGCCGCATACATAGTCGACATGGCAATCGTTTCTTCTACCGAAGTAAACGTAAAGTTCATGCGATGGTTGGACACATTAATGCTGGGGTGTTTTTCGGCACCTAAACAGACGTCGGCCATGGCTTTAACGGTTTCAATAGGGAAGTCACCGGCCGCAGTTTCGGCAGACAGCATTACCGCATCGGTACCGTCCAGTACCGCATTGGCTACGTCCATTACTTCAGCACGGGTAGGCAGCGGCGCTTCAATCATGGACTCCATCATTTGCGTGGCGGTAATCACCACACGATTAAGGCGGCGAGAAGCACGGATCAGCTTTTTCTGTACGCCGACTAATTCAGAGTCACCAATTTCAACCCCTAAGTCACCACGGGCAACCATGACCACATCAGAGGCTAAAATGACATCTTCCATCGCAGCATCGGTCGCAACCGCTTCTGCCCGCTCGACTTTAGCGACCATTTTGGCATTACTGCCAGCGGCACGAGCCAGCTCGCGAGCGATTTCCATGTCTTTACCGGTGCGTGGGAAAGAAACGGCTAAGTAGTCGACGCCAATTTTAGCTGCAGTAATAATATCTTCTTTATCTTTTTCAGTGAGTGCGGGAGCGGATAACCCCCCCCCTTTTTTGTTGATCCCTTTATTGTTCGATAACGGACCTGCCACTGTTACTTCTGTTAACACTTTATTTCCATCTACGCCTTCTACGCGCAGCTGTACACGACCATCATCCAGTAATAATACATCACCGGTTTTAACGTCTTTTGGCAGATCTTTATAGTCAATACCTACTTGTTGCTGATCACCTGCACCTAACGGGAGATCGGCGTCCAGTACAAACTTATCACCTAGGTTCAGATAAATTTTACCGTCTTTAAAAGTAGACACACGAATTTTAGGGCCTTGTAAGTCACCTAAAATAGCCACGTGTACACCGAGCTTTTTTGATATCTCACGAACTTGGTTGGCGCGCAGCAAGTGGTCTTCTGCCGTACCGTGAGAAAAATTCATGCGCACCACGTTAGCGCCTGCTTTAATGATGCCTTCCAGATTATTGTCGCGATCGGTGGCCGGACCTAGGGTAGTAACTATCTTGGTACGTCTTAACATATGAGACTCCAGTGTAGAGGTAGATCACAATGAGGGGGGTAATAAGTAATAGCAACAGCGTGCTTGGTTAGGTGGTTAGCCACATCGAGGATTGGGTATAAATCCCACGGGGTAATAGGTAGCGTATTCACCTTTGCTATTGCGTCCTTGGTTTGTAAAGTTGTTATCGATAGTAACTGAAGAAAACAGAAAAGTGTAGACTAGGTCACAAAAATGATTCTTTTTTAGAAACAAATTGTTCACAATCTTCAAGATGAGCGCGTAATGAGCCAAGTATAAGCAGAAAAAGCCGAGTAAGAGGTTGGTTAGCTAAGAGGAAGATCATTATCAAAGCGTGAGTTTTTTATTCCTTGCTTCACCTTCTTGAGGTTTTCTCTAAATTGCGCCCCGCGCCGCACAATAAAGCCACTGGCCAACACATCGATCAGTACCATTTGTGTTAATCGCGAAGCCATCGGTAAATAAGAGTCGGCTTCTTCAGGAATATCCATGGAAACGACCAGTGTACATTCTTTAGCTAGCGGTGATTCTTGTGCCGTTAGGCCAATCACAATAGCGCCATTATGGCGGGCTAATTGGGCAATTTCTACCAGCGCTTTGGTGCGACCGGTATAAGAAATAAGAACTAAGGCATCGTCAGGAGAGCTATTCATCGCGCTCATGCGCATCATCACTACGTCATCAAAGCACTGTACCGGCACATTAAAGCGAAAAAACTTATTCATGGCATCGTGTGCCACCGCAGACGAAGCACCTAAGCCAAAAAAAGACAACTTTTTAGCTTGGGTTAGCGCATCGACGCAACGATTCACGGCATGAGGATCTAAGCTGCTTCGGGCGGCGTTTAAACAAGATAAGCTCGACTCAAACACCTTAGCGATATAAGACTCAGGTGTATCGTCATCACTTACTGGGCGATAGCTGTAAGCACTGCCATGGGCTAAACTTTGTGCTAGGTGTAATTTAAAGTCAGGAAAGCCCTTAGTATCAAGGCGACGACAAAAGCGGTTGACAGTGGGCTCACTAACCTCAGCCAGCTTTGCCAGAGTCGCGATACTGGCATGAATAGCGGTTTGTGGCGATGCTAAAATAACGTCTGCCACTTTTCGCTCTGATTTGCTGAAATTGTCCAGCGAGTTAGTAATTTTTTCTAAGGTATTCATCTAGTAAGTAACTCACTCAAGACTAAATATCTAACATAGTAAGATGACTGACTATACAGAATAAACAATAAAAAAACCCCGGCAAGCCGGGGTTTTTATACGAACTAAGCGCAATATTACTTGGCGAAGTTTTCTGCAACAAAGTCCCAGTTAACTAATGCCCAGAAGGCTTTTACATAGTCAGGACGCACGTTGCGATAGTCGATGTAGTAGGCATGTTCCCACACATCACAAGTCAGCAGCGGGGTCGCATCGTCGGTTAGTGGGCAGCCAGCGTTAGAGGTGTTAGCTAGCGCTAAAGTACCATCGGTTTTCTTTACCAACCACGTCCAGCCTGAACCAAAGTTAGCTACACAAGATTGGGTGAACTCTTCTTTAAACTTCTCAAAAGAACCGAACGCAGCATTAATTGCGTCAGCTAAGGCACCGGTAGGTTCGCCGCCGCCATTGGGTGCTAGGCAATGCCAGTAAAAAGTGTGGTTCCACACTTGAGCGGCGTTGTTGAAAATGCCACCTGAAGAAGTTTTGATAATCTCTTCCAAAGACTTGCCTTCAAACTCAGTACCCGGTACCAGTTTGTTCAAGTTAACCACATAGGTGTTGTGGTGTTTGCCGTAGTGATACTCTAAAGTTTCTTCAGAAATATGCGGTGCTAGAGCATCTTTAGCATAAGGCAAAGCGGGAAGTTCAAAAGCCATAATAATATTCTCCATTTTTGATGGCACCAGCTCTGAGGCTGGTTAGACATTGTTGACTTGCTTTCCAGTACAGCTCTTACTACTTAAGCTAAACTAAATAGTAATAAGCCGTTAATCTAGTGAATCTATTGTAGCAGCTTGCTAGATGGCTAAACAACAATAGCTTTTGTAAGGGTAACACATTGTTGAAAAAGAACTATTTTATAGGCGCATTCTCATAGCTTAGATGATTTTTGACCAAACACATCTGCTCTCGACCTTGTTACTAAGGTGAGATAAAGTAACAGAGAATTTTAAGCAAACAGGGGTGATTCGTCCCTCCGTCAGCAAAGGTGCCTCATGGATACAATTGAAAAGATTAAAACGCAAATTAGTGAAAACCCGATCCTCTTATATATGAAAGGATCGCCTAAGTTTCCAAGCTGTGGTTTTTCTGCGCAAACCTCGCAAGCGCTAATGAACTGTGGTGAGCCTTTTGCTTATGTAGATATTCTGCAAAACCCAGAAATTCGTGCTGAACTGCCTAAGTATGCCGACTGGCCTACTTTTCCTCAGTTATGGGTAGAAGGGGAGTTGATTGGCGGCTGTGATATCGTGATGGAAATGTTTCAGCAAGGTGAGTTACAAAGCTTGATCAAAGAAACGGCGGCAAAGCACCCTAAAGCAGAGTCATAAGTCATACTGAACTGTTACTTAGTTTAAGACTAAGTCGCTTAGCCTAATAAAGCCCGATACCTTCGGGCTTTTTTTATGGAAAATGCTTATAAACACTTAGCCGGTTTAGGTAGGCCTGCCAGCTTGCTGGCTTGGCGAGCCGGCCCTTTAGGAAACAGTCGATATAAATAACGGCTGTTGCCTTTGTCCGCACCTAAATCGTTGGCCATGGCTTTCACCAGCGCACGCATGGCTGGCGAAGTTTGGTATTTAAAATAAAAATCACGCACAAACTGGATCACTTCCCAGTGTTCTGGCGTTAAGACAATCCCTTCTTGCTCGGCAAGCAGGCTTACCATTTCAGGTTGCCAGTCTTGATGGCTTTTAAGGTAGCCTTGAGCATCGGTTTCGATGGGGCGGCCAGCAAACTCGAATATGTTCATTTTATCCTCAGTCATTATCGCGACCTATTAGCTCTTCTTGATTGACAGGCGCTTGTTGCTGGAAGCCTCTTGCCAATTGATATAAATCATTAACTAATAAAGTGATATGGCTTATTAGTTGCTGCCTTAAGATCAGCCATTCATCGTCCGATAAATCGGCGGACAAGTTGGGTAAAGGCGGGTCCGCTGGCAAAGCTGTTTGGCTACGCAATGCCGCAGCAGAGGCGGTGAGTCGTGCGACCAGCTTCTCTGTTTGCTCAATAATCTCAGCAGTGCGCCCCGGTATCTGTTGGCGATGAGCTCCTAGGGTAGATAAATAGGATAATAATGCATGGTTACGATAAGCAATATCAAAACATAAATTCAGCCAGTATTTTGCTACCGGCTCTACCCGAATATTCTGCCACGCTAACGCCAGCTGATTATCTGCCTGATGGGCTCGTTTGCGCTGCAGGCGATAGTCTAAATCTTCATTGCGCCCTTCACTAAATTGTTGAGCAATGGCCGCTAAATAATGGGCATTGGCTTCCATGGCATTGGCCATTAATAGGGGTAAATGACGGCGCTGCCAATCGGGCCAAATAAACCATACTGCTAAAAAAGTTAAGCCACAGCCCACTAAGGTATCAAACAGTCGAGGTAGCCAAGCCGGCTCAGGTGCAGCGCCTTGTAAATTAAAGGCCATTAGTACGAATAGCGTAATAAAGCCGACAGCCCAACTGTAATGCACCTTAACTTGGGTAAAAAAGATAAATGCCGCTAGCATCATAATAAACAATTGCGCGCCAGTGGACGGTAAAAAGTAAAATAATGGCACCGTGGCCAGTATGCCGCCTACAGTACCTAACGTACGTTGGATCAATCGCTTGCGAGTAGCGCTAAAACTGGGCTGACATACAAACATAATAGTGATTAATATCCAATAGGCGCGCTCTAACTGCAAACCGGCAATTAAACTATAACCTAGGGCAAAGCACAGGCTTAAACGCACACCGTGGCGAAATAGCAGCGTATTAGGATGCAGCAGGGCTTTGAGCTTAGGCCAAAACGGCGTAGGGCTGGGACTGTCTAACGTAATATTGCCCGTATTGGCGGCGGTATGACGCTGGGTTAACGCTTGCGCCCGCAACAACCCTTCATGTAGATGCAACATATTACGGCTTAAAAATTTCATGGGGCTAAGTAAAGATCGGGGGTAATGCTGTTTAAGATGGCTGTAATCGAGCTGATCTTGTAGGGCACTCAATTGCCACGCCAGCCCTGGGCGGTGGGTATATTTATTGTGAGTAAGAATGGCGTAACCGAGACGATAACAAGCCTCGCCTAAGTCCATTAACAGGGTTTGATAACCGGCGAGCACATTAACCTGATTTAGATCTTGATTAAGCTGGCGGTATGAATAATGGCTAGAGGTCGCTCGCTCGTGCATATCTTGCACTAATAAATACAAGGCTAATAATCGGCCTAGCTCAGGCTCAGGATCCTGCTGGTTATGAATACGTCGATTCAGTATTTGTTTAGTATTATCTAAGGCACTGACGAGCGCAATATTTAATTGCGCCAGTTGATGGCGCAAATGTTGATGCTCTTGCTCGGGCGTACCAAAAAAACGTGATTTTTCTAACAGATAGCGTGAGAGCGCAAAATAGCACTGCGCCAGCTGTTCATGTACCTGTTTGTACGGCCAAATCAGTAAGACTAGCCAAGACAATACCCCATACCAGGCGGCTCCTAAGGTAAGAAAGAGCGGCTGATACCAAAAGTAAGGGCTGTCGATATGTCCTTGCATAGTATATAAAGCAATCAGTAAGGCACCAAAACCTAAGCTCCCAGGGCCCGGCCCCCAGGCCCCCAGCAAGGTTAACACCAGCGCACTGCTTATCAACAAAGGACCAAATAACCAGGGGATATCAATAAACAAGGTCACGGTGACGGTGGCAGTTAAAAAGGTGAGAGAGCTTAATAATAAATGTTTAAAGCGCCCCTTAGGATCTTGGTCTACCTCACTGAGGGCGCCGGCCATAATACCGAGTGCTAAGGTGACGGCAGTAGGGGTGTGCTCAAGCCACCAACCCGGCAATAACACACAGGCCATGGCCAGTAATACTTTAAGAGCAAAAAAGAAATGACTGTCGGTAAATAAGCGCCTAAGCCAAATAGTCGCAGAGGCAGTAGCCACAGGTGACATAGAGTATTTCAAAATAGGGAGTCCAGACCTCGATAATACGTGAATTGGCAGTGATAGTCAGAGTGCCAGTCAATAAAAAAGCCCCAGAAGGGGCTTTTTTATTTATTAAGTCACGAGGGATCAGTCGCGGCTTAAGCCCAGTAGCTGTAGCAAGCTTAAGAAAATATTAAAGATGGCTACGTACAAGGTAATGGTGGCAGAAATATAGTTACGCTCCCCGCCATGAATAATGGCACTGGTTTGCATTAAAATTGCTCCTGATGAAAACAGGATAAACAAGGCACTGAGTGCCAAGCTTAAGGCCGGTAACTGGAAAAATAGGTTAGCTATAAAGCCGACAATAATGACCACAAAACCGGCCATCATCATGCCGCCTAAAAAAGACATGTCTTTTTTGGTGGTCAATACATAGGCAGATAATGAAAAGAAGGTAATCGCGGTGCCGCCTAAGGCCAGCATCACCGTCTCGGCACCTGAGCCACTGCTAAGGTACATATTAATGATAGGCCCGATGGTATAACCGGTAAAAGCAGTAAAAGCGAAGATAAACACCAAGCCTAACCCACTTTCACGATTACGCTCGGTTAAAAACATTAAGCCATAAAAGCCGACCAAGGTGATCAGCAGGCCAGGGTGGGGTAAGTTAAACATGGCGGCTAGACCGGCGGCAGCTGAAGCCACCACCAAGGTCATCCCAAGCAACATATAGGTGTTGCGTAGCACCTTATTGGTGGCCAGTGCACTGGACTGGCTATGAGATACAGTACTGTTGTAGCGCATTACTTAAACTCTCCTAAAACTGTGCCCTGTTAAGTCCCCTTACGGTAAGGGTAGCCGCTTGGTATTTTAACAAGGAACATATAAGTATGGTGGGTGGATCAACGTTATTACTCCCTATTTGGACATAAGACAAGCAAATTGTCGAGTCCTGAATGATAGATGAGTTTATAGCTTGGCTTGTTTATTGAGCATCTTGGCGCTTAAATAGTCATTTGCGTTTATATTGTCATTTATGGGTTTACAAGCGCTGCCGACCTTAGGTAGTATGCACGGCGTCGGAGGGGTGGCAGAGTGGTTGAATGCACCGGTCTTGAAAACCGGCATGGGTTTATAGCCCATCCAGGGTTCAAATCCCTGCTCCTCCGCCAAACATTTAAAGCCCGCTACCTAGGTAGCGGGCTTTTTTGTTGTTAGTCTGCAGCTCAGTGGTTCATTTTTGGAGGCAGTATGCAATATTGGATCATGGGCGGTGGTGGTATTGGCCAAGCGTTAGCCAAGGCGTGTATTGCTCGCGGCGAGCACGTCGTACTCTTTAGTCGCACTGACCCTAAGCTTTCTCAGATACACTGGCTACCCGTAGACAATACCGATGAGCAAGCATTAGCAGCCGCCACGCAAGACTTGCCGTTACCCGATCGGGTGATTAATACCTTAGGCATGTTGCAACAAGGTCGCCAGCAGCCAGAAAAACGCCTTGAGCAGTTAAGTGAAGCGGCATTACTTAATAGTATTCATATTAATACGTGGCCCACTTTGGCCATGGCGCAGATATTAGCGACACGATTGACACGAACACAGCCGCTGTTGTTTGCCGCCTTATCAGCGCGAGTGGGGAGCATTAGTGATAATCGAGGGGGCGGCTGGTATAGCTACCGCATCAGTAAAGCGGCGCTCAATATGGCGCTAAAAACCATCAGTATAGAGTGGCAACGACGTTTTCCTGCCGCTATGGTAGTAGGCTTGCACCCCGGTACGGTCGATACCCCGCTCTCTGCCCCTTTTAGTCGGGGGCTACCCGAAGGACAGCTACACACACCTAGCCAAGCGGCGTTGAATTTGTTAGAGGTGCTAGATACGCGTACGTTAGCGCACTCGGGTCGTATTTTTGCGTGGGACGGGAAAGAAATCCAACCTTAAGCGCTTAAAGACAAGGTGTGTTTAATATAAGTAGAGACTGTTATGCAGCTATTGCTTGCAGATATAAAAGTTGAGAACCATCTTTCTGATAAAGGCGATGTAATAGCAGCGTTGGCCAACTGGCTTGTAGCTGAGGGATGTGTTAGCGCTGATTACGGCGCAAGCATGCTAGCGCGAGAAGCGATGGCCTCTACCTATTTAGGGCAAGGGGTGGCGATACCGCATGGCACGCGCGCGAGTGCTTCTTTGGTGCAACGCAGTGCTATCAAAGTGATGTTATTACCGAAGGGGGTGCGGTGGGAGCACAGTGAAAAGGCTTATCTAGTGATTGCTATTGCCGCCGACTCAAAACAACATTTACCGATATTGGCGCAATTAACGACCTTGCTTAATCAAGGCGATATAGAGAATAAGTTAAAACAACTTACTACACCCGCCGCGGTATTAGAACTTTTACAAAGCACGACTTCCTGCTCCCCTCAAGCTGCTCAGGCAGCATCCCCGCCTAAAGAAGCAGCGCAACTTAATATAGCAACGCAACTCAATATAAACACTTTTAGTCAATTAATTAAGCAAGCCCGCCGCTTATTGCATCTGGATCAGGCACAAAAAAACCTGTTAGCTCAACTTCCTCCGGTGGCCATTGGTCAAGGATGGTGGTTATCTGAGCTACCCGATGCTCACCAGACTCAAGCGGGTATTCTTACTTTAGCATCTCGCTCTAAAGGCATAGCTGCTTTACCGGGGTTGGTGGGCTGGATAGTGCTTGTCGGAGAGCAGCATAAGCTCTTATTAGATCAATTCACGGCGTGGTTAAGCGCTGGGAAAGGCGCTGAGCTAGCGGCTGCGGAAAATGCCCAGCTAGTAGAGCAACACTTACAGCAAGGTCCTATAACGTTTCCGCTTTATAAAAAAACGGCGGTGATTTTGAACCCGCATGGGCTACATGCGCGGCCTGCCGCATTATTGGTGCAAGCTGCCAAGCGCTATCGTGGCGAGATCCGCGCAAGTAATCTTGATGGCGATAAACAATGGGTATGTGCTAAAAGCCTGATGGCGGTGCTGAGCCTAGGAGTAAAATCAGGCCATACAATGCAGTTTAGTGCCCAAGGTGCAGATGCTTGTGCGGCGTTAGATGAAATAATAAAAATCATTGCGCAGGGGTTAGGAGAAAACTTGCCTCGCTCTCAGCCCATAGAGCCTGAACTCAGTGGACCTGTTGAAACGGTTGCAATTAATAATCAAGAGTTAGCAGGAGTAGCGGCGGCGCCCGGCGTGGCTATTGGCCCTTTGTATATCGATGCGCCGGTGGTGTTTGAATATCCTCAGTGGGCCAGTGACAGTGAAGCTGAAGCGGCGGCGCTAACGGCAGCTATTCAGCAAGCTAATAGCTCGCTGAGTCAAATGAATGCCTCGTATCCCCAAGCCCAAGCATTATTAGAGATGCAACGGGAGCTATTAGCAGATCCCTCCTTACGTTTTGGCGCGCAATGTCGGATCAAACAAGGGCAATCGGCCGCGGCGGCCTGGTGGGCGGAAATAGAAGCGGCAGCGTTTCGCCAACAAGCGAACCAAGATAAGTTACTGGCTGAACGAGCTCTTGATATCCGTGATATAGGACGGCGGGTAATGGCTATTTTATGCCATACCTGTTTGGCGAGCCGACCGAGTGAGCCTTATATTTGGGTGGCGGAAGAAATAGGACCTTCGCAATTGCTTGATTTAGACCCCACTCAAGTGTTGGGCTGGGTGACCGTGAGCGGTGGAGCGGCATCGCACAGTGCCATATTGGCTCGAGCGTTAGGAATACCTGCCTTAGTGGCAGTAGATGAACAAGTCATGAGCCTCGCATCTGGTACGCAAGCGATTCTTAATGGCGACAAAGGGGGCTTGTGGGTGGCACCACAACCGGAGGTATTACAACAGGCCAAAACGCAGCAACAGCTCGCCGATAAGCTTGCCCAGCAAGCGTGGCACCAGCGTCATCAAGAAGCGATAACAAAAGACGGTTATCCATTTGCAATTGGCGCTAACGTGGCGGAAGTGGTGCACCTAGACTCGGTGCTTGCCTCGGGAGCGGCGGGTATTGGTTTATTACGTAGTGCATTTGTATTT
>JAAYRH010000165.1 GCA_012518835.1 Aeromonadales bacterium | reverse complement strand
GAAAAATGGCGCCTCGCCACCTTTGTTGATACCGGGATTTCTACCAACGATTACAGTGAGTCTTGGAAAGTGGGTACTGGTGTGGGCGCTCGCTGGCTAACCCCCGTTGGGTCGGTACGCATTGACTTAGCCTTTGGCGTATCAGAAGACCATGTTCCCATGCGCTTACACTTTACTTTAGGTCCAGAGCTATGAAGTTGAAACGGATTCTGCTGGGGGTGCTAGCAGCCTTGCTGTTATTGTTAGCGCTATTGGCCGGCTTGTTATTTACGCAAACTGGAAACCAGTGGCTGTGGAGTTTAACCAAGCATCAGGTGGCGGGGTTAGAAGGGACCTTAAAGTCAGGACAGCTGGGCCATGGTTGGAAATTTAGTGAGCTAAGCTACGAGCAAGACTCATTAGCTTTTTCAGCTAAAGAGGTCACCTTTGGTTGGCAATTAAGTCAGTTGTTCGATCGCCGCTTTTTATTACAACAGCTGATCGCCGAAGACATTGAAGTGACCATTAAAGACTTGCCTGCTGCAGAAAAAGAGCAAGAGTCCGAGCCATTAGCGGAATTTTCTCCGCCGCTGCGCATTGACTTAGATGACATTCGCGCCGATCGGGTGAAGATTATTTTGCCGGGACAAACCATTGCTTGGCAAAGTTTGCAATTAGCCGTGCACTGGGACGACGAGGGTATGGTGCTCACCGGTCCCAATATGGCGGGGCTCACGCTACCCCTCGCTGACAATGAAGAAGCCGCAAAAGCCGAAGATAAAACGGGAAAAGCCGCCGCCGCACCCATTGTACTACCTGAAGTAGCACTGCCTTTTCCCATTAAAATACAAAACTTTAGTTTAACCGATAGCCAGCTCATTCAAGGAGGGGAAGTCCAAGCGCTGCACGCGCTAATATTGGAGTTAGAAGGCAAGGGCAGTGAGATAACAATTACCACCGGTGAGTTAGATCATGAGTTTGCTAACTTATCCTTAACGGGTCAGGTGACCTTGACCGATGACTACCCCTTAGAGCTTGCTCTTGAAGGAGTGTTAAAAAAGCCCTTAATGGAAGGGCAGCTAGAGGGGCAAACGATTTCGTTAGCACTGTCGGACAGTCTGGCGCACTTAAATGGTCAGCTGGCATTAGGCAAGGTTATTGAAGCCAAAGGACAATTAGAAGCAGAGCCATTAAACCCCGAGTTACCCTTTGATATTACCCTTAACTGGCAGCAGTTGGGCTGGCCGCTAGATAAGCCCCAGTGGCAGCTTAAGCAGGGAGAAGTTAAGGCTAAAGGCCGGCTTGAAGATTATCAGCTAACCCTGACTACCGAAGGACAGGGCCCTGATTTACCGCCGTTAGGTATTCACTTAGCAGTAGCTGGCGACTTGCAAGGCGCAGATATTAAGCCTCTTACGGTGACCTTACCTAAGGGCAGTGCCGAGGTGGCGGGTCATTTAAGCTGGGAAAATGACATCAATTGGCAAGGAATATTAACGCTTAATGAGGTCGATCCGGGGGCGTTTGTCGCCGGTATGGATGGCGATATCAATGGTAAGCTCGATAGCCGCTTTGCTTTGCAAGGTGAACAATGGCAGTTAGCCATGATGCCGGATATTCATGGTCAATTGCGAGACTTTCCGCTCGAGTTAACGGGTAATGTAGAGCTAGATCAGGCGCTGCACGGCAAAGTACAACAACTATTGCTTAAAAATGGCAAAAACCAATTATTGGTTAACGGGCAAATGAGTGACACTATTCAGCTTGATGCTAAGTTGGAAGCGCCTACTCTTGCGGTGTATGCCCCAGGTCTTACGGGCGATCTAGCCGGTGATATTCGCTTACGTGGCCGCCTTGATGCACCGCAATTAGAGGCGAGTCTTAACGCCAAGAAAATCGGTTACGAAGAAAGCGAAGCCAGAGAGCTACAGCTTAATGCTAAGGCGACGTTGGGCGAGAACATGCAAGGGGATGTTAAGCTCACCGTTGATCGGATCCGCTCTGGCGATAGTAAGATGAATAACTTAGAACTTAGTGCCAGCGGTAGTGAAGCCTCACACCGCGTGGACTTTAGAGTGAACGGCGATCCCTTAGCCGCCCAACTCGCCCTTACGGGTAGCCTCAATAAGCAAGGTAAATGGCAAGGGCAATTGCGCCAAGGTAAATTAGACACCCCTTTAGAAACCTGGTCGCTACAACAGCCATTAGTGATGACAGTACAAGATGAGCGTTTTAGTGCTCAGCCCCATTGTTGGGACTCAGGCCGTGCTTCTTTATGCTTTGATGCTATTCGCGCCAGTGCCAAGCAAGGAGAAGCTGGGGTACGGATCCGTGACTTGGATCTGGCGCGACTTAAGCCATTTTTTCCTAAAGAGTTTGCTTGGGAAGCGATATTAAATGGCCGAGCCGACGTTACCTGGAAAGATGGCGCCCCTAAAGTGAACGCAAATATTAGTACCACTCCTGGGCACTTTGTGAGTGGCGGTACGCGTTTAGCTTATCAAACCTTATCGCTAAACAGCGATATGGTGAATAACCGCTTACAATCGGCGCTACAGTTTCGCTCCACCCAATTAGGTCAATTAAACCTCACCGCCAATGTCGCGGAGCTCGATGGCCGTCGGGGCTTAAGCGGTAACTTAAGTATTGACGATCTTAAGCTCGATTGGTTGGCCCCCTTGTTGCCTGAGGTAGCTCGCTTAGAAGGCACCTTAGCCGGGCAAGGGCGATTAGAAGGCACCCTAGAAGCGCCGTTATTATTTGGCCAAATTAGCTTAACCGGTGGCGAAGTTGACACCTATTCTGACATGGTGGAGGTACGTGACCTTTCTACCCGACTCGATATTAAAGGCACGAATGCGAGTATCGATGGCCAACTCAAAGTCGGCGGCGGTCCGTTAACCATCAGCGGCGAGCTAGACTGGAAAGAGTTGCCCGTCAGTGGCGAAATCCGTTTGCAAGGGGATAGACTAGAAGCCGGTTATCCGGGGATGGGCCGAGTACGGGTAAGTCCCAATATGCGCATTAGTCTGGGAGAAGAAGCCACTATTCGCGGTGACATCTTGATCCCTTGGGCGCGTATTGAAGTAAAAGAACTGCCCGAAAGTGCAGTACACCTCTCTTCAGATGTAGTAATAGTTCAGCCCACAGGCATTATTCCTGAAGAAGTGCCTAGCTTGCCTATTCATATTCGCCTACAAGTGCGCATTGAAGAAGATGTGCAACTTAAAGCCTTTGGCTTAGATACTAAGCTAGAAGGACGACTGCGTATTGTACAAGAGCCTGATCGGGCCATGCGCGGCACCGGCGAGATTCATTTAGTAGATGGTAAGTTTAAAGCATATGGTCAGAACCTACTCATTAGAGAGGGCAGTATCTTATTTAGTGGCCCGCTGGATGAGCCTAATCTACAAGTGGAAGCCATTCGCAACCCCGCTACTATGTCTGACAGTGGAGTGACGGTGGGCGTTAGGGTGACGGGCACCGCCTCGCAGCCTGAGCTGGAAGTGTTCTCCGATCCTACGATGCCCCAAGTTGAGCAGTTATCTTATCTGCTGACTGGCCACGGCCTTGATGGCGAACAAGCCGACGGTAACGCCTTATTGCAATCTATGCTACTGGGCGCGGGCGTCAGCAAGTTTGGCGGTGTGGTCAGTAACGTAGGTGAAGCACTAGGGCTGCAAGACGTCACCATTGATACCGAAGGCAGTGGTGATGATACCGAAGTGAATATTAGCGCCTATGTATTGCCGGGGCTACAAATTGGCTATGGGGTGGGCGTGTTCTCTTCGATTGGCGAGCTAAGACTGCGTTATGAGCTATTACCTCGGCTGTATCTCCAAGCCGCGAGTGGCTTAAACCAAGCGATAGATCTCTTATATCGTTTTAACTTCTAGCGCCGATCACTTAGCACTGACTTTAAGCCCGACTCAGGTCGGGCTTTTTTATAACAGTGAACAAGAAGAGCAGGCTAAGTTTGCTGTGGCAGGTTCTGCCGGTGCACTCGGTTTAGTACCTGCTTTTTAGCACGCCTTTGCGTAAAATAAAGGTTCGTTATTCCACCATGCCATGAGTACCTACCTCACTATGATGCCCTTGCCGTTACTAAAACAGGAACGTCTTGCCAAAACCATGTTGGTTTTGATGGCTTTATATGGCTTGTTGGCGATGCATTTGTATTTACCGCACTTGTTTGGCATTGGCTTACAACTGCCGTTTAATGTGCTGGGTTGGTTTTTTATTGGCTTAATGACCAGTGTAGGCTTGTGGCATTGGCATCATCGTCGATTGCTCACCAGCCGCTTGTGGCTAGGCGTTATGGCGGCCAGCCTGTTGTTATGGTTTCCTTTCTTTTATATCCCCATTAATTCGGCAGCCGGCCATGCGCTGCCTCGCATGCTAGCGCTGTATGGCGGTTTATTATTCTATTTAGCGCTGCAACAGTGTCGCTTTAATGACAAAGGACGGCGTTATTTACTGTATTGCCTGCTGGGTGCGGTAAGCGTTGAAATACTAATCGGCCTAGTGCAGTTTTTTGTATTGGCGCCGGGTAATAGCTTTGGCTATAACACCGAGGTACGCTCGCCCTATGGTATTTTTCAGCACCGCAATGTGATGTCGAGCTTTGTGGCCACTGGTATGGTGTTGGCGGTGTATTTATGGCTGCACGAAGTTAAATCGCCGTGGCGCGGTTTTGTTATTAAATCAGGATGGTTTGCTGCGGTGCTAGGCGCAGGCGCCATGCTGGTGGTGTTATTACAGTCGCGGGCGGGCCAACTGGGCCTATTGCTGGGCTTAGTGTTACTGCAACCCTTACTATGGCAAACCCTGTTTAAAACTCGCTCAAAGCGTTTGCTTGTTAGCCTGCTGTTGATCCCCTTTGGCCTGATCATTGGGGTGGTTAGCTTAGATATGTTTGATATGAGCAAACGTAGCCTCAGTATTTATACCGAAGCCGATGGGCGAGTCGATATTTACGCTCATGGACTGCGCATGTGGTTAGATAAACCCTGGTTTGGTTTTGGCTATGGCAGTTTTGAGTCGGCATTTTATCGCACCTATGCCGTGTGGCGAGAAGCTACCGCTGGCGCTGAGCCATTGTTTACCGAAATGGGCCATCCTCATAATGAGTTTTTACTCTGGGCCATTGAAGGGGGCATAGTCCCCCTACTGGGGCTGTTATTAATCATGGGCCTAGTGTTGCGGCTACTGTATCGACTGCCGTGGGCACAAAGTTTGGCCTGGTTGGGCGTGTTATCACCCATTTTTATTCATAGCCAAACTGAGTTTCCCTTTTATCACTCCCTCGCTCACTGGTGGATGATACTGGTGCTGATTTTTGTAATGGATGCTCAGTACGGGCAGCGCCGCTTATTGGCAGCCCCACCGGCGTGGAGTCGTTGGCCGATGCGAGCATGGGGGCTGGGCATGATGCTGTTTATGATCACGGGCTTATATGCCAGCCAACAAATCACCCGTTATGCCAAGCAAGAGCAGATATCAGCCACTAAGCTGCAACAAGTGATTAATCCTTGGATTTGGTATGACCGAATGGGTTTTTACCGTCATCACGTGCAGCTTACCCAAGGGTTACTACAACAAGATAAAAGGCAATTATTAGACTATGTGGGTTGGGCAAAGCGCTTTCTCACCCATACACCGCGAGCCGGTATTTATTATAATGCCTACCTTGCACTGGCGATGGCTGAAGAAGAAGAGGCTGCTCAGCAATTACTAGAAGAAGCCAGACATCTTTATCCGAATGTGCAGTTGTTACGCAGTGCGAGTATTTTACGTGCGCGCGAGCGATTAGCGGTGATAACCGATGATATGACGGCAACCGAGTTGAACGATAATATCCCCTTATACGATACCTTGCGCTCGGCCATTGGCGGCGCTTATTAAGCTAGCTCGATGCCCATTTATTAAGTTTGCTTTTTAATCAATAGTTTATTAATAGTAGCTTCATTCTTTTGCGGCTAACAAGGTTATAATGGCGGTTCTTGGCTGTGGCTGACAGACAAGGTTTGGTGATAATGACAAGGAGACTCAAGAATGGCAGAAGAAACTATTTTTAGTAAAATTATTCGCAAGGAAATACCCGCCGACATTTTATATCAAGACGACTTAGTCACGGCATTTCGCGATATTTCACCGCAAGCTCCCACCCATATTCTGATTATTCCTAATGTGCTGATCCCAACGGTAAATGACGTGACCGCCGAACACGAACAGGCTTTAGGTCGTCTTTTTACCGTGGCGCGCCAACTGGCAGCGGACGCCGGGATTGATGAAGATGGCTATCGATTGGTGATGAATTGCAATCGCCATGGTGGCCAAGAAGTGTATCATATTCATATGCACCTATTAGGCGGTCGCCCCTTAGGTCCTTTGTTAGCTTCGTCATAGTAAGGTTTGATTATGAAATTATTACGCTTACCGCTGGCGCTGGCCACCACGGCCGTGTTGGCCGCTTGTAGCATGCCTAACCCTTATAGTTCACAACCGGCCCCAGTATCACCACGAGGCTCAGAACAGTCAGAAAAAGCACCTAAAGTTAAACCGGCGCCTAAGCCACCGGCAAAAATACCGACCGTTGAGCTTCCCGATAAGCCAGTGACACCGTTACCGGACATGCGCAGTGCCGATCTAGAACAACTAGTCGATGGTTTGTCGGCTAAGTTAAAAAACAGCGGCGCATTAAATGAAGTCGCAGGCCCCGTGTTACTGGATAATATTCGCAACCAAGCGGGCAGTCCGATAGATACCAGTGGCTTAACGTCTCGTTTGCGTGCCAGTTTAAGCGGCCAGTTAAACTTTGCTGACGGTGACAAAGTCAGTAGCTTGCGACAGCAATTGGCTTACCAAGGTGGGCGGGCCGATGTTGCCTCGCTAGTGCGTTTAGGTAAGCAAAGTGGTGCGGATTATTTGCTGTCAACCGACCTAACCCGTAGTGGCCGTGTATTAAGCTTAAAAGGCCAGCTAATGGAGTTGGGCAGTGGTGAGGTGTTGTGGTCTGACTCGGTTAGTGGTCGCTGATCTTCTTAGTCAGTTGCCCCCGCAATGGCAGGGGCAGCTGGCCCCTCTTAGTGGTGGCACCACAAATCGCAGTTGGCAGTTGACCACTGATAGCGGGCGCTATTGGTTACGTCTGGGCTGCGAAGCGCCAGAGCGTCTGGGCATTAATCGCCATCAAGAGTTGATGGCGCACCATGCTGCGGCGCAGATAGGTTTAGCGCCCGCGATCCGTTTTGCCAAGCCTCAGCACGGCATCTTGTTACTGGATTGGCTGAGTGAGCCCGATTGGAGCCGCGCGCCAGGGGATATTATGCGGTTAATACCGCGCCTGGTGCAGCTTCATCAACTGCAGCCGCCTTGGTCTAGGTTTGACTTTGGCGCCCACGCTCAGCACTACCTTAAGCAATTATCTCCACTTAGCGGCGAACTAAAGAAGTTTGCCTGCTACTTTACGCGTTCTGCATTGAATTTGGCTTTTCCTGCCGCGCTGTGTCATCAAG
>JAAYRH010000164.1 GCA_012518835.1 Aeromonadales bacterium | reverse complement strand
TATCGCAGCATGAGCTGCACCATCGCGAATTATTAATTGAACACAGCCTGCAAGAAGCCTTGCTGTCGGGTGACGGCTTAACCTTATATTATCAGCCACAGGTTTGCCCAAAAACGGGACATATTAGTGCCTTAGAAGCCTTATTACGTTGGCAGCATCCGAAATTTGGTTATTTATCGCCGGCAGAGTTTATTCCTATTGCCGAACAATCGGGGCTGTCGGTGGCACTCGATCGCTGGGTGATCAGCCAAGTATGTCAGCAAATGGCGTTATGGCTGCAGCAACACTGCCGTTTGCCAAGTATTTCTATTAATTTAGGTGCAAAACAATTAATACAGCCCGATTTTGCGCGCTGGATCCAAGAGTGTGTGGTTACCGCGGGAGTAAGCGCGACTAATATTAAGCTAGAAGTGACCGAAAACACCTTAATGGAGCCCGGTTGTGCACCCATAGTCGATCAGCTGCGGGGCTTGGGCTTTAGAATTTCGCTAGATGACTTTGGCACCGGTTATTCGGCATTGGCGAGTTTACATAAATTTTCTTTTGATGAGCTAAAAATCGATCGCAGCTTTATGCTAGAAGCCAGCCACAGCGAGCGGGCGCTTATTTTATTAAAAACCGTGGCTTATTTAGCGCACCAGTTTTCGTTGCACTTAGTGGTAGAAGGCGTAGAAACCCAAGCTCAACTCGACTTATTAGCTGATTTGGGTCCGCTAACGGTGCAAGGCTATTATTATTACCGTCCTTTGTCGGCAGCAGCAGTAACGCCGCTATTGGCCAGTAGTGCGACCTAACCGCCTTATTTGCTGTAAATAACCTTTAGATGGCCTCACAATAATTGTTGAAATTTTGTATCGTGAAAGTAAGAAAAGTTAAAAAGTTAGTGAATGATCTTTACTTAACCTCCTCAATAATGTGATCTTGATTGCAGTATTTAGGCTAAGCTTGGCTTATCTTGAGTCCTCTCTTTAGTCGCCGCTGGCGTGTATGCCAGCCATCCACTTTTTATGTTAAAAATTTTTTAGATAAGCGATAGAGCTTGATGCTAATCAAGAGTTCATTGTAATAAGGTGGGTAACATAATAAGTAAGCTGTGGTACTTTTTGCCTGATAAGGGGTAAATCGGTTAGTGCATATAAATTTAAAGCAAAGGATTTTTACTTAGTGAAACACTCTAGAATGATATCGCAACCAAGCGCGCAATCCACAGCAGATGAAAGCCAGCCGGTAGCACCTTCTCGTATGCGCTTTAAGCAGCAGCTGTTGTCTCATGTGCTTGGCAACACTCTAGAATCATTAATGGTGACCGATACGCAAAGTAACATAGTGCGGGTGAATCGCGCTTTTACCAAGATCACCGGTTATAGCGAAGCTGAAGCTTTAGGACAAACTCCCCGCTTAATACAGTCCACGCACCATGATGAGTTATTTTATCGGGCCATGTGGCAGCAATTGTTGGCAACTGGCTGTTGGAGTGGGCAGGTTTGGAATCGTCGTAAATGCGGTGAAGTGTATTTACAGCAGCTAACAATTAAAAGTCTTACTAATGAACTGGGCGAAGTCACTCATCATGTTGCGATTGGTCATGATTTATCAGCGCTAAAGTCGCAAGATACTAATCAGTCTTTTTTTACCTTAAAAGATCCTTTAACGCGGTTAGGTAATCGCCAGCTACTTACCAGCCGGCTCGAACAAGCTTTAGCCGAAGGCGGACGTAATAATATTCGTGTGGGCTTAATAGTGTTAGATGGCGGCCGTTTGCGCTCTATTAATGAAGAGCTCGGCTTAACGCTGGGTGATGAGCTATTACGCCAACAAGCTAGCATATTACAAAGCGCGGTAGACAAAGCCGACACGCTAGTACGTTTGCAAGGCGATATGTTTGCCATATTGCGCCACAGCCACGCCGAAGATTTACCCATGGCGCAGCTCGCTAATAAATTACTGGAATTATTATCTAAACCGCTTACCTTAAGCGGCAAAAATATACAGCACTTGCAACCCAGTATTGGCATTGCGGTTTACCCCAGAGATGGCCTAGATAATGCCAGTTTATTACAAGCCGCTGAGCATGCGCACAGCATGGCAAAGCGCAATGGCCGCCAGTGCTTTCAATTTGTCGACTTACATCAACACGAGCTACACCACAGAGAATTATTAATTGAGCACAGCTTACAAGAAGTATTAACCGCAAGCTTAGGCGAAGGGTTAAATTTACATTATCAGCCTCAGGTTTGTCCGGATACCGGTGAAATACGTGCTATTGAAGCGTTATTGCGCTGGCAGCATCCTAAGTTGGGTGTATTGTCGCCCGCTGAGTTTATCCCTATTGCCGAGCAAAGTGGGCAATCTGTTAATTTAGATCGCTGGGTAATTAAGCAGGTGTGTATTCAAATTGCCTTGTGGCGCCAGCAATTTTCGCAGATCCCTGTGGTATCTATTAATTTAAGTGCTCAGCAATTAACGCAGTCAGACTTTGCTTACTGGGTACAAAGCTGTGTGGCCAGCGCCGGTATTCAAGCCAGCGCCATTAAATTAGAAGTGACCGAAAACACCATGATGGAGCCCGGCTGCGCCTTGATGTTAGACGAATTGCGCGAGTTAGGCTTTAAGGTGTCGTTAGATGATTTTGGTACCGGTTATTCGGCGCTCGCCAGTTTGCACAAGTTTGCTTTTGATGAGCTAAAAATTGATCGCAGTTTTATGGTAGAAGCCAGTAACAATGAGCGGGCATTATTATTGTTAAAAACCGTGGTGCAATTAGCACAACAATTGTCGTTAAGTTTAGT
>JAAYRH010000163.1 GCA_012518835.1 Aeromonadales bacterium | reverse complement strand
TAAAAGCCATTGCCGGTTTATTGCCAATTAGCCAAGGCGAGATCCATATTCATGGTCAGCAAGTGAACAGTGCTAAGCAGACGCTCGCTCCTGAGCGGCGTAATATTGGCATGATTTTTCAAGACTATGCGCTATTTCCTCATCTGAATGTGGCGCAGAATGTGGCCTTTGGCTTACAAAATAAAGAATCTAATAAAGCGCGTATTCAGTCTCGAGTCACCGAAGTATTAGCACTGGTGAACTTATCTGGGCTAGAGCAGCGCTACCCTCATGAGCTTTCAGGTGGCCAACAGCAAAGGGTGGCTATTGCGCGCGCCATGATTTGTCAGCCACGTTTAATGCTATTGGATGAGCCGTTTTCTAATATTGATACTCAGGTGCGAATGCGGCTGATCAACGAAATCAGAGAGCTATTAAAAAGCCAAGGCATAGGCGCTATTTTTGTGACGCACAGTAAAGAGGAAGCCTTTGCTTTTTCTGATCGACTCGCACTGTTTCGTGCCGGCCAAATTGAGCAAGTAGGGCGTCCTCAAACCTTATATCAATATCCGCAAAATCGTTTTGTCGCCGACTTTTTAGGCTCTGCCAACTATGTACCGGCCACGGTAATCGACAGTCATACCTTACTCACCACTATGGGGCCGATTACCAGTGAAACTACCTTAACAGGGGCGCCCGGTAGTAGTGGTCAATTAATGCTAAGACCTCGGCAAATACAACTATCATTGGCCGAGCCAGGCAATGGGCGAGTGATTGAACAGCAGTTTTTAGGTACTCACACCCGCTGTGTAGTGGAGTGTCAAGATTTGCGGTTAGAAGTCAGTACCAATGAGCCACTACCGGCGGTCAGTCAGGTACAAGTGAAGGTGCTACCTCATGCGTTAACTTTTTTTCCTGATGCGCAGTCACAAAAAGCAGTTGCGTAACCGGTAAGGGCGATAAGCAGTGTTATAATGGTGTCATCTGAAACAATAGAAAGAGAACACCATGACTGCACAAGCGGGTATTTGCGCCGAGCCTAATTTACATGCCTATTATTTGATGTTGGATATTTTGCCGGGGCAATATCGTGCAGTGACTGAGGCGCTCACCACTGTGCCCACTTTATGGCAAGGTTTGGCTACCCGTTATCCTGATGCTAACTTTTCTGGCCTAGTGGCAATTGGCAGTGATGCCTGGGACGAACTCTATCCTCATGCTCGGCCCAATGAATTAACTTCGTTTCCTGCCCAACACCAGGGGCAGCGTGTTGCTCCCGACACCCCCTTTGATTTGTTTTTCCAGTTACGCAGCGATCGCCTCGATGTGGCCTATATTGCCATGCAAGAAGTGATGGCGTTATTGGCTAAACGAGTAGAGCTTAAAGATGAGCGCCAAGGTTTTCGCTATCTGGATTGTCGCGATATGACCGGCTTTGTTGATGGTACCGAAAATCCGCAAGGCCCAGATCGCGCTCAAGTTGCCTTAGTGCAAGAGGGCCTTTTTATTGATGGCAGCTATGTGCACGTGCAACATTACCAACATCGCATGGCCCGCTGGGAAAAGCTAAAAGTTAATGCACAAGAAGCTATTTATGGCCGCACCAAAGCAGACAATATTGAATATGAGTCTGCCGACAAAGCACCTACCGCCCATACTAAGCGTACTAGCTTAAAAGACGAGCAAGGCCATAGTTTAGAAATATTGCGCCAAAGCATGCCGTGGGGGTCGGCGAATGCCCAAGGCTTAGTGTTTATTTCTTGCTGCAATACACCGCGCCACTTTACGCGCATGTTAGACAATATGTTTGTGCCTGATGTTCAGGGTCATTTTGATCACCTTACTTTATTTACCCAAGCGCAGACAGGCGCGGCTTTCTTTGCGCCCTCACAAGAATGGTTGAGTAGTAAAGGGGGATTGAACAAGCCGTAAGCTGTCAGTTAAGTAATTAGGTTTTCTAACAGCTTATCGCTTCAGGCTTAACGCTCGCCGCAGGCGTTAAACATATTGCTCAAAGAGCACCAGTACGCTTTTGTATAAAGTGGCGACGGGGGTATCGTGGGTGGGGGTAATAAAAATAGTATCGTCCCCAGCTATGGTGCCTAAAATGCCTTCGGCTTTACCTAGTGAGTCCAACATGCGGGCAATCAACTGCGCCGCTCCCGGGCTGGTATGAATGACAATAAGTGCATTGTTATGACCCACATCCAGCACTAAGTTCTTTAATTGACTACTACTGGTTGGCACGCCAAGCTCTATGGGCAAACAGTACACCATTTCCATTTTGGCATTACGGGTGCGCACCGCGCCAAACTTGCTGAGCATGCGAGATACTTTAGACTGATTAATATTATCAAAGCCCGCCTCTTGTAAGGCCGTGACTATTTCTGCCTGCGAGGAAAATCGCTCTTCCTTGAGTAGTGCTTTAAACACTTTAACCAGGGGTTCTTGTTTATCGTTCATAAGTGGTTAGCCGATGGAGCATGATAAAATGGCCGTCATTGTCTATGGCTAACGCTACTTTATCAAGGAATAGTCATTTATCTTGCATAAAGATGCAGAATTAGCTTGCATAAACAGGGTGGCAAAATAAAATCAGTGAAACCTTCTGATAATAGATGGAAAGCTAGCCCATGGGCATAGAAATGAATGGTATTTGTAAGTCTTGGTCGGGTCAGGAGATCGTCAGTCAAGTGTCACTTAGCTGTGCAGCAGGCGAAACCTTGGTCTTACTCGGGCCGAGCGGGGCAGGAAAGAGCTCACTGCTGCGCCTGCTTAACTTACTAGATACTCCCGATGCTGGTAGTTTAACTATTGCCGGTGAGCACTTTAGGTTTCCCGATGCCAACAGCCGTGCCTTACACAAGCGCGCTCAAAAGCTGAGGGCAAAGGTAGGCATGGTGTTTCAGCAATACCATTTGTGGCCACATTTAAGTGTGGAACAAAATTTAATGGAAGCCCCAGTAAAAATATTGGGCATGAACAAACAAATGGCTCGGGACAAAGCAGCACAGTTGCTAGCACAATTAAAGCTGGGTGATAAAAGCCAAGTATGGCCCAATGCCTTATCGGGCGGGCAACAGCAGCGAGTAGCGATTGCTCGGGCGCTAATGATGAACCCTTCGGTGCTATTATTCGACGAGCCCACAGCGGCGCTTGATCCCGAGATTACCACCGAAGTGGCGGAGATTATTCTCGGGCTCGCCACCACGGGGATTACTCAAGTGGTGGTGACCCACGAAGTTAACTTTGCACGGCGGGTGGCCACTAAGATTGCTTATTTAGAGCAAGGGCGCTTAGTGGAGTATGGCGATGCCGATTTACTGGATAATCCTACCACGCCTCGCTTTGCTGAATTTTTAAATCATTAACGACCCTTCGGCAGCGTTAAGCTGTAAGTTGTCGGTGTAACCACAAGGATATAACTCTATGAACAAAACAGTATTAGCAGTGGCTTTGTTAGCCAGCGCTGGGCTGGCCACTACGGCGGTACAAGCGGATGAGATTAAGTTTGTCACTAATGCGGCCTATGCGCCCTTTGAATTTGTTGATGAAAACAATGAAATGCAGGGTTTTGATTTAGAGCTAGCCAAAGCGATTTGTGAAGAGCAAGCGCTTAACTGTAGCTTTCACAACCAAGCCTTTGACAGCCTGATCCCCAGCCTGAAGTTTCGTCGTTATCATGCCGCTATTGCCGCCATGGACATTACGCCGGAGCGTGCTAAGCAGGTCGATTTTAGTGATATTTACTATGAAAACTCGGCGGTATTTGTTACACCACAAGATAAGTTCGACAGCCTAGATGACATCGCTAAAGAAACCGTCGGCGTGCAAAATGGCACTTCTCATCAAAAATATATTCAAGACCAACTCGAAGCTGGTGGCATGACAGCGCGGCCTTACCAAAGTGTGCAAGATGCTTTATTGGATATGAGCAATGGCCGCCTTGAGGTGGTGTTTGCCGATACCGCCGTGGTAGGGGATTGGTTAGCTAAAAACGACGGTTATGCGGTGCTTGGCGAGCGCGTTACCGATGATGACTACTTTGGTACCGGCTTTGGTATTGCGGTGACGAAAGGCAATAAAGAGCTGTTAGAGCAGCTAAATAAGGGCCTAGCAGCAGTGAAAGCTAACGGTCGCTACGAAACTATCTACCAAAAATACTTCCCTCAGTAAGATGCTGACTCACCTTATGCATGCCAGCCTCATGACCTTAGGGCTGGCATTGGTGTCCTTATTGATTGGTTTAGTGCTCGCCATGTTGCTGTGTGGCGCAGAGATGAGCCGTTTTGCTTGGCTGCGCTGGCCAGCCACTACAGTAGCGACCTTATTGCGAGGATTGCCCGAGATCTTAGTGGTGTTTTTTATCTACTTTGGCTCGACGCAGCTGCTGTTTGTGCTGACTGGTCAATATCTGGAGTTTAGTCCGTTTTGGTGCGGTGTCACTGCTTTGTCTTTGCTATTTGCCGCTTATGGCGCCCAGACTCTGAGAGGCGCGCTAAATTCGGTTGCAGCCGGACAAAAGCAGGCCGCCCGTGCCCTTGGTTTACCGCCGCTTTATACTTTTATCAATATTGTATTGCCGCAAACTTGGCGCCATGCTTTGCCGGGCTTAGGTAATCAGTGGTTGGTCTTGCTAAAAGACACAGCCTTAGTGTCGCTTATTGGAGTACATGATTTAATGTATCAAGCGAAAGCCGTTGCTTCTCGCACCTATGAGCCCTTTACTTGGTATGGCATTGCCGCCTTAATTTATCTTGTGATCACGCTAGTGAGTCAGCAAGGATTAAAACGACTCACCAGCAGAGTAACCCGTTATGACTGATTGGCTAAGTTACTTACCGACCTTGTTGCAAGGTCTGCAGATCACCTTAACGATTACCGGTGCCGGTTTATTACTGGGGTTGATAATAGCGCTGAGCTTAACCTGGGTGTTAGAGCGTAATATTCCTATCGTGGCACAGCTTGCCGAAGGCTATTTGCTGTTACTGACCGGTACGCCCTTATTAGTCCAAATATTTCTTATCTACTATGGGCCAGCGCAGTTTGATTGGATAAAAGACAGTTGGGTCTGGGCTTATCTAAAAGAGCCGATGTTTTGCGCCATTATTGCGCTGGGCATGAATGCGGGTGCTTATACCTGTCGGTTATTTAAAGGGGCGCTGGACGGTGTGCCTAAAGGAGAAATGTTGGCTTGTCATGCGTTAGGCATGAGTGACTGGCAAACCTTAAGCGTTAAGTTGCGCCATGCGGCGCGGCGCGTGATTCCAACTTATTCTAATGAAGTGGTACTGGTGCTTAAGGGCAGCTCTCTGGCCAGTACTATTTCTATTATGGATATCATGGGGCTGGCGCAGCGCTTAAATGGTCAAACCTACGATACCTTAGTGATCTTTAGTTTAGCCGGCGGCATTTATTTGGTACTCAATGGTTTGCTCACCTTGCTGTTTCGCATTATAGAGCGGCGAGCCTTAGTTTTTCAGACTCAAGAATAACCACGGGATTGTCAGTTTTTGGGCTGCTTCACAGAACTGCAACAAGGGCAGTGAGTAAACGTTGTCTTCTCACAAGTCACAGGCTATGTTGCTAGGACATTAGGAAACGTATAACAAACCAATAATAACGGAGTTCAGCTATGAAAGTTGCCGTACTAGGAGCCGCCGGTGGTATCGGTCAAGCTCTGGCCCTGCTGTTGAAAAATAATCTTCCCGCTGGTTCTGAATTAAGCCTTTATGATATTGCACCGGTTACTCCAGGTGTAGCAGCCGACTTGAGCCACATCCCTACCGCAGTAGAAGTAGTAGGTTTTGGTGGAGAAGATCCAACGCCGGCGCTGGAAGGTGCTGACATAGTATTGATTTCCGCCGGTGTGGCGCGCAAGCCTGGCATGGACCGTTCAGACTTATTTAACGTGAACGCCGGCATTGTTAAAAATCTCATTGAAAAAGTAGCTGCTACTTGCCCTAAAGCTTGTATTGGTATTATTACTAACCCCGTGAACACTACTGTGCCGATTGCCGCACAAGTACTGAAAAAAGCCGGTGTTTACGATAAAAACAAACTGTTTGGTATCACTACTCTAGATGTGATCCGCGGCGAAACTTTTGTTGCGGCCGCTAAGGGCTTAAATGTCGCCGACGTTAAAGTACCAGTGATTGGCGGCCACAGTGGCGTGACTATTTTGCCATTGCTGTCTCAGGTAGAAGGCGTGACCTTTAGTGATGAAGAAATTGAGCAGCTAACGCACCGTATTCAAAATGCCGGTACCGAAGTCGTAGAAGCTAAAGCGGGTGGCGGCTCTGCAACTCTGTCTATGGGTCAAGCAGCCTGTCGCTTTGCGCTGTCTTTGGTGAAAGCCATGGCAGGAGAAGCAGATGTAGTTGAGTGCACCTATGTTGAAGGCGATGGCGAACACGCTCAGTTCTTTGCCCAGCCAGTGTTACTAGGCAAAAACGGTGTCGAAAAAGTGCTACCTTACGGTACTATTAGCGCCTATGAGCAAGCCGCGATGGACGGCATGCTAGACACCCTGAAAGGGGACATCAAACTAGGTGTTGAATTCACTAACTAAGTTAGACTGAATTTAAGCATTAAAAAAGGGAGCTTCGGCTCCCTTTTTTTTATCTAATAGTTAGGCAATAAAAATAAGGCCCAAGCATCAGCTTGGGCCTTATTAGTTTATGCCGCTATGAGTCGGCCTTTATTTGCTTTTAACAGACCAATCATACAAACCACGGCGGTGACTACGCCAATCATGTTGCTGTATTGCTCTGGGAAGTTAAAGCCAATGCTGTCGGTCATAATATACGACACGCTCACGGCGGTCCCTACTACGGCCGGCAAGCTCACAATCCAGTGAAAGGTGCCGCGGTCAAATAAGTACTTGGTAGCCAGCCACAGTACGCTGGTTGAGAGCAGCATATTGGAGAAAGCAAAGTAGCGCCAAATCAGTGAGAAATCCAAGAAGGTCATCAAGTAAGCGATGCCTAAGATAGGAACTGATAAAAACAGTCTATTGCGCACCGACTGGGAGATCTTAAACGCATCCATAATGGTTAAGCGTAACGAGCGAAAAGCAGTATCACCAGAGGTAATAGGGAACACGGCAACCGCTAAAATGGCCATTACACCGCCAATCACGCCCAAGTAACTAGTTGCAATATGATTGACCACTAACCCCGGGCCACCCTGCGCTATCATGGCTTTCAGCTCTAAATAACCACCAGGGAAAGCGGCAATGCCTGCCAGCGCCCATACACAAGCGACGATGCCTTCACACACCATAGCGCCGTAAAATACGGGGCGAGCGTATTTCTCATTAGTTAAGCAGCGCGCAATCATCGGTGATTGCGTTGAGTGAAAACCACTAATAGCGCCACAGGTGATAGTTAAGAATAATAACGGCCACACCGGCAGTCCATCGGGGTTAGGCGTTAATAAGTCATCATGATCCGCATGATTGGTAAAATAGGAGAACACATCATTCACTTGGGCTAAATGGGGTCCTTCTAATAGGATGGCACCGGCAATGAGGGTGGTCATCACTATCATTAATAAACCAAACACGGGATACAATTTGGTTATAATTTTATCGATGGGTAATAAGGTAGCTAAAAAATAGTAGCCTAAAATCACCAGCACCCAAAAGGTGTTGCCGCCAAATATGGTGCCTTCAAAGTACGATAAGTTACTGAGCAGGCCGGCGGGGCTCATAATAAAAACTACCCCGACAAAGAACAACAGCATGGCAGTAAATATCAGCATGATGCCTTTAAACACCACGTTGTAATACTGGCCAGCAATCTCTGGCAAACTTTTACCGTCTTCTTTTAGACTCATCACTCCCGAAAAGTAGTCATGGAGTGCGCCACCAAGTACGTTACCAATCACTATCCAGACTAAAGCAATAGGACCGTATAACGCACCTAAGATCGGGCCAAAAATAGGGCCCACTCCGGCAATATTTAAAAACTGAATTAAAAACGCCCGAGCGGGACTAATAGCCACATAGTCGACGCCATCGTTAAGACGTTGTTGAGGGGTAGGAAGGTTAGGGTCAATGCCCGCTTGTTTCTCAACAAAGGGGCCGTAAAACACATAACCTAAAATGAGCAAAGCAATACTAATAAAGAATAGAGTCATAGAGTGAATTCCATATTACTCAAGTGGGGGTTTTGTTAGCCAGTCAAGATCGGCCAAGCCGACTTGCTAGCATCTCTTTTCAAATAGCATACTAAGCTAAGTAAGGGATTAAGCTAGCGGCTTTTATGACGATGGGCTTTATTTGCTTAAGGCTTAACCAAAGCGGCTGTGGCCTAGTCTGGTAATGGTATTACAGCTTTATGCATTGTTTCGTTGTCGAGTAGGAGCATATTGCGTATACTATTTCCCCGTCTTACATTCCAAATTCCATTCGCTCTCTAGCTTTCTTCAGGTTCTGCATGACGACTAAATATATATTTGTTACAGGTGGGGTTGTCTCGTCCCTGGGTAAAGGCATTGCAGCCGGATCCCTAGCGGCTATCCTCGAGGCACGTGGTCTTAATGTGACCATTATGAAATTGGATCCCTACATTAACGTGGATCCAGGAACCATGAGTCCAACTCAGCACGGTGAAGTCTTCGTTACCGATGACGGCGCTGAAACTGACTTGGACTTGGGCCATTACGAACGTTTTATTCGTACTAAAATGACCCGTCGCAACAACTTTACCTCCGGTCGCGTTTACGCAGATGTATTACGTAAAGAGCGTCGTGGCGACTATTTGGGAGCCACTATTCAAGTGATCCCTCACATTACTAACGCCATTAAAGAGCGAGTGATGGCCGGTGCTGAAGGCCATGATGTGGCCATCGTCGAAGTCGGTGGTACCGTCGGTGATATTGAGTCGTTGCCGTTTTTAGAAGCGCTGCGCCAGCTGGCGGTAGAAGTGGGCCGTGAAAACACCCTCTTTATGCACTTAACCTTAGTGCCTTATTTGGCGGCGGCGGGCGAAGTAAAAACCAAGCCCACCCAACACTCAGTAAAAGAGCTGTTGTCGATTGGTATTCAGCCAGACATTTTGATTTGTCGTAGCGACCGAGTCATACCACCGAATGAGCGAGGCAAAATTGCCTTGTTCTGTAACTTGTCTGAGAAAGCAGTTATCTCCTTAAAAGACGTCGACTCGATTTATAAAATACCGGCGCTCTTACGCTCGCAGGGGTTAGATGAGCTAGTAGTAAAGCGCTTTAACTTAGACTGCCCGCCCTCGGATTTATCAGAGTGGGAGCAGGTGCTATATGAAGAGGCGAACTCTACCGGTGAAGTCACTATTGGCATGGTTGGTAAATATACCGAACTGCCCGATGCTTATAAGTCAGTGAATGAAGCGCTAAAGCACGGTGGCTTGAAAAACCGGCTCACTATCAATATCAAATATATCGACTCTCAAGACTTAGAAAGCAAAGGTCTAGGTCAGCTAGAAGGCTTAGATGCGATATTAGTACCCGGCGGCTTTGGTCCGCGCGGTATTGAAGGCAAGATTATGGCGGCCCGTTATGCTCGCGAAAATCGTGTGCCTTATTTAGGGATCTGCTTAGGCATGCAAGTGGCGCTGATTGAGTATGCTCGTAATGTGGCTGGCTTAGAAGGGGCGCACTCGTCAGAGTTTGACTCAGAAACCCCTTATCCGGTGGTTGGTTTAATTACCGAGTGGCTAGATGAAGAAGGCCAAGTTGAAGTACGAGATGAATGGTCCGATTTAGGTGGCACCATGCGTTTAGGCGCTCAACTGTGCCATTTAGAGCCCGGCTCAAAAGTGCACGAATTATATAACAGTGACACTATTTATGAGCGCCATCGTCACCGCTACGAAGTAAATAATCGTATATTGCCAAAAATTGAAGCGGCAGGCTTAAAAGTCACGGGGCGTTCTGCCGATAAAAAGCTGGTAGAAATTATTGAAAATCCCGATCATCCTTGGTTTGTGGCATCTCAATTTCACCCTGAGTTTACCTCTACGCCTCGAGATGGCCATGGGCTCTTCACCGGCTTTATTAAGGCCGCAGGGCAGTATCAGCGCGGCGAACTAGAATAAGAACCCAAGGCTAAGCCTAGAGCTTAGCCTTATTTTTAGTACTTTAATTTTGTTTTTACCTTTCAACTAAAGAGGATGTTAGAGAATGGCGAAGATTGTTAAAGTGATTGGTCGTGAAATTATCGACTCCCGTGGTAACCCAACTGTTGAAGCCGATGTCTTTTTAGAAGGCGGTATTATGGGTCGTGCCGTAGCACCTTCCGGTGCTTCTACCGGCTCGCGCGAAGCGTTAGAACTGCGTGACGGTGACCAATCGCGTTATTTAGGTAAAGGCGTATTAAATGCCGTGGCCATTATTAATAACCAAATAGCGACAGCACTGTTAGGCAAGGATGCAACCCAACAAGCCGAGATCGATCAAATCATGATTGACTTGGACGGTACCGATAACAAAGCCAAACTGGGTGCTAACGCCATCTTGGCCGTATCACTCGCCGTAGCTAAAGCCGCTGCTGCTGCCAAGCAGATGCCGTTATATGCTTGGATTGCTGAGCTAAATGGTACCCCAGGTAAATACTCTATGCCGTTGCCAATGATGAATATCATTAATGGCGGCGAGCATGCCGATAACAACGTCGATATTCAAGAGTTTATGATCCAGCCGGTCGGCGCGAAGAACATTAAAGAAGCGCTGCAGGTGGGAGCTGAAGTATTCCACAGCTTAGCTAAAGTACTTAAAGCCAAAGGCTTATCGACCGCGGTGGGTGATGAAGGTGGCTTTGCGCCAGATCTTGAGTCTAATGCTGCGGCACTGGCTGCTATTAAAGAAGCGGTAGAGCAGGCCGGTTATGAGCTAGGTAAAGACGTTACCTTAGCCATGGACTGTGCTGCCTCTGAGTTCTTTGATAAAGAAAAAGGTAACTACAACTTAAAAGGCGAAGGTAAGGTATTTACCGCCAACGAGTTTACTCACTATCTAGAAGAGCTAACCAAACAGTACCCCATCGTTTCTATTGAAGATGGCTTAGATGAGTCAGACTGGGATGGTTTTGCTTATCAGACTAAAGTACTGGGCGATAAGATCCAATTGGTAGGTGATGATTTATTTGTTACTAATACCAAGTTGTTACAACAAGGTATCGACCAAGGCATTGCCAACTCGATTTTGATTAAATTCAACCAGATCGGCACCTTAACTGAAACCTTGAATGCGATTCAAATGGCGAAAAAAGCCGGCTTTACTGTGGTTATCTCGCACCGCTCCGGTGAAACTGAAGATACCACTATTGCTGACTTAGCCGTTGGCACCTGTGCAGGCCAGATCAAAACCGGTTCAATGAGCCGTTCAGACCGTGTAGCTAAATATAACCAGCTTATTCGTATTGAAGAAGAGCTGAATGACAAGGCACCGTACCACGGTTTATCCGAGGTAAAAGGTCAAGCATAAGCCTCACTGGTAAAGTAGGCTAATTTGAAACCCCGCCCCGTGCGGGGTTTCTTTTGTTCGGCGGCCAAATATGGGAAACTAGCGCACTACTCTTGGAGGATTGATGCGCACGCTCACCCTAATACTGCTTGCCTTGCTAGGCGCTTTGCAATACCACCTTTGGTGGGGAAAAAATGGCCTGGCTGAATATAATGAAGCGCAAGCCAATGTCATCCGGCAAATGGAAGATAATGAACAGTTAGTGGCCCGAAATGCGTTACTTTATCGGGAAATTGACGATCTCAATACCGGCTTTGCTGCGGTAGAAGAAATGGCCCGTAATGATCTGGGCATGATTAAACCAGGTGAAACCTTTTATCGGGTGTTATCGCCAGAAGAACATCCTCAGCCAATACGCTAACTATGATGACAACCACTGCTGCTTACACCGCTATAGTTCCTGCTGCCGGCATCGGTAGTCGCATGGCCGCCGCCGTACCTAAACAATATTTACCTCTTAATGGCAGCACCTTGCTTGAGCAGACCTTAGCGGTATTGCTCAACCATAGTGCTATTAAACGTATTATTGTCGCGACCGCTGAGCAAGACCCTTGGTTTGACCAATTAGCCATTGCCCAGCATCCGCGTATTGTGCGGGTGCTAGGTGGCGCAGAGCGTGCTAATACGGTATTAAATGCTTTAGCCTATGTAGAAACCGATATGGTGTTAGTTCATGATGCCGCAAGACCTTGTTTGCATCAGCACGATCTCGATGCGGTGTTACAGGCGGGCCTGCAGGCTGACGGGGCTATTTTAGCCGCTCGCGTACGAGATACCATGAAACGCGGTGATGGAAACGGCCGTATTAGCACCAGCGTAGCACGAGACGAATTATGGCATGCGCTGACCCCTCAGTGTTTTGCCACACAGCCCTTAGCGCAGGCTTTAGCGAGCGCGTTGGCGGCAGGCGCAGTGATCACCGACGAAGCCTCGGCAATGGAGTGGGCGGGATTTCACCCGCAACTAGTACCTGGGCGGGCTGATAATATTAAAGTCACCCAGCCAGAAGATTTAGACTTGGCGCACTTTTTCTTACAAGCGCGCGATAAAGCAGACCTCGCGTAAGACGCACCCAGACGATTAAATAACAGAGAGCACACAACCATGATGCGGATTGGACACGGTTTTGATGTACACAAGTTTGGTGGCCAAGGCCCCTGTATATTAGCGGGCGTAGCAGTGCCTTACCCTCAGGGCTTGTTAGCGCACTCTGATGGCGATGTGATCTTGCATGCGCTTAGTGACGCTTTATTAGGTGCCATTGGTGCCGGCGATATTGGCCGTCATTTTCCCGACACTGATCCTGCCTATGCAGGTGCTGATAGCCGAGTATTACTGCGTGACGTGGTGGCACTGGTAAAAGAAGCCGGCTTTGCCCTAGGTAATGCGGATATTACCGTATTAGCTCAAGCGCCTAAGCTGTCGCCCTTTATTGAAGCCATGGTCGCGAACATCGCCGCAGATTTAGCGGTGGCGCCCGCGCTAATTAACGTCAAAGCCAGCACCACAGAGCAGCTTGGTTTTGTAGGACGTAAAGAAGGGATTGCTGCAGAAGCTGTGGTGTTGTTGGTGAAGCTATGAGTCAACAATGGCATTACTTGCATGGCGAGCCACAGTTTAGTGGTGTTCTAAAAGCCACCCCCGAAGATTTTAAGGTACAAGAAGACTTAGGCTTTGCTCCCAGTGGAGAAGGCGAGCATATTTTACTGCATATTCGAAAGCGGGGGCAAAATACCCAATGGGTGGCCAGAGAGCTGTCGCGCTTAGCCGGCGTCACCCAGCGGGAAGTCACGTGGGCGGGGTTAAAAGATCGTCACGCCGTGACCGAGCAATGGTTTGGAGTACATTTGCCCGGTAAAGTCATGCCAGACTTTAGCTCCTTAGAAAGCGAAGATATACACGTTTTAGCTATTGCGCGCCATCATAAAAAACTAAAAACGGGTGCCCTAAAAGGCAATTGGTTTGAGCTGCGTATCCATGAGCTGAGTGAAACTAGCATTTTATTGCCTCGGCTCACGGCCATTGCTGAGCGGGGGGTCCCTAATTATTATGGCGAGCAACGCTTTGGGCATGACTTTGGTAATCTTACTCAAGCGCGTGCCATGTTCAATGGCCGGCGTATTAAAGACCGCCATAAACGCTCTCTTTATTTGTCAGCCGCGCGCAGCTATTTATTTAACCAAGCGGCCAGTGCGCGGTTAGCCCAAGGGTTAGGTGAGCAGTTAATCGCGGGAGACTGCGTCATGTTAGCGGGCAGCCAGTCTTTTTTTACCTTAAATGAAGATAATCCGCTTGATGAAGTGATGCAGGCCCGCTTCGTCACTGGCGATGTGCGCCTAAGTGCCCCTTTATGGGGCCGCGGTCGCTTGCCTAGCGCCGAGTTAGCCGCTGAGCTAGAACAAGCTGCACTCGCCGAGCACAGTGACTTATGCCAAGGACTAGAAGCTCAAGGGTTAAAACAAGAGCGTCGCCCCTTACTTTTAAAGCCAGAACAAATGCGCTGGCAATTGGCAGACACCAGTCTACACCTCTCGTTTTGGCTACCAGCAGGTAGTTATGCCACCAGTGTGGTGCGAGAGCTAGTGAAGGATAAACACACCCATGAAAATATTGGTGAGTAATGATGATGGTGTGAATGCCCTTGGTATTCGCACCTTAAGCCGTGCGTTAGCGGAGTTTGCCGAAGTGGTGACTGTTGCGCCGGATCGCAATCGCAGTGGTGCGAGTCACTCATTGACGCTAGAAGTCCCGTTGCGGGCAGATAAAATAGACAGCAGCGGCTTTTACTCTGTCAAAGGCACTCCTACCGATTGCGTGCACTGGGCGGTAAACTGCTTGTTAGAGCCAGATCCTGATATGGTAGTAGCCGGCATTAATCATGGTGCCAACTTAGGTGATGATGTTATCTATTCGGGTACTGTCGCGGCGGCCACCGAAGGGCGCCATTTAGGCTTGCCGGCACTGGCCGTGTCTTTATGTGGCGAGCGCTACTTTGAAACGGCAGCGTATTACGCCAGTATGCTAGTACAAGGCTTACTAAGGGCGCCCTTAGCGTCGCACCAAATTTTGAATGTCAACGTCCCCGACTTGCCACTGGCCGAGATTCAAGGTATCAAAGTGACTCGATTGGGTAACAGGCACCGCAGTGAGCCGGTATTAAAAGAATACGACCCCCGCGGGCGGCCGATTTATTGGATTGGCCCACCCGGAGCGATTCAAGATGCAGGCGAAGGTACCGACTTTGATGCAATAGAACGGGGCTTTGTTTCCATTACCCCGCTCACTATTGATATGACGGCATATGGCAAAATGGCCGCGCTGTCTAGCTGGCTTAAAGAAGTGGAGTAAGGGGTGCTAACGGTAGCAGGACAGCAGCTGTATCACATGCTGCAACAACAAGGCATTACAGAGCATAACGTTTTACACGCGATTGCTAGTTTGCCGAGAGAACAGTTCGTCGATGAAGCCATGGCCCATAAGGCATGGGAGAATAGTGCCTTGCCGATTGGCTTTGGCCAAACTATCTCACAGCCCTACATAGTGGCGCGCATGACGGAAGTGCTGTTAGTAAATAACCCGAAACGGGTGCTGGAAGTGGGTACCGGCTCGGGTTTTCAAACGGCGGTGTTGGCACAATTGGTCGAGCAGGTGTTTAGTGTCGAGCGTATTAAGTCGTTGCAGTATCAGGCACGACGCCGCTTACAGCGCCTCGATCTGCATAATGTTGCCACCAAACATGGTGACGGCTGGCAAGGCTGGGCAAGTAAAGCACCTTTTGATGCCATTATGGTGACTGCGGCCGCCAAAGAAACTCCTAATGCGTTATTAGAGCAGTTAGTGGATGGCGGGCGTATGGTGATCCCAGTGGGGCAGCAACAGCAATCGCTATGGCTATATGAACGTCATGGCGAGCAATTTACCCGTACCGAATTAGAAGCGGTGCGGTTTGTACCGTTAGTTAAAGGTGAGCTTGAGTGAAAATTTTTTCGCGGTTGTATCAGTTAGTCATGAAGTGGGCTATGCATCGTCATGCGCCCATGTATTTATCGATTAACAGCTTTGCCGAGTCCATATTTTGGCCGGTCCCCGTCGATGTTATGTTGGCCCCCATGGCGCTATCTAAGCCGAACCGCGCTTGGCATTATGCTGCTTTAGCTACGTTTTTTTCGGTATTAGGCGCGGGGTTTGGTTATTTATTGGGGTATGCCTTATGGGAGCCCATTGTTGAGCCCTTTATTACCACTATGGGCTATGAAGATAAAATTGTGGTGGCTGAAGAATGGTTTGCGACATGGGGCATTTGGGTGGTGTTTATTGCCAGCTTTACCCCAGTGCCTTATAAGGTGTTTACCGTCACGGCCGGTATGCTGTCTATGGCGTTCTTGCCCTTTATATTAGTGTCTATTGTTGGGCGAGGCTTGCGCTTTTTCTTGGTGGCCGGTTTGATGGTGTGGGGCGGCGTACGTATGGAAGCCAAACTATTTCGTTATATTGATATTCTAGGGTGGCTGACCATCGTCGCTGCTGTTATTGCTTATCTGTTGCTGAGAAACTAATGGGGATGTCAGGCCGTTTACTCAAACTGATGTGTATCAACCTCGTGTTGCTCACGCTAGTGACGGCTTGCTCTGCCTCGCGTCCCGCACCTGTGTCTGGTGTTAATGCCCGTGGGCAAATGAAGGCCGATGGGCGCCATTACATAGTGGTGAAAGGGGATACTTTGTATTCTATTGCCTTTCAAGTCGGGACCGATGTGCCCACGTTAGCGCGTCACAATCGCATTGCTCCGCCCTATGCTATTTATCCGGGACAAGCGTTGCGCATTGATGTGCCCACGCGCTCTCAATACCGGGTTAAGAAAGGGGATACCTTATTTAGTATTGCCAGACGTACTGGCCATAAAATGCCGGAGCTGGCACAACTTAATGGGCTGACTTACCCCTACCATATTAACGTAGGGCAACGTTTAAATTTAGGGACGCGAGTACCAAATAATAAAGCGGTTACTATCAGTAAACCTAATGCAGCGCCTGCTAAAGTGGCAACAAATAAGCCCAAAGCCAGCTCAGCACCTAACACTGGTAAGAGCAGTAGCACAAAAGGTAGTGCGCCGCTTGCACCCCCTTCAGGAAAAGCATACCCTGCTAAAGCCGACCAAAAAACCGCCACTACTAGTGGAGCTATTGCATGGCGCTGGCCTACCGAAGGTCAGATTAGTAGCGGATTTTCCTTATCGGAAACCGGTAATAAAGGTATTGATATTAAAGGTAATCGGGGGCAGGCCATTCGTGCCGCCGCTGCAGGAAAAGTCGTATACGCAGGGAATGCGTTACGAGGTTACGGCAATTTAATCATTATTAAACACAACGATGATTATTTGTCAGCCTACGCTCATAACGAACAGCTTCGAGTTAAGGAGCAAGAAACAGTGAGCTCAGGACAACATATAGCAGATATGGGTAATAGTGATACTACTGATATTGGATTACATTTTGAAATTCGTTATCAGGGCACGTCAGTTGATCCTATGAAGTATCTGCCAAAACGCTAGGCACCGGGAACAGTTAATTCTTGGGATAAGGGAGATTTGCCATGAGCCAGAATAAAAGAGTTATTCATCAGGATGATGTGAACTTTCTTACTGATACCGACACAGATGTCGCTATCGGTGAAGAGCAAGAAAGTAAAGTAGTTAAATCAGTTCGTACCGCTCATTCGCGTACGCCAGATGTAACCCAGCTTTATTTAGGGGAAATTGGCGCCTCGCCATTATTAACCGCAGAAGAAGAAGTGTTGTATGCGCGCCGCGCCTTACGAGGTGACCTTGCCGCACGTAAACGTATGATAGAGTCTAATTTACGACTCGTAGTAAAAATATCCCGCCGATATAACAATCGTGGTTTAGCCTTGCTGGATTTAATTGAAGAAGGCAATCTTGGGCTGATCCGTGCTGTAGAAAAGTTTGATCCCGAGCGTGGCTTTCGTTTTTCTACTTATGCCACTTGGTGGATCCGCCAAACTATAGAGCGCGCTATTATGAATCAGACGCGCACTATTCGCTTACCCATTCATGTCGTTAAAGAGCTTAACGTGTACTTGCGCACCGCGCGCGAACTCTCTCAGCAGTTCGATCACGAACCCACCGCCGAAGAAATTGCCGCTGCCCTCGATAAACCGGTAGCCGATGTATCACGCATGCTAAAATTAAATGAAAGAATTAGCTCAGTCGATACTCCTATTGGTGGCGAGGGTGATAAAACCTTAATTGATATCATTACCGATGAAAATGCTCTTAGCCCCGAAGTGAAAGTGCAAGATAATGATATGAATGATAGTTTAGTGGGTTGGCTTGAAGAGTTAATGCCTAAGCAGCGAGAAGTATTAGCGCGCCGATTTGGACTATTAGGGTATGAGCCAGCTACGCTGGAGAATGTTGGGCAAGAGATTGGTCTTACCCGAGAGCGGGTAAGGCAAATTCAAGTTGAAGCACTGCGTCGTTTAAAAGATATTCTGACGCAACAAGGCTTGTCCATAGAAACCCTCTTTTACAATGAATAGTCCCTAGTTCATTGCACCGAACACCTCCCTGAAATAAAAAAGCGGCTAACATAGTCGCTTTTTTATTTCTTATATTTCCTGCTGAGCTTTTTTTAATTTATAGAGCTGCTCTAATGCCTGTCGAGGGCTGAGCTCGTCGGGATCTATACCTTCAAGCATTTGTAATGCCGGGTGAGGAAGCTCATCAAATAAGGGTAACGAGGCTTGCACTTCTTGTGGCGCAGGCTTAGCTTTATTGGTGCTAGGCGCCGGAGAATTATTACTGTGAAGCTGCTGATGTACTTGCTCTAATTCGGTGAGCTTTTGCTTGGCAAGCTGTAATACTGCTTTAGGAACACCGGCGAGTGCGGCAACTTGTAAGCCGTAAGAACGACTGGCCGCGCCTTCTTGCACTTTATGCATAAAAGCAATGGTGTCATCGTGCTCTATGGCATCCAGGTGTACGTTAGCCACCCCCGACCACAAGCTGGCCAGTTCAGTGAGTTCAAAATAATGAGTGGCAAACAAGGTATAGGCTTGCAGCTGATTGGCCAGCGCATCGGCACAAGACCAAGCTAAGGCCAAGCCATCATAGGTACTGGTACCCCGGCCAATTTCATCCATAAGCACTAAGCTGTGACGAGTCGCGTTATTTAAAATATTGGCGGTCTCGGTCATTTCTACCATAAAAGTTGAACGCCCCGACGCCAGATCATCAGATGCACCAATACGGGTAAAAATACGATCCACCGCACCAATATAAGCGCGCTCGGCAGGCACAAAAGAGCCGATATAAGCCATTAGCACAATTAATGCCGTTTGGCGCATATAGGTCGACTTACCGCCCATATTAGGCCCCGTGATCAGCAGCATTTTTCGACTCTCAGCCAATGATACTGGATTAGCAATAAATGGCTCACTCATTACCTGCTCAACCACCGGATGGCGGCCAGCAGTGATCTCGATTTTTTCCTCTTCGCCTAAGGTAGGGCGACAATAATCTAAGTTATCGGCGCGCTCTGCTAAGTTGGCAAACACATCTAGTTGCGCCACTGCGATGGCGGTCTGCTGCAATGGCTTTAAATGAACCAATAAGCGGTCGAGCAAGTCTTCATAAAGACGTTTTTCTAGCGCTAAGCCTTTGGCTTGGGCATTGAGCACCTTGTCTTCGTACTCTTTGAGCTCAGGAATAATATAACGCTCGTTATTTTTGAGCGTCTGGCGGCGAATATAATGAGCAGGCACCTGGTCGGCACTGGCGCGGCTGACTTCGATATAAAAGCCATGCACCCGGTTATAGGCCACCTTTAAGGTCGAGATGCCGGTGGTGGCTTTCTCTCTGGCTTCTAATTCGGCCAAATAACGGTGGGCGCCGGCTGCTAATTCGCGCAGCTCATCTAACTCGGCATTAAAGCCATCGCGGATCACGCCACCGTCGCGAATAAGCACCGGCGGGGTATCGACAATGGCGGCTTCTAATAATGCAGCCAGCTCGGGATATTGACCAATCGCCGTCGCCAACTCGGTTAGGCAGGGTTGATTGAGCCCACTTAGCTGGGTTTGAATGTCTGGTAATACCTGTAAGGCACTGCGCAATCGGCTCAAGTCTCGCGGCCGAGCTGAACGCAGCCCTAAGCGAGCTAAGACGCGCTCCATATCGCCCACTTGGCGCAATGGCGAGCGTAACTCTTGGTAATCTCCCTCAGCGAGTAGTGCACTAATGAGCTCTTGGCGGCGATTTAGCTCCGCCAATTGACGGCTGGGTTGGTGGATCCAGCGCTTTAATAATCGGCTCCCCATGGGGGTCGCAGTGTTATCTAATACCTCGGCTAAGGTATTTTCCATAGTGCCCGACAAGTTGAGCGTTAACTCTAAATTACGCCGCGTAGCCGCATCCATCACCACCATATCTTGGCGGCGCTCTAAGCTAATGCGATTAATATGGGGCATAGCAGTGCGTTGAGTATCTTTAACATATTGTAGTAAGCAACCCGCGGCACACAGTGCCGTGTTCGCCTGCTCGACACCAAAGCCAATTAAATCCCGGGTGCCAAACTGCTGGCATAGCAGCGTGCGGGCAGTGTCGAGATCAAACTCCCACTCGGGACGGCGGCGCAAGCCTTTGCGCTGCTCAATTAGGTGATAGTAGGCAAAGTCTTCGCTATATAATAACTCCGCCGGCTGGGTGCGTTGCAGCTCGGCGACCAGCGCTTCTTCACTGTTAAATTCATTCAGTACAAAGCGGCCGGTACTCACATCTAAAATACCATAGCCAAATTGCTGGCCATCGTGATAAATGGCGGCTAAGCAGTTGTCTTGGCGGTCGACCAATAGCGCTTCATCAGACAAGGTGCCCGGTGTCACAATGCGCACTACTTGGCGCTCCATCGGGCCTTTGCTGGCGCCGGGCTCGCCAATTTGCTCACAAATAGCCACCGACTCACCCATTTGCACTAAGCGCGCTAAATGATTCTCTGCTGCATGATGAGGCACCCCTGCCATCGGGATCGGGTTGCCGCCGGACTTGCCTCTTTGAGTGAGAGAAATATCCAATAATTGCGAGGCTTTTTTGGCGTCGTCATAAAACAACTCATAAAAGTCGCCCATGCGATAAAACAGCAAAATATCCGGATGCTGAGCTTTTAATGCTAAATATTGCGCCATCATGGGAGTGTGAGGAGACTTGTCTTGATTCATTTTAAAATCAACACCTTATATCTTTATGAGTGTACTAAACCCGCAGCTTTGCTAGGCCTTAACCGAGTTAACATCATACCTTAAAGCCTCTTTTAAGGCATAAGCGATTCGGTCATCCTGTAGCAGAGAGCCGTTTTTTATCTTCTTATTAGCCACGCACCAGAGGGCCGCACAGCGCTAACCTATGCGCCCGTGTGTTAAGGTGCGCCTTTAGCAAGAAACAGGGTGGGGTATTCGGCTCTATAGCTGCTGGCGCTATTCATAGTGATTTGTAGCATAGTAGTACAAGCATAGGTATTGGCTTGCTTGGTTTACCCTTAATTGTAAAATTGCGGCCGTGGTTAATGATCGGCTTTTGGCTGCCTCGTCATTTTAGAGCGCCTTTTTATTAGCGATAGCGCTCAGCCTGCTATGTTGTTTATGTTGGCTGTTTCTGCGCTAGTGGTATTGTGGCAAGGTAGTAAAGAAAAACGACCATCTAACATCAGCTAATCTAACAGTGAGTATGTCGTGGGCTAATAAGGAACACATTAATGAAGCAAGCAACTACTTCAATCTCTATATTAGCGAAACAACTTGGCGAGACATTAGCCGCAAGAGGGTTGACGATTGCTACCGCTGAGTCTTGTACCGGTGGCGGTATTGCCAGTGCGCTAACCGATATCGCCGGTAGCTCGGCGTGGTTTGAGCGAGGTTTTGTAACTTACTCTAATGGCGCTAAAAGTGAAATGCTGGGCGTGGCGCCAGCCGTTATTGAAAGCAAAGGGGCGGTAAGCGAGGCGGTTGTGATTGCCATGGCAAAAGGCGCGTGTGCTGCCGGCGATAGCCTAGGCGTGGCGGTAAGCGGAGTGGCAGGCCCAGGTGGTGGGAGCCCTGATAAACCCGTTGGCACAGTATGGCTGGCTTGTTACTTGGCCAATGAAGATAAAGTGTCCAGTCATTTGCTACAATTAAGCGGTGACCGACACGCCGTACGCCAACAAACCGTGGCGGCGGCGCTGCAAGCATGTTTGCAAATATTAGAGCAGTCAGTAGCTTAGATTTACTCTTGATACTGTACGAATAACCAGTATACTCAGGTTATATTTTTGACGCATATAGCTAAACTAGCGGAGCATTCATGGATCCAAATAAAGAAAAAGCCTTAGCCGCGGCCCTAGGCCAAATTGAAAAGCAATTTGGTAAAGGCTCCATCATGCGACTAGGTGATAATAAAGCGCTCAACATCGAGTCTATATCTACCGGTTCATTGTCGTTAGATATAGCGCTGGGTATTGGTGGTTTGCCAACTGGTCGTGTGGTAGAAATCTATGGTCCTGAATCTTCCGGTAAAACTACCTTAACCCTAGAAGTAATTGCTCAAGCGCAAAAAGCCGGTAAGGTGTGCGCGTTTGTGGATGCCGAGCATGCCCTAGATCCGCAATATGCCGCTAAACTGGGCGTTAACGTCGATGATCTTTTAGTGTCACAGCCAGATACCGGTGAACAAGCGTTAGAAATTTGCGACATGCTAACCCGCTCTGGCGCGGTTGATGTAATTGTAGTCGACTCCGTTGCAGCACTGACGCCGCGCGCCGAAATTGAAGGCGAAATGGGCGATACTCACGTGGGCTTGCAGGCGCGCTTAATGTCGCAGGCGTTGCGTAAATTGACCGCTAATATTAAAAGTGCCAACTGTTTAGTGATTTTCATTAACCAAATTCGAATGAAAATTGGGGTGATGTTTGGTAGCCCCGAAACTACCACCGGCGGTAATGCGCTTAAGTTCTACTCTTCAGTGCGCTTAGATATTCGTCGTATTGGTGCGGTTAAAGAAGGTGACGAAGTGGTCGGTAACGAAACTCGCGTTAAAGTTGTTAAAAACAAAGTAGCGCCGCCGTTTAAGCAAGCTGAATTTCAAATTATTTATGGCCAAGGTATTTCTAAGCACGGTGAGCTAGTAGAGCTTGGCGTAAAACACAAACTCGTTGAAAAAGCCGGCGCTTGGTATAGTTATCAAGGGAATCGAATGGGGCAGGGTAAAGCCAACTCTATGAAGTTCTTGGTCGATAACCCGCAAATCTCTGATGAAATAGAGTTAAAGCTGCGTGAAATGCTATTACTCAAGCCGGGCGAAGAAAAAGACGTCCCAGGCGTGTCACCCGAGGTGCTAGGAGCACCTAGTGAACTAGACGAGCAAGATGATCAAGAATAATTATCTCTAAACTCAGCGATAAGGCCGGATATTCCGGCCTTTCTTGTTACTTATATTGTTATCTTAACTAGCGTTATGTAGGTGATGAATAACTCTACTTTAATTGATCAGCGATTATGGGATAGTGCGCTACGCTTGCTATCGCGCCGCGATCATAGCCGGCGTGAGCTTGGCCAAAAGCTACAACAGCGCCAATTTGATAGTACTCAGATTGAGCTTGCCTTAGACAAGCTCGAAGCGCGAGACTGGTTGTCGGATCTTCGCTTTGCCCAGGTGCAAGTGCGCCAGCATATTTATAAAAAGCATGGCCCGATCCGCATTAAAATAGATTTACAACGCAAAGGGGT
>JAAYRH010000162.1 GCA_012518835.1 Aeromonadales bacterium | reverse complement strand
TTGCTTAATGTGCGGCTAAGCAAGTTAATAGCCTGTTCAAACTCAATGCCACGCTCTTGTAAGCGTTGCTGATTAAGGGTGTAGCCTTGGACCAAATGCTCTTTTAAGGTCTTTGTCGCCCACTGCCGAAACTGGGTCGCTCGCTTCGAGCTGACTCTGTAGCCCACTGAAATAATGGCGTCCAAGTTGTAGTGTTTAATACGGCGGCGAACCTGTCGCTTTCCTTCTTGACGAACTACTAAGAATTCCTTAGTAGTTGCCGACTCTTCCAACTCATCGTCTTTGAAGATGTTTTGCAGGTGCATAAGCACGTTCTCAGGACTGGTATTAAACAGCTGTCCCATCTGCGCTTGGCTTAGCCACACGGTTTCTTGCTCAAGCGCAACTTGCAGCTGTGCTTGGCCGTCGGCAGTCATAAAAATCTGAACTTGTTGGTTAGCCATAATGCAGCCTCTCGTTATTTATTCCACACGCTTTTAACCATTTTTCCGGTTTGGCTATAAATGCCCACCTGCTCGATAAAGCGCTGAAAGTCGGCGTTTTCACTGACAATGCGATTTACCGATTGCCAGTCAATAACAGTGCGCGCACGTGCCGGGATGAGTATTTGGCTGTCAAATAACGACTCTGTATTTAATATCAACACACCTATGCCATGCAGGCTGGCAAGCATTTGCAGTTCTGGCTCCACATCGTTGTTTAAGCCCGTGGCTACCAAGTAGCCTAAATTTGCCCAAGTGGAATTAGACACCGCTTGAAAGAAGTGTTGACGCACATTGCCTTTAGTCAGCTGTTTCTTTACTTCAAACGACCATAGGCGTATGGCGCTGTCATTACCATATCGCACACAGTCTTTAACCACTGGATCCCAATACTTATCTAACGGCTCAAGCGCTACAATATCGGGATGTAACCAATGATTACCGCCATTGCCATGGCTGTTTTTTGAGGTTTTTTCATCAATGCGCTGACAAAATAAGCCCAGTTCTTTATGTAAAAACTCGATCAGCAAGGGATATAACTCTTGCTCACTGTGTTCAGCCGTAACTGTGCTGGTTGGCAATGTAGCCGGTGCAGGCATAGCTATAGATGTTGGTGCAAGCACATCAAGCTCAGGCACAACTAACTCATTATCTACTGCCGACAGTTCTGGATTAGCATCCCAGTAGAACAGGCGTGGCCGAGGCTTATCCTGAGTAGCCACATTAGTACAGCGTTTTTTAGCAGCGGTAATTAACCCGATGTTCAATTCAGCTGTCAGCTGCTTTAACAACTTCTCTGGTGTGTCATAGCGTGGGTTGTTTTTCTTCTCTGCCATCTCGCTTGGGTAGCGCTTTAAAAACTCAGCTGCCAAGTCACGAGCAATAAACTTTTTAGTGGGATTATCACGCAAGGTTTCAATAATCATTTGTACACGGGTTTTGGTCATGCGTTTGCCTCTGTGTTATCAACTCACGCTCACTGATCTACTAAGATCAGGATCGTCGATCTTAGTTGTTGCGAACAGATCAACAAGCAAGATCACTGCTATTTATTGTGCTGCTTACCCTAAAAATATGAGGCCAAACTCAGTTTATATAAAAATACCTAAAAATACTTGCACATGTTAATGATAACCATTATCGTTAAATTGTTTTCGAACGACGACTCCTTAACCCAAGGTTAGGCAGGCAGGTTTTTGAAGGCACGACATTGCTCACATTGCTTCCAGAGTTTTTAGGCCAGCGTTTGCTGGCCTTTTTTTATGCTATTCAATAGCTGGCCAAGCTGTCAGGCCTGACTTTATTGCTGGCATTGGGTTTTCTTGCTGGCATAAAGGTTGGCGCGTTTGAGATATACATCACATTCTAATATGGTAAGAGGCATAGCCAGTATCAATACGTTATAAGGGCGCCATTGCGCCCTTTTTTGCTGGGCCGCCCCCTATATAAAGGAGTCATCATGGTTAAGTGCAAAGCAGGTACGCTGCTTAATAAAGGATTGGGGCTGGCATTGGCCACTCTATTAATGAGTATGCCGGTGAGTGCTGCAGACAAATTTAAAGCAGTAACTACCTTTACCGTGATTGCCGATATGGCTAAAAACGTGGCGGGTGATGCCGCTATTGTGGAGTCGATTACTAAGCCTGGTGCCGAAATCCACGAATATCAGCCCACCCCGGGCGATATTATTCGCGCCCACGATGCCGATCTTATCTTTTCTAACGGCCTTAATCTTGAGGTCTGGTTTGAAAAATTCTATAAAAATATGCAGCACATGCCAGAAGTGGTAGTTACCGATGGCATAGAGCCCATGAGTATTGTCGCCGGCCCTTATGATGGTAAGCCTAACCCTCATGCTTGGATGTCGCCGCACAATGCGCTGATTTATGTCGACAATATTCGTGATGCCTTTGTAGAGCACGATCCTGACAATGCCGCTATCTATCAAGCTAACGCTGAGGCTTATAAAGAAGAAATTGCTGCACAAATTACGCCATTACAGAATTTAATTGCGCAATTACCAGAAGATCAACGCTGGTTAGTGACCAGTGAAGGCGCGTTTTCTTACTTAGCGCGCGACTTTGGCTTAAAAGAGCTGTTTTTATGGTCGGTAAACGCCGATCAGCAAGGTACGCCACAGCAAGTACGCAAGGTAGTCGATACGGTGCGCGAGTATAAAATTCCGGCGGTGTTTAGCGAAAGTACCATTTCTGACAAACCCGCCAAGCAGGTAGCCCGCGAAACCGGTAGCCATTACGGTGGTGTGTTATATGTGGACTCACTCAGTGAGGCCGATGGCCCAGTGCCCACCTATTTAGACTTAATTGGCGTAACCACCCAAACCATTGTGAACGGTATTCAAGAAGGATTAAAAAAATGAGTATCGCCGCCTCTAATACTAAGCTAGGCGCCGGTATGCAGGTAGATGATGTGACCGTGACTTATCGTAATGGTCATACTGCCTTGCGCGATGCCAGCTTTGCGATCCCTACCGGCACCATTACCGCTTTAGTGGGGGTAAATGGCTCCGGTAAATCCACGCTGTTTAAAGCTATTATGGGCTTTGTGCGCTTAGCCAAAGGGAATATTAGTATGCTGGGCATGAGCGTGGACGACGCGCTGCGCCAAAACTTGGTGGCCTATGTGCCCCAAGCCGAAGAAGTAGACTGGAACTTCCCAGTATTAGTGGAAGATGTAGTAATGATGGGCCGTTATGGCCACATGGGTATGTTACGTATTCCTAAGCCCATCGATCGCGAAGCAGTGACTAATGCCCTAGCACGGGTCAACATGACCGAATTTCGTAAACGCCAAATTGGTGAATTGTCGGGCGGGCAAAAAAAGCGAGTGTTTTTAGCCCGGGCCTTGGCGCAAAACGGCCAAGTGATCTTGCTTGATGAACCCTTTACTGGCGTGGATGTAAAAACCGAAGATCAGATCATTCATTTGCTGCGCGAGTTGCGGGATGAAGGACGGGTCATGTTGGTGTCGACCCATAACCTAGGCTCGGTGCCGGAGTTTTGTGATCGCACCATTCTTATTAAAGGCACGGTGCTAGCCCACGGTGAAACAGCCCAGACCTTTACCCAAGATAACCTTGAACTCGCCTTTGGCGGCGTATTACGCCATTTTGTGCTTAATGAGAACCGCCATGGTCGTGAGCATGCGATTGGTATCATTAGTGACGATGAGCGCCCCTTGATCTTAAAAGCCGGCCAGGTGCATAACCGCGAAGCCCAAACTAAATGGGAGGGAGAAGGCAATGATGGTTCTTCTTGAGCCCTTTAGTTATCAATATATGATCAACGCCATGTGGGTATCGGCACTGGTGGGCGGCGTGTGTGCCTTTCTTTCTTGTTATTTAATGCTTAAAGGCTGGTCACTGATTGGTGATGCCCTGTCTCACTCTATTGTGCCGGGGGTGGCGGGTGCCTATATGTTGGGCTTGCCGTTTTCGCTGGGTGCTTTTTTTGCCGGTGGGTTAGCGGCAGCTACCATGCTGTTTTTAAATCAGCGCAGTAAGCTCAAAGAAGATGTGATCATCGGGCTCATCTTCTCCAGCTTCTTTGCGCTGGGCTTATTTATGGTGTCGCTTAAGCCCACGGCAGTGAACATTAAAACCATTGTGCTGGGCAATATTCTGGCCATCGATCCGCACGATATTTTACAGCTGGTGATCATTAGTGTGGTCACGCTATTGATATTACTGGTGAAGTGGAAAGATATTTTAGTAGTGTTTTTTGATGAGAGCCACGCGCGCTCAATTGGCATTAGTCCTACTCGTACTAAGCTGCTGTTTTTTACGCTGCTGGCCGGCAGTACGGTAGCAGCCTTGCAAACCGTAGGGGCCTTTTTAGTGATTTGTTTAGTGGTTACGCCGGGCGCTACGGCTTACTTATTAACTGATCGCTTTCCTAGGCTATTAGGGATCGCCATTGCCATTGGCTCCATTACTAGTTTTATTGGCGCTTATATAAGTTACTTTTTAGATGGGGCTACTGGCGGCATTATTGTGGTGCTACAAACGGTGCTATTTTTGTTGGCCTTTTTCTTTGCGCCTAAGCACGGTTACTTTGCTGCCCGCCGCCGCGCCGCGCAGGCATTGGAGGTTGCGCCATGATAGAAACTTTATTAGCGCCGTTTCAGTTTTCTTTTATGGTGAATGCACTGATCATCTCGGTGTTAATTGCGATTCCTACCGCCCTGCTGTCGTGCTTTTTAGTGCTTAAAGGCTGGGCCCTAATGGGCGATGCTATGAGCCACGCGGTATTTCCTGGGGTAGTGATCGCTTACATCATAGGTGCGCCACTGGCGATAGGTGCCTTTAGCGCCGGCATGGTGTGTGCGTTATCGATTGGCTTTTTAAAAAATAACAGCCGCATTAAGCAAGATACGGTAATGGGTATCGTGTTTTCTGGCATGTTTGGCTTTGGTTTATTGCTGTATGTAAAAATCGACGCCGATGTGCACCTCGATCATATTTTGTTTGGTGATATGTTAGGGATTGGCTTAGGGGATATTGTGGAGACTGGCATTATTGCCGCCTTTACCGCATTGATCTTAGGGGTGAAATGGCGAGACTTGCTGTTGCATGCCTTTGATCCGGCCCATGCCCAAGCCATTGGCTTACGCGTTAACGTCTTGCATTACAGCTTGCTGTGTTTAATTGCGCTTACCATAGTGGCAGCACTTAAATCGGTGGGGCTTATTTTAGCTATCGCCTTGCTTATAGCGCCGGGCGCGGTTGCGTTTTTATTAACCAATAAATTTAGCACCATGCTGATACTGTCGATGATAATTGCGTTAGTCGGCGCTTTTTTAGGGGTCTATATATCGTTTTTTATCGACAGTGCGCCCGCGCCCACCATAGTGCTGGTATTAACGGTGTTTTTTATTATGGCCTTTATTCGCGCCAGCCTTAAACAAAGTGCAGCAATGACGGTTCACTAACCTTAACTGCTCACTTGGCTCATAAACATCCCCGCACTCAGATTCAAGAGTGCGGGGATTTTTTATAGCTGTGAGTTAAGCAAGTTTAGGAGCCGTTTTGCGCAGTGGATTAAAGTGTAAGGCAAAACGCAGTGCCACATAGGTAATAACCGCAGTTGCTACTATGAGTTCGCCTTCAGCTAGCGCCCGCAGCTGCTCGCTGGTGCCAGCGGCTAAATCCAGATTATCGACGAGGCTGGCGGTTTTAAATAATGCGCTGGCGCCAATCACTAACGGAAAGGTAAAAGCGGCAAAGCCGGGGCTAAACGGTAAGCGCAGTAACTTAATAAAAGCCAAGTAAATGGTGGCGGTCATTAATATTGCTATACCTAATAGTATGGCGACTAACAGCGGGGCTGGCGCAGCAGTGACGGTTAAATAACCGGCTAAACACAAGCTCGCGGGGGCGGCCATAATGGCCAAAGTGGGCTTGGCGGCATCGGGTACTTCGCCACAAAACACTAAACGATACAGCATCATAGGTAGCATAATGGCGTAGCAGCCAATACCAAACCACAGCAACAGTTCAGCTAAGGGCGCAAAAGCACCGCCGGGGCTGGCAACATCGGCCACCACAATACCAATCGGCGGCACAAACCAACTGGGCACCATGTGCTGTAATTGAAAGTCTTTAAGACGATGCCAGATAAAAGTAACTAAAAACACCAGATGCAGCGCCACCGCGAATAACCACAATGTGGTGCCAAGTTGGCCACCGAGGGTAGCAGACACTACCATTGTCGCCATGGCAAAGGTTGGCACCACACTGCCCACCACCGGATGAGCTAGGTCTTTAGCTAATAGAGTAGGATGACATAAAAACTTAGCGGCTAAGATCAGCAATAACGGGCTGGCAATTAACGTGCCGATGAACTGGGCATCACCTGAGAAATTACCCATGTTTTCCCACGTCCAACCTAAGCTGGCAATGCCTAATGCTAATCCAGCTACCGGGGTGGGCGCACCAGCAAGTCGATATCGATAATGATTAAGGGTGGGCATAAACATAATGGGTCTCCTGTTGAACTGGAGTTAGCATAGAAAACCACACTTATTTATGATATCTAAATGATTTAAACAAAGCGTTTGGTTTTTCTAAATGATAAGTCTTAAACAGCTCAGAGTGTTTAGCAGCATTGCTCGCCACGGCAACTTAGGGCTAGCAGCAGCAGAGCTCTTTTTAAGTAAAGGTGCCCTGTCTCAAGCCTTGGCAGAATTAGAGCGTCAACTAGGTCAGCCGGTGTTTGATAGAGATCATCCTCGTCTTAAAATAAATGACCAAGGCCGCCGACTGCAACCGTTAGCTGAAGAAATTTTAAGCAGAATTACCGACATTGAGCACCTTTTTGATGAGCAAGGTGCGCCCAGTGGCACGCTCAGAGTGGGCGCCAGCCAAACCATTGGTAATTACTTACTGCCACATATCTTGGCCCAACAACCTGAATTACAAGCACAAGTACGCATTACCAACACTCATAATTTATGCACTATGCTGGCGCACTTTGAACTCGATATTGCACTGATTGAAGGCGAAAACCATCATCCCGCCCTGCTCACTCAAGACTGGTTGCAAGATGACATGCTAATTGTGGCCCACCCGCAGCACCCACTGGCACAGCAACCTAAGGTAAACCTAGATCAGCTTAAGCACTATGCTTGGGTATTGCGTGAACCGCGTTCCGGCAATCGCGAGCAGTTTGAGCGCGAGCTAAAGCCCTACCTAGAGCCACTCGGAAATGTCTTAGAGTTAAATACGCTAGAAGCGGTCATGCAATCAGCCGCTCAGGGCTTGGGGTTAGCCTTTGTTTCCCGCCGGGCCGCCCAGCAGAGTTTAGCTAATGGCAGCCTCGTCATCATTGGTGTGAATACTCACTTCGCTCGTACTTTAAAGCTGGTGTGGCATAAGAACAAATACCATTCGGCGTTATTACGCCGCTTTATTGCACTGTGCCAACAACATGAGAAAAACTAAGCCTGTAGCCGTCAGCATTAAGCGATCAGCCACAAAAAAGCCCCGAGCTATATCGGGGCTTATGCATGTTCTGCTAGCTGAAAGTTTAGCGCTGGTTGCTGAGGGCAGCGGCGGCTTTAGCTTCTTCTGCTTGGCAAGCGGCCGCAGTAAACAAGACGTCGGTGGAGCTATTAAGACCAGTTTCTGCAGAGTCTTGCACTACGCCAATAATAAAGCCCACGGCCACTACCTGCATCGCGACTTCATTAGAAATACCAAACAGGCTGGCCGCGAGTGGGATTAATAATAAGGAGCCACCGGCCACGCCCGAGGCACCACAGGCAGAAATAGAAGCAATCACACTTAACAACAAGGCGGTGGCCATGTCTATTTCAATACCTAGGGTGTTTACTGCCGCCAAGGTCAGTACGGTAATGGTTATCGCCGCGCCGCCCATATTAATGGTGGCCCCCAGCGGGATAGACACTGAATAAGTATCTTCATCTAAATTTAAGCGCTTACATAAGTCCATATTCACCGGAATATTGGCCGCTGAGCTGCGGGTAAAAAAAGCGGTGACGCCACTTTCACGCAGGCAAGTAAAGACCAATGGATAAGGATTACGACGTATTTTGAAGTACACGATCAAGGGGTTCATTACTAAAGCAATAATCAACATTGCGCCAAGCAAAACACCTAATAAGTGAGCATAGCTCCACAACACTTCAAAGCCGGTGCTGGCGATGGTGCTGGCTACTAAGCCAAAAATACCCAATGGCGCTAAATGGATGACCAGTTTAACAAGGTTGGATACACCGTTTGAAATATCACGCAAGATATTTTTAGTCGACTCGGCTCCTTGGCGCATCGCCAAGCCAAGACCGATCGCCCAAGCTAAAATACCGATAAAGTTACCGGTTAATAGCGCATTCACCGGGTTGTCGACCACTTGGTAGAGTAAGGTCTGTAAGACTTCTGCTATGCCTTCGGGGGGCGTGGCATCGGCACTGTCGACAGCCAACACCAACTCGGTAGGAAAGGCAAAGCTCAAGGCTACCGCAGTGAGTGCCGCCACAAAGGTGCCGATTAAATATAAGGCTAAAATAGGCTTAATGCTGGTTTGGCTACCGTGCTTATGGTTAGCTATAGAAGACATTACCAACACAAATACTAAGATCGGCGCCACGGCTTTTAGGGCACTAACAAACAAATTACCTAGCAGGCCCAGAGTTTCTGCGGCATTAGGCCACAACAGCGCTAATAAAATACCCGCTACAATACCAATCACGATCTGGGTAACTAAACTAACTTTGCTGGTTAGGCGCAATAACAAGGGAGGGGTGTGGTTCATAGTCATCCTTTTGATGGTAGAAAATCCATCTTATCTACGGTCGTAAGGCTGACTTTATAGCAGAATCCGCTAGAGAAAAACTTAAAACCCTAAATATCGTATCGTTAGCTCACTTTTATATGCTTTTAGTTATATCAAATAAGCCACCTAAGAGTTTTAGCCATAAAAAAGCACCGCCTTGGCGATGCTTTTCTTCTACAAAGAGCACTAAAGAGTTTTAAAGTTCTTTAGTACAAAAGTAAAAGTCTACACAGTCATACTCATCAGATGCCATACGCTTGTCAGCCTCACTAGCAGTAGCGGCCGGTGGCACAATTACTTTATCGCCGGGCTGCCAGCCTTCAGGAGTTGCTACGCCATGCTCATCACTGGTTTGCAGTGCATCAAGTAGACGTAAAAACTCAGGAATAGAGCGGCCGTTACTCATAGGGTAATACACCATGGCACGCAATATGCCGTTAGGATCAATCAAAAACGTAGCACGCACTGCCGAGGTATCTGCCGCACCGGGGTGGATCATGCCGTACGCTTGCGCTACTTCCATTTTTAAGTCAGCAATAATAGGAAACGGAATATCTACACCAAACTTTTCTTTGATATTACGTGCCCACGCAATATGAGAGTGAGTACTATCAATAGATAAGCCTAACAGCTCACAGTTTCGCTTATTAAATTCTGGTGCCATTTTGGCAAAAGCAATAAATTCTGTAGTACACACCGGCGTGAAATCCGCAGGGTGAGAAAACAGTACCAACCACTTACCGCGATAGTCGTTTAAGCTTTTAACACCTTCGGTTGTAGGCGCATTAAAGTGGGGAGCCGGTTCGTTTAGACGTGGCAAACCCATAGTTGCTGCTGCAATATTTTCCATAGATAGCTCCTTAATTAGTCTATGACTAAATGTTTAGGTTTATCTAATATAACATATTAGCACTTACTTATGGATTGCTATTCTTAGTTACTAATAATAAATAGGGATTTATATGCACTGGGTTACTGCTATGGTTTAGTAACACGAGCAACTATCCAGCCCACCGCACCACCACGATGTTTTAAAGGATGCAGGATGAAAAAATCATTAGCCCTCACCTTGCTGGCGCTTGGCTTAAGTCAGGCGACTATGGCAGATACGCCGATTACCGTGTCTTCTAAAATAGATACTGAAGGCGGCCTGTTAGGTAATATTATTTATTTAGCGCTAGAAGATGCGGGCTTGCCGGTCACGAATCGTACCCAGCTGGGCGGCACGCCTATTGTGCGTAAAGCGATTATTGCGGGCGAAATTGATATTTACCCCGAATACACCGCCAACGCGGCTTTTTTTCATCAGCAAGAGCAAGATCCAGTATGGCGTGATTTTCAAGCCGGCTATGAACAAGCCAAAGAGTTGGACTATAAAGCCCACAAGCTAGTGTGGTTAACCCCTGCCGAAGTGAATAACACCTGGGCCATCGCAGTGCGTAACGATCTGCCTAACGGCCAAAACTTACAAACTATGTCGGATTTTGCACACTACATAAATGAAGGTGGAAATATAAAGCTGGCCGCTTCGGCAGAATTTGTTTCAAGCCCTGCGGTATTACCAGCGTTTCAAGAAGCTTATGACTTTACCCTTAGCGATAACCAATTATTAGTATTATCCGGAGGCAACACGGCGGCCACCATTAAAGCGGCGGCGCTAGAAACCGATGATACCAATGCCGCTATGGTATATGGCACCGACGGCGCCATAGCGTCGGTGGGTTTGGTCGTCATGACAGATGATAAAGGCGTGCAGCCAGTGTATGCGCCCGCACCAGTGATCCGCGAGCAAGTATTGCTAGCACACCCAGAGATCAACAAAGTATTAGCACCGGTGTTTGCTAAGTTAGATCTTAACACGCTGCAAGAGTTAAATAGCCGGATCGCCATCGGCGGAGAAAGCTCGCAAGCGGTGGCTAAAAGCTATTTGCAGCAACATAACCTACTAAGTCAGTAACTCTTTCTTAAATAAGGGATGGGCTTGCAAACCTTCACTCGAGATAACATTGGCTGCCTGTTAGGCGGCGCTTTATTAGTTACTTTATTGCTGCTACCGGTAGTGAGCTTAGAGCCTAACCGGATCATGCCGGGCGAGCCGCTGTTATTATGGGAGGCAACCAGTCTCAGTACCTTAGGCCTGTTGCTGGCCTTACTGCTCCCCACCTGCGGTTTGCTGACGGTACCTCACGGTCTGCCCCTGCGGCTAATATTATTAACGGCGACCTTGTTGAGCTTATTTTATGTCATTGGTGCTAGCGCCAGCGAGTTAGTCGCGCAGGCCAGCCCGCTTGCGCGAGTGTCGTTAGGAAGCGGCTTTTGGGGCAGTACTTTTTGTTTAGCCTTACTACTTAGTGATAATGTTATTAAGCTAGCGCTAGCGCCTTTAGCACGCCTAGCATGGATATTACTATTAATGGCAAGCATCTTGGCATTACTGGCTAGTGGTCACTGGGATAACTTATCGCTATTAAAGGAATACCATAGTCAAAGTGACTTTTGGGCGCAGGGCTTACGCCACCTGCAACTCTCATTAGGCAGCTTAGTGCCCGCCTTATTAGTGGGGATCCCGCTGGGTATTCGCTGTCATCGCTCCCCTCGCCTACACGCCCTGCTATTACCCTTACTCAATGTGTTACAAACTATTCCTAGCCTCGCGATGTTTGGCATGTTGATGGTTCCACTGGGATTATTAGCTCACCATTACCCTATCGTGGCTAAGGTGGGGATCAGCGGTATTGGCGCGGCACCGGCAATTATTGCGCTGTTTTTTTATGCGCTGTTACCTATTGTTAGTAATACCCGCCTAGGCTTTGCTCAAGTGGACTCACAAGTGCGAGAAGCCGCCCGTGGTATGGGTATGTCTGCGTGGCAGAGTTTATGGCAAGTTGAATTCCCGCTAGCGATGCCGGTTATTTTAACGGGAGTTAGAGTCATTTTGGTGATGAATATTGGTTTAGTGGCGGTGGCGGCTTTAGTGGGTGGCGGTGGTTTTGGCACCTATATTTTCCAAGGATTAGGCCAGGCCGCTAACGAGCTGGTCATGCTAGGTGCCTTACCTACTGTGATATTGGCTTTTTTGTGCGCCACCTTAATAGATACCCTGATCGCACTGCAGCAAAGGGATAAACATGATTGAAGTATCTGGCCTCAGTAAACAGTTTGGTGAGCAGCTTGCGGTAAACGATGTTGCTTTTACCGTGGAGTCGGGCCAGTTTTGCATGTTGGTGGGAACCTCCGGTTGCGGTAAGTCCACCTTACTGCGCATGATTAATCGGCTGATTGAACCTAGCCAAGGGCAGATTTTAATTAACGGACAAAGTGTGACTGAGGTAGCTCCCGAGCAGTTACGCCGGCGTATCGGCTATGTGATTCAAGGGGTGGGTTTATTTCCTCATAAAACCATCGCCCAAAACATTGCTACTGTGCCGCAATTGCTTGGCTGGAGTAACGCAGATATTAAAAACCGCGTTAGTGAGCTGCTGGCACTATTTAAGCTAGAGGCCAGTACCTTTGCGAATAAATACCCTCATCAACTGTCGGGGGGCGAGCAACAGCGGGTTGGCGTAGCACGCGCACTGGCGGCCCGACCTGAATTATTGTTAATGGATGAGCCCTTTGGCGCTTTGGATCCCCTTACTCGCGCTCATTTACAAACCGAGTTATTAGCCATTCAACGGCTGTTAGGGGTCACTATTATAATGGTAACTCACGATCTTGAAGAAGCGGTGACCATGGCCGATGTTATCGCCGTAATGGATAAAGGCGAAATCTTACAACTTGACACCCCAGAGAATTTATTGCGCCACCCTAAGCCGGGTTTTGTACAAAACTTAGTGGCCGGCACCGAGCGCTCACTGCGGCTATTAAGTACCAAACAGGTAGGCCAAGTCATGTCGCCCTTAGTTAGCCGCGTGGCTCATCCAAACGCGCTCACCATTAGTGCTAAGGCCAGCCTGCGCGAGGCGATGTCGATATTAATTTGGGAGCAGGCTGAGCAATTAACGGTCACCGACCATACTGGCGCCCCTGTGGGCTACGTTCGTTTATTAGATATTTTGCCTAATGGAGCAAAACAGTGAAGCGCCCTAGCCGTTCTTGGTTAGGCCTGGGGGTGGCTATACTCTGCTTGCTGATCATGACGTTTAAGATGGCGTGGTTAGAGCCACTCTTTCAACCGTTAGTCTCTAACAAGATGTCGGTCATTTATAGCCGAGATAGTTTTATACATTTATTAGCGTGGCACTTAGCGGCTGTGTTAATGGCCATTAGTGCTGCCACCTTGCTGGCGGTGTCTGTCGGCATGTTAGTAACGCGCCAGCGTGGTGCCGAGTTTTTACCGCTGGCCCGAGCCGTCGCCAACTTAGGGCAAACTTTTCCGCCAGTGGCGATATTAGCATTAGCTGTACCGGCCTTAGGCTTTGGCCTAATACCTACGTTAGTCGCCTTGTTTTTATATGGCATGCTGCCTATTTTTGAAAATACCGTGACCGGTTTACAGCAAGTCTCGCCTAACATACGTGAAGCGGCACAAGGAATGGGCATGACTGCTAGCCAGCAATTATGGCGAGTAGAAATACCGCTGGCGTTACCGATGATCTTGGCCGGTATTCGCATTGCGCTGGTGATCAGTGTCGGCACCGCCACTATTGGCTCTACAGTGGCAGCCAAAGGGTTAGGGGAAGTGATTATTGCCGGTTTGCTCACCGACAACATGGCCTTTGTCTTACAAGGCGGCATAATGGTGGCGCTGATTGCGATTATTATCGACGCCCTCTTGCAGCACGTCGAACAGCGATTAACGCCACCAAATTAATTACTTTTTTGCCAGGGAATCCACAAGCCCACAGCATGGTGTTGTGGGCTTTTTTATTTACGTTCACAGCTGATAGCTTACCGCTGCCTGTAGGGCTAGGGCTTAGCTAAGCCTAAATGACCGCGTAAGGTGTTAGTTTCATATTCGGTACGAAATAACCCTCGGCGCTGTAGTTCAGGAACGACTAACTCAATAAAATCTTCAATACCGCTTGGTAACGACGGTGGCATTAAGTTAAAGCCATCGGCACCTTCATTAAGAAACCAGTGTTCCATCTGATCGGCAATTTGCTCTGGAGTGCCGACCATAGTGCAGTGGCCACCACCCGCGGCTAAGCGCCCGAGTAGCTGGCGCACAGTGGGTTGTTCGGTTTCAATAATACGCAAGATAGTACTGTAACGTCCTTTTGGCCCGGTAAACTCTTCCAGGGGCGGCAGCTTAGGTACCGGCGCATCGAGCTCCCAATTCATACAATCTTGTTCAGTAAACAACCCCAACTGGCGCAACGATGCCTCAACCGGTAATTGTTTATCTAACTCGTGCTGTTTGGCTTTTGCTTCTGCTTCGGTGGCTGCCACATAGGTGACTAAACCGGGCATGATGGGCACATCAACGGTGCGTCCGGCAGCTATTACTCTGTTCTTTATATCTCGGTAGTATTCTTGAGCTGCGGGTAAGTCATAGGCCACCGCATAAATAGCTTCGGCTCGGCGTGCCGCCAGCTCGCGTCCTTGCTCTGAAGCGCCAGCTTGAAATAATACTGGATGCCCCTGTGGCGGGCGTGGCACGTTAAGTGGGCCATCTACCAAGAAAAACTCGCCCTGGTGATTGATCGGCTGCACTTTATCAGGATCGGCATAATGACCGTTACGATCAAACTGCAACGCATCGGCCTGCCAAGAGTCCCACAGCTTAAGCGCGGCATCCACAAACTCATCGGCGCGGCGATAACGATCGGCATGCACCGGCATACTTTCATAGTTATGGTTACGTGCTTCGACATCAAACATCGAGGTGACCACGTTCCAGCCCATGCGCCCACCCGAAATATGATCCAACGAGGCCATCATTCTCGCAGCATGAAACGGCGTATAAAAAGTGCTGGAAACGGTACTGATAAAGCCGATTTTTTCGGTGGCACGACTCATCGCGGCCATGGCCGTTAACGGCTCTAAAAACCACGGGCTACCATCGGACACATTGCCAGCAGACTGACCGTCGGCAAAGAAAACTGCATCTAATTTACCGCGCTCGGCGGTTTGCGCTAACCGTTCGTAATAGCGAATATCACCCAGCTGCTCAACGGCTGAATCAGGATGACGCCAAGCGCCTTTATGATGCCCACAGCCCATTAAAAACAAGTTGAGGTGCATTTGTCGTTTTGTGGTAGTCATTAGTTTTTCACCAAGCCGCCGTCTACTACCAGATTTTGTCCGGTAACAGAGCGCGCCCAAGGAGAAGCAAAAAATAAAATCGCATCGGCAAATTCAGCCGGCGTAGTCACACGGCGCAATGGCGTGTTAGCCGCAATATAATCAAATACCGCTTCTGGGGTGGCCGACGACGCGTCGGTAGTACGCAATAAACCGCCCGACACCATATTCACGGTGATTTCATTGGGCCCTAAGTCTTGGGATAGCGTGCGGGTAAGAGATAATAACGCGGCTTTAGCAGCAGTATAATCGTGATAAGGCACCACGGGGTTTTGAAATAAGTTAGTACCAACGTTAACAATACGACCAAAACCCGCCTCACGCATACCAGGTAAGGCCGCCTGCGTGGTATTTAGCGCACCTTTCACAATGCCTTCTAATTGCTGGTTCATATGCTCCCAGCTTAGCTGCTCGGCATTAGGACGGGCATCGCCATTAAACGAAAACGCCGGCAAGGCATTATTAATCACTGTGGTAATAGGCTGGCCAAAATGAGTGTGAGCTTGGCTAAATAACGCCTTTACTGCCTCGGCATCGGTTACATCGGCCTGTAAGGCAAGAGCGTGTTCCGGATATTCGGCCGCTAACGTATTAGCAGCAGTATTGCTATTAAGATAATTAATAACCACTTTGGCGCCTTCTCGTAAAAAGGCACGCACTAGATGTTCACCTAGGCCACGGGCGCCGCCGGTGACTAACACCACTTGCTGGTTAAGGGATAAGTTAGATGATGATGTTTGTTGCATTACGACCTCTAAATGAGAGGCGAAGGCATGGACGGGCAAAATTTGCCACAAGCCGAAAGGCTGACATCCCTTCGCCAGTATGAACTGGATCAGGTTCGACGGGTGTTATCTCAGCCCTAGCGAAACACAATCGCCAGACACCCCGTGTCACGATCATGACCATAACATATCTCCGCCCCTGCGGGGAGCTTTCAGCCGTAAGCTATAAGCCATCAGCAACCTTAGCGGTTGTCTGGTTTTTATTTAGGTTTTGTTTTAACTGAAAACTGACGGCTTGCTAAGATTTGGTTAATCCGCGCCAGCAGTAGATAATGGCGATATGGATGTAATGGAGAACCCAACGCTATGACCTCACAAGATTCTACCCTAACTATCACCCGCCCCGACGACTGGCACCTGCACCTGCGTGACAATCAGCAGCTGAAAGACACCGTACGCGATGCTAGCCGTTATTTAGGCCGCGCGTTGGTAATGCCCAACTTGCTACCGCCGGCTACCACCACTGAGCAGGCGCTGGACTATTACCAAAAGATAACAGCAGTACGCCCACAAGGCAGTCAATTTGAGCCCTTGATGAGCTTATATTTAACTGACAAAACCGATCCAGAAGAAATCCGCCGAGCCAAAGCCACTGGTAAAATTGTCGCTTGCAAACTGTACCCAGCGGGCGCGACCACTAACTCAGACTCGGGCGTTACCGACGTAAAGAAAATTTATTCGGTACTGGAAGTGATGCAAGAAACCGGGGTGCTCTTACTGATCCATGGCGAAGTTACCGACGACAGCGTCGATATATTTGACCGCGAAAAAGTCTTTCTCGACACCATCTTGCCCGATGTAGTGCGTGATTTTCCTAAGCTAAAAATCGTACTCGAGCATATTACTACCAAGCATGCAGTCAACTTTGTTGAACAGGCCGGCGATAACGTAGCGGCCACTATCACCGTTCACCACTTACTATTTAACCGCAACCACATGCTGGTGGGTGGCATTCGCCCGCACTACTATTGCTTGCCTATTCTTAAGCGCAATATTCATCAGCAAGCGCTGGTACGTGCCGCCACTAGCGGGAATAAAAAATTCTTTATGGGCACTGACTCGGCACCTCATACTAAGAAAAATAAAGAAACTGCCTGCGGCTGTGCCGGTGCCTATACCTCCCACGCCGCCGTGGAGCTGTATGCCGAAGTGTTTGAAGAAGCCAATGCGCTAGATAAGTTAGAAGCCTTTACCAGTCACAACGGTCCAGATTTTTATGGTCTGCCGCGTAACACCGACACTATTACTTTGGTAAAAGAGTCTTGGGCGGTCCCCGAGACTTTAGAGTTAGGCGGTGACGAGTTAGTCCCTATTCGCGCCGGCGAAACCATCAAGTGGCGAGTGAAGTAAACTCGCGGCTTTAAACATCACCACGCTATAACTACGCAGCTTCGGCTGCGTTTTTTTATTTCAATCTGATAAGACTATTAAAGTAAGCGCTACGGCCACTAATTGACAACCATAAGTTGGCCCCCTATCCTAAGTCCTCTTCCTAGGGGAGCCTTTTGGCTGAGAATCTGCATTATTGCAGTAACCCTTCGAACCTGATCCGGGTAATGCCGGCGAAGGGAAGGAAAGCAACCACACTCCCTCCTGATCTGCCTGCTGTTACTCGGTGCATTAGTCAATGACTGGCTATCCTCATCGTGCTTGCCTATTAGTGGCAAAGGGAGATCTTCATGTTAAGTGCTACGGCTGCAATTGGCTGGCTGTGTTTGTTTGCCGCCCTGTTCGCCATTCCTGGATTACTTTATGCTCGTCGTCAGCAAGATAAGCTAGACGATTTTGTAGTAGCTCGTAACAGTCAAAGTGGCCATGCCACTATGATGACGTTATTAGCGACCACCATGGGCACCTGGATTTTATTTGGTCCGGCGCAAGCCGCGACTTGGGGTGGTATTGGAGCTATTACCGGTTATGCGTTGGGCGCCTTAATACCGCGTTTCATTATGATACCGCTGGGTCGACGGATCCGAGAGCTCATCCCCGAGGGCCACACTCTTACCGAATTTGTATTGCATCGTTACGGCAAGCCCATGTACGGCTTTGTTATGGTGATTATGATGTTTTACATGTTTATCTCCCTTACTGCGGGCTTAACGGCCATTGCCAAAATGGTCGAGTTATTAGCTCCCGTCCCCCTGTGGGTCACCGCCAGTATCGTAATGGGAGCCACCCTGCTTTACACCCTTTATGGTGGGTTACGGGTGACCATTTTTACTGACCGCATCCAGATGCTAGTAATACTGCCGTTTATTTTGCTGCTGATCGCCTTTGGCTGGCAAGCCGCCGGCGGCATCGCCCCCACCGTCGCTGGACTAAAAGAACATGCTCCTCACCTATTAAACCCGTTTGATATGGGCGGCTTAAAGTCGGGACTTACCTTCTTTTTAGCTGTGGTATTAACCGGCCTGTTTTACCAAGGAACCTGGCAGCGTATTTTTGCCGCTAAAGATAACAAAGCGATGCGCAACGGCTTTATTCTAAGTGGTGTCTTAAGCTTCCCTATCATTTTTATTATGGGGTTATTTGGGCTGGTGTTTATGGGCTTAGGCTTACCCGGTGATGGCTCGGTGGCTTTATTTAATGTGCTGCTGTCTGAAATTCCTTTGTGGTTTGCTATCGGCTTATTGCCCTTTGGTCTGGCCCTCATTATGAGCAGCGCCGACACCACTATTAGCGCGCTCTCTAGCATGATGGTGGTGGACTTACGGCGCTTGATGCCTAATATGAGTGCACACAAATTACTTGGCCTGTCACGCTGGTTTATCTGCCTACTCGCCTTGCCCATTTTGTATGTCGCCTCCCAAGGCTTTAGTGTGTTGTATTTATTCTTACTGGCCGACTTGCTGTGCTGTGCTGCCGCTTTCCCAGTATTCTTTGGCTTTTATAATGCCCGCTACCAAAGCTACAATGCGGTACTGAGTACCTTAGCGGGACTAATTGCAGGGCTCGCCTACTTTCCTACCCCAGGACAAGAAGCGCTGTATTTATTAGAGGCTTTTTTATTGGCTACTTTTGTACCAGTTATCGTCTCTTGCCTACTGTTATTAATCCCTAATCGCACTCGATTCGACTTTACTATTTTACGTCAGCGTATTCGTCGCCTCGAAGGTTAACTCCTCCTTGCCGACCCGCTCTGGGTCGGCATAAGCTGCAAGACGCAAGCCTCCCAAACTGCTACACTCGCGAGCATTGGTGTTGTTATACCAGACCTTTCTTAAACCATTTATATGATGCGGCTGTGTCATAGGGAAGACTCAATGAAGATAATGATCCGAGGCCTTTCTCGCCTCACTACCGAACAACAAATTATTACCCTGCTCGAACCCTATGGCTTAGTGCATTACTTTCACTTGGTGATGGATCCTAATACCAAGAATTCTAAAGGCTTTGGTTTTGCTTTTATGCCTAATCCAACTCAGGCAAAAGCCGCTATAAAAAGCTTAAATGGTATCGAAGTCGATGGTCAGAAAATACGAGTAAAAAAAGCCGAAGAGAAAAAAGTGGAAGCGAAAAAAGCGGAGCAAAACGATAATGACCAATAATGATATTTTACGACGCATCCGTTATTCCCTCGATCTTAGCGATCAGCATACGGTGGCCCTGTTTGGCTTAGGGGGTATTGAAATTACTGAGAGTCAGCTATTAAGCTTACTGGCTAAAGAGGAAGAAGATAATTATCACAGTTGCAGCAATGAGCAGCTGTTGGGCTTTTTAGACGGACTAATTTTGCATAACCGGGGCCCTCGCGAAGGCAGTGCTCCGCCTAAATCTGCTCAAGCTGAGCCGATCAATAACCAAGTGTTTAAAAAACTGCGCGTCGCGCTAGAGCTTAAAGAGGAAGATATTCTCAGCTTATTAAGCCTAGCTGGATTTAATGTAAGAAAGCCTGAGCTAACCTCATTATTTCGTAATCCCAGCCACAAGCACTTTAAGCCTTGTGGTGATCAGTTTTTACGTAATTTCTTACAAGGTCTGGCCTTACAACGCCGACACGGTGCTGAGTAATCGGCTCTCGCAATTACGTAAGTTAAGTACTAACGCTAGACTGACACTCCTTATCGGCCCTTACTATCGCAACATAGTAATTGGGCCTTTATTTTTTTAGCGAGCTGGTCACTCAACGTTTCATTATTAAGGACGACCTTTATGACGCCTCTGCCAGAAAACAACTTCACTCGCACCTTCCGTAAACTAGAAGACACACGGCAAAAATACTTTCCCGGCGTTTGTGTCGCGGTCACCATTGGTATTGCCGCCAGCTTTTTATCCCAAGAATACGGCGCCCCTGCCATGCTAATGGCCCTGCTACTGGGGCTGGCATTTAACTTTCTTAGCCAAGTGCCAATGTGTTTACCGGGTCTAGAATTATCAGCTAAAACTATCCTCAGATTAGGGGTAGCGATGCTGGGCCTGCGCATCACCTTTAGCGATGTGCTGACCTTGGGCTGGGTACCGTTATTAATGGTATGTTCGGCAGTAGTGCTCACCATTGGTTTTGGTATTTTAATGGCTCGGTTACTGGGCTTTAGCTCCGCCTTTGGCACGCTTACCGGTGGCTCGGTAGCCATTTGTGGAGCCTCAGCGGCCATGGCCATAAACAGTGTGTTACCCCAAACTGAGCAAACGAAACGCGAGACCTTATTCACTGTCATCAGTGTGACTACCCTTAGTACGCTGGCGATGATTTTTTACCCGATGTTAAGTTCTAGTCTGAACTTAAGCACACAAGATGCAGGGCTCTTTTTAGGTGCCACCATTCACGATGTGGCCCAAGTGGTAGGCGCCGGTTACAGCATCTCTAATGAAGTGGGCGACTTAAGTACCTTTGTTAAACTGGTACGTGTAGCTATGTTAGTGCCGATTGTGATGACCATTGGCATTTTAATCCGCCGTGCGGCGCGCCAGCGTGGTGAAGGAAGCCAAGGTAAAACCGTGGCTATTCCTGGCTTTTTAATCGGCTTTGTAGCGTTATTTATCATTAATAGCTTAGGCTGGATCCCCACCGTCGTGAGTGCCCCGCTAGCCAATAGCTCATCTTGGTTGCTGCTCACCGCCATTGCTGCCCTTGGCGTACGTACCCAACTAAAAGATATTTTATCAGTGGGTTGGAAGCCGGTACTACTGATGATTTTAGAAACGCTGTTTATTGCGGGCTTTGTTATCAGCTATATTTTAATAGTTCGGTAAATAGCTCGGTAGTAACTACGCCACATTAGCTCCTTTAGTAATTACGCTTCCACCTCAGAGCCTAGCCGAACTTACTCGCTAGGCTTACTCCCCTTTTGGCCAAGACTAAGCAATACGCTTGACTGGGTTAAAAATAATGACTTATATCCATATAGCGAGAGCGGATATGCTCAAACAACAGCTTTATTTTAAGCGAGGGCTGGCGACTATAAGGGTACACCGCATAAATGCCTAACACCTTGCCTACTTGCTGAGGTAACAGCTCAACTAAGCTACCTTTTTGCAGGTCCGGATAAACTAAACAGCGCGGTACATAGGCTAACCCGTGACCGGCAAGCGCCGCTTTGCGCAAGGCAGCCGCATTGTCAGTTGAAAAGTTACCATTAATTCTTAACGGATAAACTTTACTGTCTTGGGTAAATAGCCAATCTCGAGCACCACTTTCTTGATAACTGTAAATAAGGCAGTTGTGGCTTAGCAAGTCATCAGGAACCTGTGGTTTACCATGGCGGCTAATATACTTAGGTGCAGCGCAAATCACCCAACGCGAGTCTAGAATATGACGCCCAATGAGGTTGGAGTCTTCTAAGTGCCCCGTACGAATAACAAGATCGTATCCCTCTTTAATCAAATCTACGAAACGATTATCTAATGACATATCGACCGAGATAGCTGGGTGTAGATCACAAAACTCAGCTATTGCTTGTGCCAATACTAACTCACCAGAAATAGTAGGAACCGATATCCGAATATGTCCTTGGAGCGACTGGCTAAACCCACTCACCGCATCAAATGCCTCTTGTGAAGCCTGTGCAACGAGTTTTGCCTGTTGGTATAACACCTGACCAACCTCACTTAGCGTCAAGCGCCGCGTTGTGCGGTAGATAAGGGTAGTGCCTAAGGCTTTTTCTAATCGGCCTATTCGCTTACTTACTACCGAATTAGCTAAGCCATTAATTTCAGCGGCTTTACTAAACGATCCTAGATCAATCACTTGGGCAAAAAGCACTAAATCATCCGTTTTAGGCATCATTTATCCACTTTTGGAAAAGGTCTGTTTCCTTATACCTATATATTCATAAAAAACAACATAATATGTTACATAGTGTTAATAACTAGCTGTGCCCTTAGTGCAGCAAGTAAAACTTTCATCACCACTAACATATTGCCAAGGAAGGAAGCCTATGCTGAATAACTCATTATTAGCACTATTGGCCTTTACGCCCATTTTGTTAGCTGCTGTGCTACTGGTCGGCCTGCAATGGCCGGCGAAAAGAGCGATGCCATTAGCCTTTATTTTGACTGTACTAGTTGCACTGTTTGCTTGGGACATGACAATAACACGAGTTATCGCTTCTAGCCTGCAAGGGGTAGTGGTCTCTGTTTCACTGTTATGGATAATTTTTGGTGCTATTTTATTACTTAATACGTTAAAGCATACCGGTGCCATCACCAGTATCCGTAATGGCTTCACTTCCATATCACCCGATCGCCGTGTGCAAGCTATCATAGTGGCATGGTGCTTTGGTTGCTTTATTGAAGGAGCTTCAGGCTTTGGTACTCCTGCAGCAGTAGTGGCCCCCTTGATGGTGGCGCTAGGGTTTCCTGCCTTGGCTGCTGTGCTAATGGGTATGATGGTACAAAGTACCCCAGTGTCTTTTGGTGCCGTGGGCACGCCCATTGTTGTTGGCGTAACTTCGGGAGTAGACAGCATCGCTATCGGCGAGACTTTAGCTGCCAATGGTTCAAGCTGGGAAGTTTATCTGCAAACTGTCACTGGCTATGTTGCGGTAACGCACGCCATTATCGGAATACTAATGCCCTTACTGATGTCGATCATGTTGACCCGTTTCTTTGGTAAGAATAAAAGTTGGAAAGAAGGCTTAAATATTCTGCCGTTTGCCATTTTTGCAGGATTAGCCTTTACCATTCCTTATGCCATCACTGGTATATTTTTGGGCCCTGAGTTCCCCTCTATGGTAGGTGGATTGGTCTCTCTCGCGATTGTAGTGCCGGCGGCGCGCAAGGGTTTCTTAGTACCTAAAACCGTATTCGACTTTCCACAAGCCTCCACCTGGCCTAAAGAATGGTTAGGCTCTTTAGTTATTAACACCGACGATTTAAAGAAAAGGCCAATGGGCTTGATCATGGCGTGGTTTCCCTATGTTTTACTGCCAGTATTACTCGTACTTAGCCGTACGAGTGATAGTTTTAAAGCACTGCTAAATAGTTGGAGCATGCCTTTTAATAACATTTTGGGTGAGGCGGGGGTTAGCGCCAGTATCGAACCTTTGTACTTACCAGGTGGCATTTTGATTATGGTGTCTTTGATAGCCGTAATAGCACAAACCCGCTCTCTTAAAGACCTAGCTCCTGCTATTTCAGAGTCTTCACGTACGTTAATTGGTGCCGGTTTCGTGCTGATGTTTACTGTACCTATGGTACGGATCTTTATTAACTCAGGAGTTAACGAAGCAGATATCGTGAGCATGCCGGTGATGACTGCCAGAGTGGCCGCCGATTTAGCCGGAGCATCCTTCCCCGCCATTAGTGGCGCTATAGGAGCCTTAGGTGCCTTCATTGCTGGCTCAAATACCGTCTCTAATATGATGTTTTCTCAGTTTCAGTTTGAAGTCGCTCAAACTCTAAATATTTCCACCGCCATGATAGTCGCCCTGCAAGCGGTAGGAGCCGCTGCAGGTAACATGATTGCCATTCATAACGTGGTGGCAGCCTCAGCTACGGTGGGCTTATTAGGGCGAGAGGGTGCCACCTTGCGCAAGACGGCCTTACCTACCCTCTACTATCTGCTATTTCTCGCCATCATCGGCATGGTAGCTATCTATGGGTTAAATATTGCAGATCCTTTACTAAACCTAACCTAACGGGGCACGCTCTTAGTCACCGAGGTCTAACATAAAAGCGAGGAGCCAAAAGCCCTCGCTTAGTTAACTGTTTTAAGTCCTATTATTAAAGGAATTAGGTTATGTCATCTGCCATTCGCATCTATCCTGCTAAGCCAAAAAAAGTCTATATATACGCTACCTGCTTAGTCGATCTCTTTTCACCTCAAAGTGGTCTAGACGCTATTAAGCTGCTTGAGCGGGCAGGAGTTGAGATCATTTATGTACCCAAACAAACCTGCTGTGGCCAGCCTGCTTATTCATCAGGGTACGAAGATGATGCAAAAACCATAGCGCTCAACCAAATGAACCTCTTCCCTGAGCCTTGGCCAATAGTGGTATTGTCCGGCTCTTGTGGCGGTATGATGCACCATCATTACCGACGGCTGTTTGCAGGGACCGAACATGAACTATTGGCTAACCAATTTAGTGAGCGAGTTTTTGAGCTAACTGAGTTTTTAGTGCATGTCTGTCGAATTAAACTGGTTGACCAAGGCCCCGCTACTTCAGTGGTATTGCATACCTCTTGTGCCGCACGGCGTGAAATGAAAGTGCATATTACTAGCAGACAACTGCTAGCCCAGCTAGATGGTGTTGAATTGCGCGAGCAAGCCTACGAAAGCGAGTGTTGTGGTTTTGGTGGCACCTTCTCGGTGCGCCACCCTGCCATTAGTGAGGCCATGGTGAAAGATAAAACGCAGCATTTGAATAATACCCAAGCTGAGCAATTGATTAGTGCTGATTGGGGCTGTTTGCTCAATATCAACGGCGCTCAGCAATACCAAGGAAAAGACCTACAAGGTATACATTTAGCGACTTTCTTAATGAGTCGTTTGGAGGGAACCGATGCACAATAAGCCGCAACTCTTTCATCCCCAAGCTGAGGCTGCGCTCGCGGATACCGAGCTACGCGCAAACTTTCGGGGCGCCATGGATTATCTCAGAGATAAACGTCAAAGCGCTTTCAGCGATCCTCATGAAGAAAGTGCTATTCGTGATACTGCGGAAGCCATCCGGCAACGCTGCTTAACAAAGATGCCCACCTTGCTCGAACAATTAGAAGCCAAGTGCATCGCTAACGGCATCCAGGTGCACTGGGCAGATAATGCTGAACAAGCTAACGCGATTTTTGCAGACATTATTAAAGCCCATGGGGGCACCTTGGCTGTAAAGGGTAAGTCGATGGTGAGCGAAGAGATAGAGCTTAACCATGCCATGAAAAAACACGGCATCGATTGCTTAGAAAGCGACATGGGTGAGTACATTGTGCAGCTGGGTGACGAAACTCCTTCTCACATTATTATGCCGGCTATCCATAAGAACAAACAACAGGTAGCAGAGCTCTTCACCGAGCATGTTCCTGGCTTTAAACACACCCTAGACGTAGACACCTTAATTCAAACGGGACGGAATGTTTTACGGGAAAAGTTTCAAAATGCCCATATAGGTATCTCGGGTGTTAACTTCGCTGTAGCAGAAACCGGCACCTTATGCTTAGTAGAAAACGAGGGTAATGGCCGCATGTGTACCACGGTTCCTGAGGTGCACATTGCCGTGACGGGTATCGAAAAAGTAGTGGAGTTTTTGGCAGACGTTCCCCCTTTATTTAGTGCCCTCACTCGCTCGGCCACAGGACAAACCATCACCACCTACTTCAATATGATTAGTGGCCCGCGTAAAACGGACGAACTTGATGGCCCCAAAGAAGTGCATTTAGTGCTGCTCGATAATGGTCGCAGTCAAGCGTACGCCGATGAAGAGCTGCGTAAAACCTTGCAATGTATTCGTTGCGGCGCCTGTATGAATCATTGCCCGGTTTACACTCGTATTGGTGGGCATGCTTACGGCACCGTTTATCCTGGCCCCATTGGTCAAATTATTTCACCACATCTTTTAGGATTAGCAGCAACTCAAGACTTACCTACCGCCTCGAGCTTGTGCGGTGCCTGCGGTGAAGTGTGCCCAGTGCGCATACCTATTCCTGAAATATTACTACGCTTACGTCGCGAAGCTAAACAAGAACCTCGTCCCGGTGTTCGCCCTTTGCGCGGCCAAGATGCTGCCAAAAGTAATAGCGAAGCCTTTGCTTGGCGCAGCTTTAGTTTAATGGCCACGCACCCGGCTCTTTATAAAATCACCACTTGGTGTGCTACCCGCTTTCGTGGATTAATCCCTAGCAAGCTAGGCCCTTGGACGCGTTGTCGAAGCGCACCTAAGCCCGCCAATACTACGTTGCGCGAATTGATGGCTAAGAGGAATAAATAATGTCTAGCACCCGTAATCAGATCCTTAATCGACTACGCCAAGCTCAGGTTAAGCCGCTACCGGTCAATAATCCAGATTATCCAATCTGGGAGGAAACCGAGCGCCATACTATGCTCGCGAGGCTAGTAGATTTATTGCAGCAAAATCATGCTGAGGTCGTCACTCTAAAACACAGCGAGCTGATAAGCACGCTGCAGCGCCATATTCAACGCTTAGGGCTCAAACGCGTGGCCACTGGCACCGGCGGTGAGTTTCATAATGAAATAAGCCAAGCATTAACAGAGCACTGCGAACAGCTATCTTTTGATAAACCCTTCGAATATTTAAAAGAGGAGTTATTTAACGAGGTCGA